>CAYYKO010000004.1:30591-45942 GCA_964441695.1 uncultured Ruminococcus sp. | reverse complement strand
CGAATGCGTGATGCCCTCTGTCGCGTCCTGTATCGGATGAGCATAGTCGTAAAGCGGATAGATGCACCACTTGTCGCCCTGACGGTGGTGATGCGCGCGAACGATCCTGTATATCGCGGGGTCACGCATGTTCATATTGGGAGACGCCATGTCGATCTTGGCACGGAGCGTCTTCGAGCCGTCGGGGAACTCGCCGTCGCGCATTCTGCGGAAAAGATCAAGGTTTTCCTCGACGCTTCTGTTTCTGTAGGGACTCTCGCGTCCAGGCTCGGTGAGCGTGCCGCGATACTCGCGAAGCTCCTCCGCCGAAAGGTCGCACACGTATGCCAGACCCTTTTTTATCAGAAGCTCGGCGTATTTGTAGCAGTCGTCGAAATAGTCGGAGCCGTAGTATATACCGCCGTCCGGGACGGTTCCGAGCCAATTAAGATCCTCGTAGATGGAGTCGACGTACTCGGTGTCCTCCTTCGAGGGGTTCGTGTCGTCGTAGCGGAGATTGAACCTTCCGCCGTACTTGCGGGAGGTGAAATAGTTTATATATATCGCCTTTGCGCTTCCGATATGGAGATAGCCGTTCGGCTCGGGAGGAAAGCGCGTGTGGACGTGGTCTTCCCTGCCCTCGGCAAGGTCGGCGTCGATTATATCGTGAATGAAGTTGGAGCTCATTTCGATCATGTTTGTTTACCGTTCCTTTTTATAATGAATTAAAGGCTCTCGAGCATCGAGTTGATACGTGAGGCGACGCGCTCTTTTCCGAGTATCTGCATTACGGAATACATATCGGGAGAATTTACGCTTCCCGTGACCGCGACGCGCAGGAACATGGAAACGTCGGCGACGCTGCCCTTGTACGGCGCGGGGTCTGCCTTGTATGCCTTCATGTCGGAGGCAAAGCCGCAGCAGTCGGCGACTGCCTTTATCTTATCGAACCACGTATTCTGGTCGTCCGTGATATCGAAGCTCTCGATGAATGCGTTAAGAGCTGCCTTAATGTCATCCGCGGCAAAGGTGTCGGGATAGCTGTCGCGGACTGTGAAGTATTCGTCGTAGAAGAAGCCGGCATAAGCCTTGACCTCGCACCAGCGACCGATATCCTTTCTCGGCTTCTTGCCGCCGCGACCTATTGCGAATATTTTCTTGGCGTAGTCCGCGTCTGAGGTGAATGCCTCGGCAAGAGGTGCGTCAAACTCGCGCGCCCACTCGGTAAAGCGCTCGTAAACGTCGTCGGCTGTCATTCTGGAGATAACATTCTTCGAAACGTCGAGCAGCTTCGCGTAATCGAAAAGCGAGCCTGCGGGGTTCATCTTCTTGTGCGAGAAGAGGAACGTGCCGATATCGGCTGTGGGATTCGCGCGGCGCCAATCCTCGAAATTCGAGTTGAGCACGGTCATAATGTACTCATAGACGCTCTCTGTCGGGAAGCCCTCCTCCTTGTAATAGGTGAGCGCGAGCTCGGGGTCCTTTCTCTTCGAGAGCTTGCGCTTCGAGGTGCCGTCCATCTTCATAAGCGGACCGATGTGAAGGTACTTCGGTGCCTTAAAGCCGAGCGCCGAGAACAGCTGAAGGTGGAACGGAAGCGAAGGCAGCCACTCGTCGCCTCTTACGACGTGAGTTGTACGCATGAGGTGGTCGTCGACTGCGTGTGCAAAGTGGTATGTCGGTATTCCGTCGCTCTTGAGGAGCACGTGGTCGATGTCGTTCTCCGTCAGCTCGAGCTTGCCCTTGATGAGGTCGGTGAACTTTATCTTGTTTTCGATATTGCCCTCGGAGCGGAAGCGGAGCACCCACTTTTTCCCCTCGGCAATCGCCGCCTCGATGTCCTCGAGCGGTCTGTCGCGCCACACTGCCCACTTGCCGAAGTAGCCGAAGTTTGCCTTCTCCGCCTCCTGGCGTGCGTGGATGTCGGCAAGCTCCTCCTCGGAGCAGAAGCAGGGGTAAGCAAGCCCGCGCTCGACGAGCTCCTTGGCGTATACGTGATAAATATCGGCGCGGCGGCTCTGTCTGTAGGGTCCGTAGGAGCCGACGTCGCCGTCTGCGGTCTCGCCCTCGTCAAACTCAATGCCGTAATGCTTCAGCGATTCGATGAGTATCGGCACCGCACCTGCGACCTCGCGCTTGGCGTCCGTATCCTCGACGCGCAGAAAATGCACGCCGTGCGTCTGATGAGACATTCTCTCCGAGGTCATGCCCTGTACAAGATTTCCGAGGTGAACAAAGCCCGTGGGACTCGGCGCCATTCTGGAAACGACGGCACCCTCCGGAAGCGCTCTCGGAGGATACTTTTCCTCAAGCTCCTCGCGAGTCATCGTCACGTTCGGAAAAAGAAGTCCTGAAAGATAATGAAGGTCCATTATTTTATCTCCGTTTGGTAAAAGGATTGTGTTTTATCTGCTTTTCAATATTTGACGTTGCTCCGTGACCGGGGAATATCCGTGCGCTCGGGTAGCGCTCATAGAGCGAAAATATCGAGCTCATTATAGCACGTCCGTCGCCGCCCGGGAAGTCACACCGCCCGACAGACATATCAAAAAGTGTGTCTCCGGTAATAAGCACGTCCCCGCATGCAAGCACGATCGAGCCCAGCGTGTGTCCCGGCGTATGAATTACGGTGAGCTTCTCATCGCCCAGCGTCAGCTCGTCCGCGTCCTCAAGCAGCCTCTCTGCGGGAGCGAAGCTGCGCGACGGGTAGCCTATCATTGAAAACAGGCTTCGCGTGCTGTCGGAGAGTGCCGGAGCGTCGAGCCGATGAACGCACAGCGGGGCGCTGTATTTCGCGCGAATGTCGTCAAGCGTCAGCATGTGATCGAAATGTGCGTGAGTCAGGATAATATATTTAAGCTCCGCCGAGCACTCGGCAAGCGCCGTCTCAAGCTCCTCCGTCTCGCAGGAAGGGTCGACAAGCGCCGCCTCGGTGCCGGACACGAGCAGATACGTATTGCAGGCGTAGCCCTCGGTCGACAGTGATATAATATTCACCGAATGCGTCACCACTCTTTCATAAAGGATAAAAACACGGCATATATACTTTACTGCCATGAGAAATAACTCAAAATTATTATAGCATAATTATGTATGAAAGTCCATAGAAATAATGCTTAATTATTCCTGTGGAAGAGCATTTTTTGCTGTCAGTCGAGGTTTTTATATGTATTACGGCATGCACGGCAGGGCAAGGCTGCTTCGCGTGATACGGCGCCACCGGGCGCTGCCGCTTTTCCTTTTGCTTTTTATTTTGCTCGCGGCAATACCGCTGTACGGTCATCTCGTCTCCGAGTGCGCGGCGGAGGCACTTTCGGTACGTGCGCGAGACACGATTTCCCGCGCTGTCGCCGAGACATGCGAAAATTACATGAAGGAAAACGCCGCCTTTGCGGACACGTGCTTTTCTCCGGTGCTCGACGGCGAGCGCATTACCGGCTACTCGCTCTCGTCGGAGGTGCTTGCAGAGGCGGAGCGCGCCGTTTCGGAGGAGCTGTCGACGCGCCTGAAGGCATGCTCTCGCGTCAGGGTCGGCATTCCCTCCGGCTCGCTGTCGGGGATCGCCGCCTTCTCCGGACACGGAATTCCTGTTTATTTCTCGGCAAGCATGATATCGGCGGTAAGGACTGCTCCCGAAAGCTCGATCGAAAGCGTCGGCATCAATCACACGCTCTACCGTGCAAGCCTTCGAGTTACAGTCACCTGTGAGCTGGTGATAAGCGGTCACAGCGAGAGCTTCAGCCTGGAATTCGAAAAGCTTATTGCAGAAAAGGTGATACTCGGCGACGTCCCGCTTACAAATTAACGCATCTCGGCGATAAACTGTTGATTTTGTCGGAGTTTTATGCTAATATATATTCTAATGAAATATTTCGCATACAGCAAAGGAGTCCGACATTGGAAAAAGGAACAAGGATGTTTCGCAAGTCCGTAAGAGGCTTCAACAGAGAAGATGTTAACAGCTATATAGTTTCGACAAGCAACGAGTTCTCCGCGCGAGAGGAAAGACTGAACTCGGAGATATCCTCGCTCAGGCGCAAGCTTTCGGTATCGGCGGAGCGCCTTAACGAGGCAAAAAACGAAGCGCAGGCTTCGAACGAGCTCAAGGATCGGCTTCGCGAGGCGGAGGAGCGGCTTTCTGCCTTTGAAAATGAGCTTGCCGACGCGCGCTCACGTGCAGACGACCTGACCTCTCAGCTTCGCGAAACAGAGGGACTGCTGTCTGCGGCAAATGCCGAAAACGAGAGCCTCTCGGAGCGCCTTCGCACTCTTGAGGAGAGCTTGAGCAAAACGAATAAGGCAGACTCATCCGCCGACAGTAAGCCCGCAGCAGCAAAGGAAAGCTCCGCGGGCAGCACAGCACTTTCCTCCGAAGACTGCGACAAGGTGCGTCTCTACGACGAGATGAGCCGCAATGTCGGAGATATTCTGTTAAACGCCAACATGAATGCCGAGCGCATCGTCCGCGACGCGCGTCTTCAGGCGGACGGCATTGCCGTCGACGGTGCCGAACGCGCAGAGGCAGCTCGCAGACAGCTCACCGTCGTTACCGGACGGACGGTCGCGGCGCTCAAAAAGAATGCCATCCGCAACGCCGACTGCTGTATTCGCGAATTCAAGCTTTATTCCGACAGCATTTCGCAGAGCACGCAGGGGCTTAGCGCGGAGCTCGAGCAGAAATTCGCAGCGCTCAACGCAAGGATGGAGGCGCTCGGAAACGAGCTTGAGGACGGCATCAAGGCAGTAATGCGTGATTTCGACAAGAAGTGCAACACCATAAAGAGCACCATAGCATCGGAGAACGAAAAGCAATGAATTTGAGAGTTGAAGATTTTCACGAGTGGCGCGACAGGGTTCGCGCGGGAGACAGAATTTATCTGTCGGGCTGCGTGTATACGGCGCGTGACGCGGCGCACAAGCGCATTTTCTCCATGCTCGACGCCGGCGAGGCGCTTCCCTTCGAGCTGAACGGCGCATTTATTTATTACGCGGGACCGACGCCCGCAGTCGGCGGACTTGCAACGGGCGCGTGCGGACCGACGACCTCCTCGAGAATGGATGTTTACACACCGCGCCTCATGGAGCTCGGTCTTGCCGCGACTGTCGGCAAGGGAGAGCGCAGCGAAAGCGTAAGAGAGGCGATCGTGAGAAACGGCGGGCTTTATCTCTGCGCCGTCGGAGGTGCGGGAGCGCTCGTCGCCGAATGCGTGAAGGAGCTCGAGGTCATTGCCTTCGAGGAGCTTGGCTGCGAATCCGTCAAGCGACTTGAGCTGTGCCGTCTGCCCTTATTTGTCGGCATAGACACACGCGGCGAAAGCATATTCAGCCGCTCGGAGGGCGGGAAAGAATGAAATTTTCCTCCGACGAGATCGGCCGTCGCATAAAGACCGTCAGAAACGAAAAAAAAATGACCCAAAGCGAGCTGTGCGGGAGTGAGATCACGCGCAACCACCTGAGTCTTATCGAAAGCGGCAAGTCACTGCCGTCTGTCGGCACGCTCTGCTATATTGCCGAGCGGCTTGACGTGCCTATCGGATATTTCTTCTCGAGTGACAGTGAGTCCGAGTCGAAATATATCAATCTGTTTGCCGCAGACGAGGCAAAGGTCGCATTTATCGAGTCCGACTTTGATAAATGCATCGAGATATGCGAAAAGCTTCCGCAGACGCTTCGCGGGGACGAGCTGTCCTTCATGCTCGCGCGTTCGCATTTCTCCGCCGCACTGCAATGCGCGGAGCGCCTTGACATCACCTCGGCAATAAATCACCTGCACCTTGCCTCCGATGAGGCAAAGCGAAGCTGCTACACGTCGGGCGACCTCGTCGCAGCCGTGAAGTATTATGAGCTGCTGATAAGATCGACGAGCACGGGCGAGATACCGCTGCTGCTTACGGATATTCACGAGGCGTCGACTCTCGTCCCGGCGGAGCTCATACTTTATATGAAGATGCTCCTCGGAGACACCGGAGCCCCGCTCACCTCAACACGGCACCGTCAACACGCGGCAGCCGTTAAGGCAAGGCGCGACGGCGACTTTGAGGGTGCGTTTGCGGTGCTCAATGAGCTTGCCGGTCTCTCCTCGCTCCCGTATTACATGCGATACCACGTTTACGACGACCTTGAGCTTTGCGCGTACAGGATAGGTCAGTTCGAGGCGGCGTACAATGCCGCAAAGCGCAAGCTCGAGCTGATGCACATCTAACAGCAGCTGAGTCTGTAGCCCGCGTGGCGCTTGGTGCTGATGAGCGCTATCGGAGAGATAATATACGCGCGACCGTTTATCTTATTGACATGAACGCTGACCGCCTGAGGCGACGTCGCCTCGGAAAGGCAATACTCACTTATCGTGAGCGCGCCCGCGCGCATTTCGCCGACACTTGCCAAAAATCGGAGTATCATGCGCTCCGTGAAGGTAAAGCGGCATTCCCTGCCGCGATAGCGCGTTATGTTATCACCGTCGTAAAACGCACCGCGCTCCACCGTGTACGGATTCGCACCGTATTTTACAAGAAATACGTCCTCAATGCGCGCGACCAGCCGCTCAAGCTCCGCGCCGCACCTATCGCGAGAGGACAGCGCCGCTCCGTCGCACATCACGACGCGCTCCGTGCATTCGCAGTCGTCGCCTATAAAGCATATGACGACCGACGCATAGCGCAGCAGCCTTTCCGAGCAGCCGACAGCGCACGGGATAAGCAGGCTGAGGAGCATTTGCCTTATAAGGCGCGCACGCGAGTCATTCTTTTCTGCCGCAATACAGACCATAAGCCCTCCGTGTAGCAAAAGCTCGACCTTCGGCGACAAATTGCCGAAGCCTACGATAAACGAAAATATAAGGGAGTACCGAGCTCGGCACTCCCTTTTTTTGCATTAAACTGTGTGGACCTTTCCGTCAAGGTCAGCGTGCTCGGCGTCAACGCCGTACTTCTGAGCCTTTCTGTACTCGAAGAACTTTACTGCGACCTGTCCGAAGAGCGCGTAGGAGAGGACATCCTCATCCTGCTCAAGGTAGGGTCTGATCTCTTCGCGGAGACGGTCGATCTCGGGAGAAAGAGCATCTGCGGGGCGACCTGTTATGGGTGTCTCGTCACCGATTATCTTCTTTCTGAACTCAGGGGAGATCTCAACGGGAGTCTTGCCGTACTCGCCGCGGACGAGTCCCTTGAATTCCTTCGATACCATCTTGTATCTCTCGCCTGTGATAACGTTGAGCACAGCCTGTGTGCCGACGATCTGGGAGGTGGGAGTTACGAGCGGCGGGAAGCCTGCGTCCTCGCGGACACGCGGAACCTCGGCAAGCACCTCATCGAACTTATCGCTCTTGCCCTGCTGCTTGAGCTGGGAAACGAGGTTCGAGAGCATTCCGCCGGGAACCTGATAGGTGAGTCCGTTGACATCGACCTTGAGCACCTTGGGGTCAAGCAGACCGGAGCTGAGGTACTTCTCACGGATAGGTGTGAAGTACTGTGCAACGCGGTTGAGCGCGTAGGTGTTGAGGCCTGTGTCGTACTCGGTGCCGGCAAGCGTCGCAACGAGCGACTCGGTGGGCATCTGAGAGGTACCCATTGCCATCGGAGAGATAGCGGTATCGACAACGTCAACGCCCGCCTCGATAGCCTTGAGGACGGTCATGGATGCGAGACCCGTGGTGTAGTGTGTATGAAGCTGAACGGGGATGGAGACTGTGCTCTTTATCGCCTTTACGAGGTCGTATGCCGCGTAGGGTGTGAGAAGTCCCGACATATCCTTGATGCAGATGGAATCTGCGCCCATCTCCTCAAGCTCCTTGGCGTAGGCTGCGAAGGACTCGTTGGAGTGTACGGGGCTGATGGTGTAGCTGATGGCAGCCTGAACGTGACCGCCCTCGCGACGTGCCGCTTCAACAGCACAGCGGAGGTTGCGGGAGTCGTTGAGCGCATCGAAGATACGGATGATGTCGATACCGTTAGCAACGGACTTCTGTACGAAGTAGGAAACAACGTCATCTGCGTAGTGACGGTATCCGAGGATATTCTGTCCGCGGAAAAGCATCTGGAGCTTGGTGTTCTTTACCTCGGCGCGGATGCGGCGAAGTCTCTCCCACGGATCCTCATTGAGGAAGCGGAGGCAGGAGTCGAAGGTTGCACCGCCCCACGCCTCGAGAGAATGATATCCGACCTTATCCATCTCGGAAAGGATGGGAAGCATCTCATCTGTAGTCATTCTTGTAGCGACAAGGGACTGATGAGCGTCTCTGAGGACGGTTTCGGTTATTTTTACTTTAGCCATTATAAGACCATTCCTTTCATTTCATAAGCCGACCTGCGTGCCGTGCAAGAAGCGCGGCACGCACTGCGGCATGACGATATTACTTGAACAGGGTGAGGAATACGCCCGCCGCAACGGCAGAGCCGATAACTCCCGCAACGTTCGGTCCCATTGCGTGCATGAGAAGGAAGTTCGAGGGGTTCTCCTTCTGTCCGACCAGCTGGGAAACGCGTGCCGCCATGGGAACCGCGGAAACTCCCGCAGAACCGATAAGGGGATTGATCTTTCCGCCGGTAAGAAGATACATTAGCTTACCGCCGAGAAGTCCGCCAATGGTGGATACGCAGAACGCAGCAAGTCCGAGAAGGATGATGTATATCGTGGTCGGTGCAAGGAAGCTCTCGGCGTTTGCCGTAGCTCCGACGGAGATTCCGAGGAATATCGTTACGATATTGATAAGCTCGTTCTGTGCGGTCTTCGAAAGACGGTCGGTAACGCCGGATACATTAAAGAGGTTACCGAGCATAAGGAAGCCGACCAGGGGAGCGGCGTCGGGTACGAGAAGAACGACGATAAGCGTTACGACAACGGGGAATGCGACCTTCTCAAGCTTCGATACGGGGCGAAGTGTCGTCATAACGACGGCGCGCTCCTTCTTTGTCGTAAGAAGCTTCATGAAGGGCGGCTGGATCATCGGAATCAGCGCCATATAGCTGTACGCCGCGATCGCGATGGCACCGAGAAGTGTCGGCGCGAGTGTTTTCGTAACGAGAATAGCTGTCGGTCCGTCGGCACCGCCGATGATACCGATAGCGGCTGCCGCCTTCGGCACAAAGCCGATGAGGATAGCGCCGGAGTATGCGACAAAAACGCCGAACTGCGCCGCAGCACCGAGGAAGAGCGACTTCGGATTCGCGATAAGGGAGGTGAAGTCCGTCATCGCGCCGATACCGAGGAAGATAAGCGACGGGTAGATACCGAGCTTAACTCCGAGGTAAAGGAAGTCGAGAAGCGAGCCCTCCGATATGACCGCCACTATATCGACGTGGTCGCCGAGAAAGAACTTCTCCATGTGGAAAAGCTCGGTTCCGGGGAGGTTCGCGAGGAACATACCGAAGGCTATCGGGATGAGCAGAAGCGGCTCAAAGCCCTTTACAACTGCCAGGTACAAAAGGACACCGACGATCACATACATGATCAGTGTCTTCACAAGGAAGACCGGGTCGCCGACGAGCTGGGAAACACCCGTCGACTGCAAAAAGTTTGTTATGAATTCCACTTAACAGCACTCCAATCTTCTAAAGCGGTGTGCTTATGCAAGGGTAACGATAGCGTCGCCTGTAGCAACTGTCGTGCCGACAGGAGCATTAATAGCGGTAACTGTTCCGGAGACGGGAGCGAAGATCTCGTTCTCCATCTTCATTGCCTCAAGGATGCAGACGAGAGAATCCTTCTCGATCTTGTCGCCGACCTTAACGTTCATCTTGAGGATGGTGCCGGGCATGGGAGCCTTAACGCTCTCAGCGCCTGCTGCGGGTGCTGCTGCCTTGGGGGCTGCGGGAGCTGCCGCAGGAGCCGGTGCCGCTGCGGGAGCCGGTGCTGCTGCGGGTGCGGGAGCTGCCGCAGCTGCTGCTGCGCCGATCTCCTCAACTGCTACTTCGTATGTTACGCCGTTTACTGTTACGTTATAATTTTTCATTTTTATGACCTTTCTGTTCGATATCGAATATTTGATTTAAGAATTCCACGGAGAGCCGGAGCTCTTTCTCTTGAAGGACACAACGCGGAACGGAAGTGACGAGGTGTCGGAGGACTCACCGGCGCGATACGCCTCTATCGCCGCTGTAATTATCGCAACGGTGACGGCGTCGTCGGTGGCAGCGGTCTCTGCGACCGGAGCTGCGACGACCTCAGTCGGTGCGCTTTCGGCAGCTGCGGTGCTCTCCGCCTTCTTTTTCTTCATATTGGGGATATCGTATATAACGAAGCGGAATAACGTGAGCATAAGCCAAATGATGAAGATTACGCCGAACACGCATCCCATACCGATAGCGATCATACGGCCGCAATCGGCAAGCTTCTCTCCCCAGGTCATACCGTTGTTGAGGACGGAGTTCATATCGACCTCCGCTAAAATCGGTGTGCCTAACATAATATTATGCGTCATGGCAGACTCCTTAAAGCGGCATTACAAGATGCTTGCGGGAAATGAGGCTTGTGCTCTTGCAGGAGAGCATATTGAAGGCGGCGCCTACGCGCTGGCGAAGCTCTGCACCCTCGACGATGTCGTCGATCTCGCCTGCTGCGGCAGCCTCAACGGGTGTTGCAACGGAGCTGTTCCAGCACTCCTCGAGCTTGGCACGTGTTACGTCAGCGGTGATCTTGTCATTCCAAAGGAATGCAACTGCGCTCTCCGCATTCATGGAAGCTATCTTCGCGCTGTCGAGAGCGAGCACAAGGTCAGCACCGAGCGCGCGGCTTCCGAGAACGGTAAATACCGAGCCGTATGCCTCACCTGCGATAAGCGTTACCTTGGGGCAGCTTGCTGCCGCGTATGCAGACGCAAGCTTTGCAAGCTCTGTGCCGTAGGGCGAGCACTCAGACTGCGCCGAACGGTCAAGACCCTCGGAATCGACTGCCGTGAATACGGGAATATTGAAGCTGTCAAAGAAGGATACGGCGCGGGAGATCTTGCGAGCCGCCTTTGCGGTAAGCGTACCGCCGTTCACAGCCTTATTGGTTGCAACAACGCCGACCGCCGTGCCGCCGATAGATGCGAGAGCGCAAAGCGCCTCGGGAGCGTAGTCGCTGTAGAGCTCGACGAGCTTTCCGTCGTCGACGATAGCGGAAAGAAGGTCATGCGCGTCCTTCGAGCTCTCGTATGCTGCGAGAGAGGTCTCGCGGTTGATGCTGTCGCAGGAAATACCGTCGGCATTGCCTTCTGCATTGTTTGCGGGGAGATACGTAAGGAGAGTCTTCGCAAGTGCGATAGCCTCGGCGTCGTCTGCCGCATGAAGTGTGCCGAGATTGTCGGCAGAGCAGCACTTGCCCTCAACGAGAGCGGGTGCATTAACGGAAACGCTTCCCTTCTCGGTCGTGATAACGAGGTCGAACATACCGCAGATAACAGCGGCGGGACCCGATGCGTAGCCGGGAACAACGGCGATCTGAGGAATAATTCCGGACGCTGCCGAAACGCTCTTCATTATGCTGCCGTAGCCTGCAAGCGCGCGCACACCCTCGGGAATATATGCTCCCGCGGAATCAAACACACCGATGACCGGTGCGCCGTTATCGACTGCAAGGCGGTAAAGGTCGCAGATCTTGCGAGCGTGAGCCTCGCTGACGGAGCCGGAGCATCTTGCGATGTCCTGCGAGAATGCGTATACGAGGCGTCCGTTTACGGCACCCCATCCGCAGATGACGCCCTCGAACTCGTCCTTAGCCGTGGGATCGAATTCGCCTGCGCGTCTTCTTACATAAGTACCGAGCTCGGAAAATGTACCCTCGTCAAAGAGAGCTTCGAGGCGACCTCTTGCGTTAAGCTCGCCGCCCGACGGCTGAGTGCCATCGGCAAGGAGCTCGCGAAGAGCGGAAGCTGTCTTGACGCTGATATCACGCAGAGTCTCGGCAAAGGCTTCGAGGTTAAACTTGTCCATGAAATTCCTCCGGATATAATGATAAAAATTTATGCTGTGGAGTACGGCGCGCATTCTGCGTTCCTTTTCGAAAAGAGCATGCCGAAAAACGAACATGCGAGAGACGAAAATGCGCCGCGCCGCTGTCGGATTTATGCCGAAACGAACCGTATTTCAGCTGAGAGCAAGGGTTTTCCTTTTGCGAATAACCATTTGACCCCCATTATAGTAATAATACCTCAAAATCGCGAAAAATGCAACAGCTACACGCATTATTTACACATTGTTCAAAAAATCCCGTCGCCGAAAGCTCTACCGAAATGCATCAATATTTTTTGCCGCCGGGCGTTTACAGCAGGCACTTTTTTGAGGTATAATATAGCATAACCATTCGAAAGCACGGAGAGCACAATGATAATCGATTTTCACACGCATGCCTTTCCCGACCGTCTCGCGCGTCGCGCAGTGGACAGTCTCAAGGTACACATAGACCGCGAGCCGATAACCGACGGCACGCTCGCCGACCTCACGGCAAAGATGAAAAGGTGGGGCATTGACCTTTCGGTCATCTGCAATATCGCCACAAACGCCCGCCAGACGGATAACGTAAACAGCTTTGCCGTCGAGAGTGCCGCAGAATACGACAGCATCGTGCCGCTCGGCAGCATTCACCCGCTCTGCGACGACCTTGAAGGACGGCTCATAAAGCTCAAGAGTGCGGGGCGCCCCGGCATCAAGATACACCCCGACTACATGGGCTTCGACCTTGACGACGCGCATTTCGACCCGATATTCGAGCTGTGCTCGTCACTCGGACTGTTCGTTATAACTCACGCGGGGCTTGACGTGTGCTCGCCCGAGCACATTCACGCGACTCCCGACATGATACTCCGCGTTATGCGTCGCCACCCGAAATTAAAGCTTGTCTGCGCGCACTTCGGCGCGAACTGCATGTGGGACGAGGTTCTCGAAAAGCTGTGCGGACAGCCGCTGTGGATAGACACCTCGCTCGCCTACGTTGAAGCGCACGACCGGGCTGTGCTTCGCAGTATTTTACTCTCGCACGACCCCGAGCGGATCCTCTTTGCCTCGGACTGTCCGTGGTGTCCGCCGGACGAAAATGTCCGCTTTCTCGAGAGCTTCGGTCTGTCGGACACCCTGTACGAAAAAATATTCGAGAAGAATGCGCGTGCGCTGCTCGGGCTGTGAGCTCTGCCGCAGCCGCGTAAGACGACGGAGCATATTAAAGCCAAAGCACAAAATCCCCCGACAGCGGCACACTTTATGCCGGTCGGGGGATAAATGTTTAATTAAACGTCAAGGCTGTCCTGGGGAAGGTCTGTAGCTTCACCGGCCATAACCTTTTCGCGGAACTCGCGAAGCTTGATCGCGCGCTCCTCAGCACGCTTTTCAAGCTCTGCCTTGCGAACCGTGATGGCACGGTTGATATTCTCTACCGCCTTATCGGAGTCTGCGCCGTAGTCAATGCAGGTATCGAGAACCGCACTGCCGTCTGTGGCGTAAATCTTGAATACGTGATAGGTAAAGCTCTCACCGCTCGGTGCCTTAAACTGCTTCTCAAGAACCTCGGCATGCGACAGCTCGTTGTACTTATACTGAGCTGTTATCGTCTCGTCGATCTCCTCATTTGTGAGGGAGAAGCGGCGACCGTAGACATACATCTTTTCGCCGGAGAAGATAAGGTTGAATGCCTTGAAGTAGTTGGTTCTGGGTGTTCCGTCATGACCCTTCTTGAAGTAGAATTCCTTTTCCGTAGCCTCAAAGTCATATCCCGTAAGGTCAACAGGCTTAAGCATCTTGAGGAAGTGCTTCTCGTACACCTCGAACTTCTTCATGGAATTCTCCAGAAGATCCGATGTGAGCGCTCTTGCCTGGAACTCGATGTCCGTATCGTTCGACTTACCGCCGGTCGTGAACATAACGACGAGCAGTCCGAGAACGATCACTGCAATGCCGGGGATCTTGCTCGACATGATGATTGCCATAACGAGACCGACAAGTGCGATGACAAGACCGACAATTGTGGGTATCGAAACGGGAGGCGCGATATAGTACTTAAGGTTGCGTTTGGTTTCCATATTTAACTCCTGACCAAATAGATTTACGATGATACGATCGTGCAATACTATAGTAATAATAGCACAAATATCAGCGTTTGTCAATAGGAATCAATACTGAACAAGGTATCTGCGAAGGAAATCTACAGTAAACTTGACGCCTGCGTCGCCGAGAGCACCCTGCCATACGCCGGAGTGAGGCTCAATGCTGAGTCCGCCCTGGTAGCCGTGCTTGTAAAGGAGAACGAAGATCGTGTTCCAGTCGGTCTGATCCATGCCTGCCGGAGGAGAGTCAACGTGCTCGGTTCCAAGGTAGGTCGAGCCCTTGATGTGGATGTGATAAATATGCGGCAGATACTTATCGAGCTCGCGGAGGTATGTACCGCCGTGGATGTCTCTTGTCATTGCGTGAGAGGGGTCAAACTTAATTCCGAGCTCGGGAACGGAGTCGAGCACGATATCCCACTGCTTCGGCTCAACGACAAAGTTGTTCCAGTGGCAGTTGTAGGTCGCGATCTTAACTCCGAGCTTCTTGCCTTCCTCGACAAGACGGCTGAAATAATCGATCGCAACGCCGTAGTTCTTATAGATCGAAACGTCTCCGTCGTAGTTGCAGCCGCATACGAATACGGGGCAGCCAACCTCTGCCGTTGCGTTGAGAAGACGGATGTTCTTGTCGAACTGTGCCTCGTCGATCTTGCCGCCGCAGTTTACGTTCTCAAGATTCCATCTGCCGACGGAGCCGATCTGAATACCGGTCTCGTCAACGAGACGTCTTACGTCCTTTGCACTTGCAATGAACTTCTCCGATTCGGGATCGAAGTTACATGTGACCTCAATGAAATCGAGGCCGAGCTTACCGACAGCTTCAAATGTCTTAGGCCCGTACTGGTCGGGGAAAGAAGCGCCGATGATTCCAAGCTTCATCATAATGAACCTCCTTCGCTTTCGCGAAAAAATAAAATATACTGACGGCATATAACACGTGACGCAACGCGCAAATGATGACTCCGTCTCGACCTTAAGATATGTCGGATATTCCGGCAGCGTGTCTCTCGAATATTCAAGAACACAGCCGTCGTCGTCGAGCTCACATACCTCCTCAAAGCCCGCAAGCTTGTAGGTGATATACATTATTCTGTTGTATTCCGTCTCAAGGTACTCCGCGCGAAGCGGCTTTCCCCTCTCGGCGGCAAGCCTTACCGCAAAGGCAAGCAGCGCAGCACCGACGCCGCGCGTCATTACACGGCAGGAGACGATAAGCAGCGTCAGCACATAAGCGTCGCCCGCGTCCTCCATGAGAACGAGCCCGACCTTGCCGGAGTCGCCGTATTTGTCGGTCAGTCCCGCGATAAAAAACTCATGTCGCGGCGAGTCGATGAAGGACGTCAGCTCCTCATAGGAATACG
>CAYYKO010000004.1:14758-30581 GCA_964441695.1 uncultured Ruminococcus sp. | reverse complement strand
GTATAGCCCGTGGAATTCAGCTGATGCGTGCGAAGCGTCAGCTCCTCCACGCGTCTGAGACTGCTCTCATCAACGCGCTTTACCGAAAGGTGCATGTCGAGCGTGTGCATGAACGCCTCGTCCGTGCCGTCGAAATCCACCTTTGCGCCCTCGCGCGCCATGTCAGCTTTATACATGCTTCGTCTGTTCTTGCAGTCCTCGGTAATGAAGCGGACCGTGAGCTCAGGACGCTGTGCGAGCTCCTTCAGCTCTGCGGCGTCATACACCGTGATATCGGGATGCGCGAACTTGACCTCGTCGCGCTGAAAGGCGCTGTCGTCGATAAAGGCGATGTTGCACATTTTAAGGTTAAGACTCTCGGCTATCCGTCCGACGGCGGCAGACTTTGCGCCCCAGCTTATCTGAGGGCACAAAAACATGTCGGGCAGTGTCGGGTCGATCACCTCAAGCGCCTTCACGGCGCTGTCGAAGTCGTTCTTTGACGCAATGGACATAAGTATTCCGCGGCTGTCGAGCGTGCGTATCAGCTCCGCGGCTCCGTCGCGCAGACGCTTGCCGCCGCCCTCGGTGAGAGTTCCCTCCCAAAGTGTGTCGTCAAGGTCGAATATGAGACATTTTATCCGTCCTGCGTTTGCTCTTTTGATCTCCATGCCGTCAGATAAGTCTCTCGACGAGAGCGGTCATATTGTTGATGGTGCGGAAATTGTCGTCGGTGATGTCGCGTCTTTTTATGCGGATCTTGAATTCCTTCTCGAGATACATTACGATCTCGAGCGCGAACAAGGAATTCACGTAGCCGCCCGAGAGAAGGTCTGTGTCCCACGTAAGCGCGTCGTCCGCCTTGTTCTTTTCGACAAAAAATTTGTATATGCGTTCCTGTGTGCTCATTTTCTGCACTCCTTTGTATTTATGAATTTTCTTCGATGGCGGTGAGTATCGCCTCGCCCGTCACCCCTTCGTAAATATTGAGACGCTTTAACAGATACAGGCTCTGCGGTATTCCGCGAACAAGCTCGCTGACACCGCTCTCCGTCGTTACCGTGGCCTTCACTCCGAGCGAATGAAGCACGGTCTCGGAAAGGCTCGTGTATTTTCCCTCCGGATACGTGAACACGCACGGGCTCTTGCCCGTCGCCGCAAGTATCTGCTCGGCAGAGTGTGTATAGTCCTCGCTGAGCGTCGAAATATAATCCTTCTCGCTCTCGCCCTCCAGCGGCAGCACTCCGACGCGGCAGTCCTCTCCGTCGCGAGACGGAACCATGTGCATGTCGTAGCTGTGCGACTGTATATCGAGCACTCCGCGCTCAATATAAGCAAGCAGCTCGGGAGCGGTCAGCGAGAAGTGGGGTGTCATCGCCTCGCCCGTATCCTTGTAGGTCGTTTTACCGTCGCTGACGCCGATAACGGATATCACGGCGCACATGCCGTATTTTTCGAGAAGCGGCGCGGCAATCGTAAGATTGCTCTCATAGCCGTCGTCTATCGAGATAACGACAGGCTTTTCCGGAAGGGCTTCGCCGAGCTCGACGTAGGAGATCAGCTCGTCATAGGTCACAGCGGTAAAGCCCGCCTCCGACAGCGTTTTCAGCTGCTCTTCAAAGGAGGATGCCGACAGCGCCGACGAGGTGTCGCCGCCGTCCTCTACAAAGTGGTGATACATCAGTATCGGCACACGGCAGGTGTAGGACGCGCTGTCCGTCTCCGTGCGCGTCAGGGCTTCGGTTATGCGCTCGCTCACGTTTTCGGCAGTTGTGTAATGTCCGAAATCCTCCGGCACATACACGTCGCTGTCGCCGAATATGTACGCGAGCGCCATTTTTCCGACGCAATTTCGGAAGTGGTAGCCGTCGTAGAAATAACGTCTGTCACTTCCGAGTTCATTGTAGCCCCAAAAATCCCAGAAATCACTCACCTCTGCAAGAGCGGTCATAAGGCGTGTCATATCGCTGTCGGAATAGCACGCCTGCTCCGCGGCGTACATCGGAGATGCTATCAGCATAAAATTCACTCCGCGCTCGTCGCACAGCTGCTTGATGCGCTTGACCGAGGCGACGCACTCGTCGATATAATCGAGCGGACGCGAATGAGTTATTTCGAATGCCGAGCTCTCGACCGTGTCGTAATCGGCAAGCGAGCCTATCGGGACGCTGTCGCGCACGGTCTTGTCGTAAGCACCGCTCTCCGTATTGAACACGGCATCCGCCGATGGGAGATACGAGCGGTCAAAGTAGGATATCAGCTTCTGTGCCGAATAGCTCGGGTGAAGGAAGGCATACTTGAGATAAAAGCGAAACGCGCTTGAGTCCTCTACCTTCCAGAAAAGGTTGTCCTTCAGGCTGTCGCTTTCGAAGTCGTATTTGTACGCCGCCTCGGGACCGAGTGCCACGACGATATTCTTCGGGGAATAATTTTCAATAACGTAGGTCGCCATTTTTTCCTCGTCCGCCATGTCTCCGCCGTAGGCGAAAAGATTGAAGAACGAGCCGCCGGTGTATGCATTCAGAAGCTCCGTCGGGTAGGACGAGGTCTTCGAGCAGCCGACAATATATGAATCGTATTTCTCATGATTTTTCTCAAGGTACGCCATTTTGGCGACTCGCGGGTTCTCCGTCATGCTGTATTCGCCGTAATCAAGTAGCTTCTCGCCGAACACGCCGAAGGGATCCACCGCCATATTGAACGCCGCATAGAGCGCCGCCGCAAGTATCGCCGCGCCGAGAAAAAGCGCAAGCCATCTTTTGATATTCATAGGTATTCCGCCTTTCGCTTAACGTCAAAAATTGAAATAAAGGAAGGTTGAAACCCGTCCCATGCAGGCAAGGCTCGCAACGAGCAGCAGCGCCGAGAGCACCGCATGACGCCATGTCGGCTCCTTCTCGCTGAGCTTGTTCGAATTCGGGAAGAAAAAGCAGACTGCGGCGCAGATAACGCATATCACGCACAGCTCCGCGTTATCGGAAACAAAGCCGGGCAGAGTGACCGTCACAAATTCGCGAAGCGAGACCGTCGGCGTGAACATTGCACGGTATACCGCCCACGCCGTCTCGAGCGTCGGGCTGTCAAAGAGCACACGCACGAGCACGCAGCCGATAAAGGTCGCGGGATACGCTATAAACGACGGCAGGCGAAGCCTGTAGAGCAGCATTATATTCGCAATGCACACGAAAACGCCGTTGACAAGTCCCCATAAAATAAAGTTCCAGCCTGCGCCGTGCCATATTCCCGACACAAGGAAGGTCGCCGTTGTCGCGACGATAAGCATCGGTATGCGGTCGCCGAAGTGGAATATATTCGAGAAGACGGTATTGTTGAAAAAGCGTGAGATGGTCATGTTCCATCTGCGCCAGAAATCCGCAAAGTTCCTCGCCTTGTAGGGCGAATCGAAGTTGATGGGAAGCTTCACTCCGAATATGTAGCCGAGTCCACGCGCCATGTCTATGTAGCCCGAGAAATCGAAATAATAGGCAAAGGTGAAGGCAAGCGCCGCCGCCCATGCGTATACGGCTCCGCTCTGTGCGACAGTCTCGACGCTTTTCGAATAATAATCCGTCGCAAAGGTGATCAGCGGGTTGGCAAGCACGGTCTTCTTGGCACAGCCCATCGAGAAAAGATACACGCCGCGCGCAATGTCGGCTTTCTCGAAGTGAAGAAGCCTGTCTCCCTCGAGCTGCGGCATGAGCTCGTCATGCATTACGACGGGACCGACGATAAGCTGCGGGAAGAACGACACGAACAGCACGTAATCAAGCGGCGTGGCAAGTCGGCATCTGCCGCGTGCGAAGTCTATCGTGTACGCGAGTATCTGGAAGGTGAAGAAGGATATTCCTATCGGAAGTATCAGCTCAAGCGTCGGCATTTCGCGCGACACGAGCCTTCCGATATTCTCAAGGATAAAATTCGTGTATTTGAAGTAGACGAGAAGCCCGATGTTCCACACGCACGCCGCGCCGAGCAGCACTCCCCGAAGCAGTCGGCTCTCCTTGCATCTGTCGAGCCCGAGCACGATTAAATAGTTGAGAACGAGCGACAGGCAAAAGACCGATATGTATTCGGGCTGTCCCATGCCGTAGAAAACAAGGGACGCCGCCGTCAGCCAAAGCTTCGGCAGCAAAGCCCTGCCCGTCAGCCTTAAAAGGCAGAAGCCGATAAGGGTGCAGGGAAAGAACAAAAATATAAACTCGTATGACGAGAAAACCATAGCCACTCCTTAAAGCTTGATAGGCATAATTGCACTTATATATTATTTTAACACAAAACGGCACACTTGTGTGCGTATTTTCGAAAATAAACGATATTTTTTTACCTTCGCGCGTCACGGACTTTCAATAAGCTCGGAAACGGTCACCGTCTTAAAGCCGCGCTCCTTAAGGTACGGCAGCACAAGGCGCAGGGCGTCGCAGGTCGGCGAGCTTCCGACGACATAATCGTGAAAGAGTATAATGTCGCCGCTTTTCACGTTTTTCTTCACATTTTCGAAAATCGCCTCCGGTGAGGTGTGCGCCCAATCACGTGTATCGACCGTCCAGAGCACTATCTTGTACCCCATTTCGTCGGCAGCACGACACACCTCGTCGGAATATCTGCCCTCCGGCGGGCGAAGCAGCCTCGGCGTGACCTGCGCCGCGTCGTAAATTGCCCTCTCGGTATCGCGCAGCTGTCCACGGCAGAGTTCGACCGAGGACGCTCTCAGGTTGACGTGGTCGAAGGTATGATTGCCGAGCTCGTGCCCGCGCGCGGCGACCGCCGCCGTAACGGACGGGTATTGCTCAACGCAGCTTCCGACACAAAAGAAGGTCGCCTTCGCGCCGTACTCGTCAAGCAGGTCGAGTATTTCCCCGGTGTAGGTCGGGTGAGGTCCGTCGTCGAAGGTCAGCGCTATCTTCATCTGAGTGTTTGCGTGCCACGAGTACACGGCGTCGCCCTCGCTTCGCGTAAACGGCACGGCAAGCAGCGGAAGCGTCGTGCAAAGCAGCATGCTTACGCAAAGCGCAATGCAAAGCAGCGCATTAATTGTTTTTCTCATGTTTCCTCCATAGCTCACGTTTTCGCTTTCCTTATTATCAGCCGCGCGGCGAGGAATATAGCCTGAAATTTTCGCCGCACGAAGAAAAAAAAGAACTTTTTATCACATTAAAGCCCCCGCCGCGGCAAAAAGATGATATAATATAGGAACTACGAAAACTTTTCAAAGGAAAATGTTGAAAACTATGGATATAAAACAGCTTTCGCTTAAAAAGCATAAGGAATGGAAGGGCAAGATACGCATCGAGCCCGTCGCACGCGCCACAAACGCAGAGGAGCTCGCCCTCGCATACACGCCGGGAGTTGCGGAGCCCTGTCTCGCCATCGCCAAGGATCCCTCGCTCTCCTACGAGCTCACGCGCCGCTGGAACACCGTCGCCGTTATCACCGACGGTACGGCAATTCTCGGTCTCGGTGACATAGGTCCCACGGCAGGCATGCCCGTCATGGAGGGAAAATGCCTGCTGTTCCGCGAATTCGCCGACATTGATGCTATCCCTCTCTGCGTCTCGACAAAGGACACGGACGAATTCGTCGCGACGGTCAAAAACATCTCAGAATCCTTCGGCGGCATCAATCTCGAGGATATTGCCGCACCGCGCTGCTTCGAGATAGAGCGCAGGCTGAAGGAATGCTGCAAGGTTCCCGTATTCCACGACGACCAGCACGGAACGGCTATTATCGTCGCCGCCGCGCTGCTCAACGCGCTGAAGCTTGTAAAGAAGCGTCTTTGCGACATTAAGCTCGTCATCTGCGGCGCGGGTGCCGCGGGCACTGCCATCGGACGCCACATAGCGTCGCTCGGCTGCAATAATATTATCTACGTCGACCGCGTCGGTGCGCTCGCGTGCGGCATGAGCTTCGAGAGCTCCGAGCACGCTCTCCTTGCCGAAGAATCCAACCCCAACAAAGAGACCGGCTCGCTTGCCGACGTGCTTTGCGGCGCGGATGCCGTCATCGGAGTTTCGCGTCCGGGGCTCATTACAGCCGACATGATCCGATCAATGGCGCCCTCCCCCGTCGTCTTCTCTCTCGCAAACCCCACCCCCGAGATCATGCCCGACGAGGCGATAGCGGCGGGTGCTGCGGTCGTCGGCACGGGACGAAGCGATTTCCCGAATCAGATAAACAATGTTCTCGCCTTCCCCGGCATCTTTCGCGGCGTGCTCGACTCACGCGCCTCCGACATTACCGAGGGAATGAAAAAAAGCGCAACACAGGCGCTGGCGTCGCTTATCGCGGACGATGAGCTGAGCGCGGAATACATAATTCCCTCCCCGTTCGACAGCCGTGTCGTTCCCGCAATCGCCGCCGCGGTGGCAAAAACGGCACGCGAAGAGGGTATTTCGACTCTGTAATTCGCCCGCTTTTCCCCTCATTTTTCCCTGATTTTGAAAATCGACAATTCGAGCTCGAAAGGCGCAATTTTACTTGTTGATATTGACGAGAGAAAAATATTAACACCCTCTTGATTTTATTTTACGTTTTTGTTATAATACTAATATACAACACTCGGGGGACAAGTTCCCTTTTCCATTACTTAATATTGCAGGAGATTCATATGATTTCACGCGACGTAACAATAAAAAATAATGTCGGTCTTCACGCAAGACCCGCTACGTTCTTTATTCAGAAGGCAAATTCTTACAAGAGCTCCATTTGGGTCGAAAAGGATGACAGACGTGTAAATGCAAAGAGCCTTCTCGGTGTGCTCTCTCTCGGTATCGTTAAGGGAATGTCCGTTACGATTTACGCAGACGGCGCAGACGAGACAGAGGCCATTGACGGTCTTGTAAGCCTCATCGACACCGGCTTCACCGAGTAATCATCTCAAAACTATTATGCCTTGTCCGACGAGCCGATGCAATGCCCGTTTTTGACAAGGCATTTTGTTTTTCGCTCGCCGTTTTTTTCAAAGGGAGGTGCTTTTCAGTGTTAAAGCGTGACCTTGAAGCCCTGCGCGCAAAGGCAGCGGCTCTTCCGCGAACGCCGGGCGTTTATATTATGCGCGGCTGCGAGGGGAATGTAATATATGTCGGCAAATCGCGCTCTCTGCGCGACCGCGTGTCGCAATATTTCCACGGCGCGCACGACGTCAAGACAGAGCGCATGGCGTCCTCCGTATGCGACTTTGAATTCATTGTGTGCTCCACGGAGATGGAGGCGCTGACGCTCGAGAACCGCCTCATTAAGCACCACACGCCGAAATACAACATGAAGCTGAAGGACGCGAAGTCCTATCCGTATATCCGCCTGAATGCCAAGGCGGAGTATCCGACAATTTCGATGACGCGCACGCGCCTTGCCGACGGAGCGCTGTATTTCGGACCGTACTCATCGACCGGGACCGTTTATTCGGTAATATCCTCGCTCGAGCGCACACTCGGTATCCCGTCGTGCAAGAAGAATTTTCCCGCCGACATCGGCAAGGGACGCCCGTGCATGAATTACCAGATCGGCAGATGCGTCGGGCTGTGTACGGGAAACGTATCGCGTGAGGAATATGCAGCCGTCATCTCGACCGCCTGCGATATCCTGCGCGGCGGCACAGCGGGCGCGATCCGCTCACTGACGGAGGAAATGTATCGGTATTCCGAAAATACCGAATACGAAAAGGCGGCGCGCTGCCGCGACACGATAGCGGCACTTCGCAAGCTCGGTGAAAAGCAGAATGCGGTCACCTCCCCCGACATCGAGTGCGACGTGTTCGGCTTCTGCCCCGCAGACGACACCGCGTCGTCCCACGACAGCATATCGGTATTCTATATCCGAAGCGGCTATGTGTCCGACAGAGAGCACTTTCTCTTCGATGACACGGCAATCACGGACGGCGGCGACGAGTCTCCGCTCATGTCGTTCATCACGCGGCTGTACATGTCGCGCGAATATATTCCGAAGGAGCTGCTGCTGTCCTTTGAGCTGTCCGACAGCGACAGCGAGCTGCTTACGGAATTTCTGTCCGATAGGGCAGGTCACCGCGTCACGGTGCGTACACCGAAAAGAGGCGCATCGAGGTCGCTCTGCTCACTTGCCTGTGAGGACGCGCGCCTTCATGCCGAAAACAAGGTCTCAAAGCACCGCGCAAACGAAAGAATGCTCGCGCGTCTTGCGGGACTGCTCGCGCTTGAGGTGTACCCGGAGCGCATAGAGTCCTTCGATATTTCGAACCTCGGAAGCGAGCATATCACCGCCGGAATGGTCGCGGCTGTCGACGGACGCTTCGTAAAGAGCGAATACCGCACGTATTCCATAAAGTCGCTCTCAGCCCCCGACGACTACTACGCGATGTGCGAGGCAGTCCTGCGGCGCATGTCTCACGCGGGCGAACAGCTGCCCGACGGAACGCTCGCTCCCTCTCCCGACCTTTTCCTTCTCGACGGCGGCGTCGGTCATGTCAATGCCGTAAAGGAAGCGCTCGCAGGCGCCGGGTATGATATTCCCGTCTTCGGCATGGTCAAGGACGAGCACCACAAGACACGAACGATAGTCTCGTCGGACGGCGAGATCGACATCTCGCGCCACACCGATGTATTCCGCTTTGTTTACTCCCTCCAGGAGGAGGTACACAGGTATACCGTGGGACGCATGTCCCGCGCAAAGCGTAAGACGCTGAAGCATTCCACCCTTGAAAGCATTCCGGGCATCGGTCCCGCAAAGGCGAAAAGCCTCATGCGCCGCTTCGGCACGCTTGGTGCGATCCGCGCGGCTGACCGCGACGCCCTGTGCGAGGTCGAGGGCATCAGCGAGGCGGTCGCCGACAGCATTATTTCATATTTTAACGACAGTAAAAGCAGCGCATCCGCGAAAAAGCGGGTGTAGGTCTTGCCGCATTGCGGCGGAACGGAGAAAAAAATGAGAATCATCACAGGAACGGCACGCGGCACACGCCTTGAAACGCTCGCGTCCGACGCAACTCGCCCGACCTCCGACAAGGTCAAGGAAGCGATGTTTTCAATGATACAGTTCGAGCTTGAGGGCAGACGTGTTCTCGACCTCTTCGGCGGAAGCGGTCAGCTCGCCCTTGAGGCGCTCTCGCGCGGCGCCGCTCACGCAACGATAATCGACGAATCCCGCGAGGCAGTCGAGCTTATTATCAAGAACGCAAAGCACGCAAAGCTTTACGACAGATGCCGAATTTCGGCAATTTCCGCCGAGGCGTTCCTTCGTCGCTTCAACGACAGCGAGAAGTTCAATACGGTGCTTCTCGACCCGCCGTACTCCACGACGCTGATGCACGACTCGCTTCGTATAATTGCCGAGCGCGACATAACCGCCCCCGGCGCTCATATTCTCTGCGAGTGCGACACCAAGCCGTCAAAGAAGAAAAACAAGGAGAAAAAGGATCCCGAAAAGCTTGCAGCCTCCGTTTTGAACGATGTTTTCGACGGAGACGCCGAGCTCATGGAGTGCTTTGAGCTGCAAACGAGCACGGTCTACGGAAGAACGCGCGTAACGCTCCTTACGAAAAAATAATTCCTGCGGGAAGGTGAGAGCTTTATGAAGAACTGCATAATTCCGGGCAGCTTCGACCCTGTGACAGCGGGGCACGCTTCCCTTTTCGAGACTGCGGCGGGAATATTCGATAATGTGTATCCCGTGATCCTCACGAACGCCGAGAAGAAGGGCGGCTTTTTCACGCCGGAGGAGAGGCTCGAGCTTTTGAACGCCGCCGTGCTGCGCCTTCGCGAGCGCGGTATCACAAATGTTTTTCCGAAGCTTTACTCGGGGCTGACGACAGCCGCCGCGCGCGAGCTTGACGCAAAATATATCGTCAAGGGCGTTCGAAATACCACCGACTTCGCCTACGAATACGAGCTTGCCGAAATATCGCGCCGCTTTGACGGCACGCTTGAGACGGTATTTCTTCCCTCTCGCGCCACTCTTGCATGCGTCAGCTCGACATACGTTCGTGAGCTTATACGCTACGGTAATCTCGACAGCGCCGACCTTGCCGACGGCACCTCGGAGCTAATTGCACGGATGATAAAGAAATAAACAAAAAAGCCTTCGTCGTCTCGAAGTCTTTTAGTATAGCAGGACGCCCGCGCCGTTCAATTTCGAACTGCGCGGGCGTTCTGGGTTTTGTGAAAGAAAAGCTGAGTTATATCGGCGACTCAGCCGCGAAGACCTATCTCGGCGACGGGAATGTCGATTCCCGAGCCCGCCGTCGGCGTGTAGTCGCCGTGAGTCGGGTCGACAAAGCCGAGCTTATGGTCTGCCGGATACTCGACATTTGTCTCATCTCCTACACAGAAGCGGTCGTAGCTATGTCTGTCGCCGCATATGCCGACTCCGATGGTGGTATTGTTCCTTATGTAGTTAACGGTGGTCATGTAGCAGTCAATATCGCCGAGCTTGTCCGCATCGTAATTGTAGTAGCCGTAAAGCTCGGGCCAGCGCCTGTGCCACTCCTCATACCATTCGTCACCCTCCTGCGGGATCCTCGAAAGGTTGGACAGCAGTCCGTAGCCTTCGTTTTCATCCCACTGTGCAAAGGTAAGCGTCGGATCGCTCTCATGCATACCGATATAGGCTATGGTACCGTAGAGGAGGAAGTCGCCGCGGTGGTCATTGACGCCTATGATGATGTTGTCCGCAACGATATTGTCGCGTCCGCCGTTAAGCGTTACGGCGTGGTCTCCCGAATTGTAGAACAGGTTGTTTGTTATCTCCTGTCCGCAGGAGCCGTCGGCGTATACGCCGTACTGTCCCGCCGCAACTCGGATATTCATGAAGATATTGTAGCGAACGTGGTTCGAGCGGTAAACATAGCCGCCCCACTGAGCATAAACCGCAGCAAAGTCGGCGGTCGTCGTCATCAGTCTGTCGAAAATATTGTACTCGACCTCAATGTCGATGCAGCTGTCAAAGCGCAGCGCGCCGTGGTCGCCGTTTCTGAATACATTGTGCGTGATCTTCGCGTCATACGCATTGCACATTTCGATACCGGACGCCCACGAATCCATAAAGCCGAAGTCATGGAAGTAGTTGTTGTCTACAACAAACTCGCTGGTCTCGAGCTTGTAGCGCTCGCTCTTACGACGCACATCGGCATACAGTCCGTACTGACCGAAATTGTAGAGCTCGCTGTTAATGAGCTTAAAGGCGTAGCAGTAGCTTTCGTGGATCGCGTATTTGCCCGAAATATTCGACAGCTTGAGACGGTCGAGCGTCAGATGAGACGAGTTCTCCGCTCTTATGGCGTCTCCCAAACAGCCGTCAAAGCCAAGTCCGACAAAGCTGATGTAGTCGGCGTCGTTCAGCGTCATGAAACCGCCGCCGTCGGCAATGGCGTAGTCACCGTTCGGTGCGTACACGTACAGCATCTTTGTGGAAGGATCAAACCAATACTCTCCCGACTCGTCGAGCTGATCGGACAGGTTCGAGAAGAATACCGTATCACTTGTACGACCCTCAAACATGAAGTCGAAGCCACCGAGCTCCTCGCCGATCACGTAGCCGTTTCCGGGGCGGTAGCCAAGGTAGGTGTCAAAGGTGACGACGTTCGTCTCGGGATCATAGGACTTAACGTTGAAGGTCTCAACGAGCCAGCCCGTTCTGAGGTGACCTGTAATTTTCATGCCCTCGGTCGTGCGGAAGCCCGCAACGATCTTCGGAAGCAGACCCTGAAGCTCAATGCTGCAATACGGGTCGACGGTGGTCGTCATATTCGAGTAGAATCTGCTGCTTCCGTCGGCGTTCTTATTCGGGTAACGCGCCTCGTAGCACGCGCCGCTTCCGGAGAAGAGCGTGTTCTTCTCAGAGAACTCATCAACGCGACCGTTGAGGTCGACCTTGTAGATTTTGTCGTAGAACTTTTCCTCGAAAAGGTACTTGTCACTCTCCTCGATAGGCTTGAATTCCTCATTCTTTATCGTTACGCCGTTCGAGAAGGTGACCTCGCCGTCGCCGTATGCGGTGTAGCGTATCGGCACATCGGCTGTACCGCTGTCCTCTGCGGTGAATTCAAGGCAATCCATCGCACCGTAGTTGCCCGCCTTGAATGCAACGACGATTTCGCTTGTCGCTGTCTTCTTCAGCTCGCGCACCATTTCCTTCGCGCGTGCAAAGGTAGCAATAGGCTTGTCAAGTGTTCCGGGGTTTGCGTCATTTCCGTCGACTGCGACGTAAATATCAGCGTCTGTGACAAGCTCGACGCTTCTGTCAAGAGCTGTGCTGTACACGGGTGCGTTGTAAACATACTCGTATTCGAAGTTGGCGCCTTCCTTGAAGCGCTTCAGGATTACCGCGAACTGCTCACGTGTTGCGCCCTTTGCCGGCTCGAGAGTTGTTGTGGTAACGCCGGTGATAAGTCCCGTGGCGTTAGCCCAGGACATCGCGTCCTTCGCGTAAGCCTGAACCTTCTTGTAATCCTTGTAGCCGGCAATATCCTTTCGGCTGTCATCCTTTATGTACTCCATCGGAGCGTAGCGCATGAGAATTGCGGCGAGCTGCTGGCGCGTTACGTCCTCGTTCGGCGCGAACCTGCCTGCCTCTACTCCGTTTACGATATTATTGCTTTCTGCCCAGAGAACGGCATCCGCGAACCAGTCTTTCTCCCTGACGTCGGAAAACTTCGCCTGATACTTGACAGTGGGCTCGCCCTGAAAACGGTAGAGCACCGACACTACCATGGCGCGCGTCATTGTCTCCTCGGGAGCGAAGAGACCTCCGCCCTTTCCGTTCATGTAGCCGTTTTCCGTGGCATACATGATCTCGTCAAAGCTCCAGCGCTTTGTACTTACGTCCTTATAGGGCGACTCGGCAGCCGTGGCGACCGATGCCGCGCCGACGAGAGTCGTTGCCGCAGTTACCGCAGCGAGAAGTGCTGACAGTATTCTTCTTTTCTTCATTTCGTGTTGTCCCTTCGTTGTGTCTGATTTTGTTTTGCGAGCGTCGCAACAAAATACATTGATTATATCACAATAATCACAGCTTGTAAATACTCCGCCGTGAGCGCGTCGATTTTTTCGGAGAACTGCCCAATTACACCCAGCGCTTTTTGTGCAGTTTGATCACAAGCGCAGCTGCGCCTCCTTGGGGAGCGAAGCCGCAAACGGTCGAGTTTTTGTATTTATTTAGATTTTTTCGATTTTTTGCAATATTTTCGAGCTTTTTGCCAAAAAGTCTGTTGACAAAACCGCGTGCAAATTATATAATAAGAATAAACAGAATTAACCTTACGGAGCTGTCATGAAAAAACAAAAGAAAGAAAAAAGACAAATTAAAAATAAAACTCTGCGAAGATTCGTAGAGCTTTTCACCGACAAGAGAAGCTACCTTCGACGCCTGTCGATAATCGCGCCCGTTTGGCTCGCGCTCTGCTTCACTTTTCTTTTCTTCGGTCCTTTCGAGCTTGTCGCATACAGCGGCGACTCGCTCGTTTATTCCTTCCGCGATGTAGCGCCCGTCCTTGCCATTTTCGCGGGAGCTGTGTTCGTGGTGGGCGCGCCTATCCTTCCGCTGATACGCGGTAAGCTGTTCAATTACGTCACGACGGTAATGATATCCATCGGCAGTGCGGCGTATCTTCAGGCGATGTTCTTCAATAAGAAGCTCGGTGAGCTGAACGGCGACAGCGTGGACTACCTGCAAATGAGGGGAGATATGCTTCGCAGCCTGCTCATGTGGATAGGCGTGCTGATCCTGCTTCTATTTATAATGTATTTGAAGCGTTCGTTCTGGCGCGGACTCGTCACGACGCTTTCCGTGCTTATAACGCTCAGTCAGGTCGTGCCGCTCGTCTGCATATACACGGGAAAGCTTGGCTTTGACGAAAAGGTTCGCTATCCCGACCACGACCACTACCTCTCGTGCGACGGAATGTTCGAGTATTCCGAGGAGCACAATGTGCTTGTCTTCGTGCTCGACCGTCTCGACTACGACTACATAATGTCCGTCCGACAATTCCACCCCGATTTCTTCGACCGTCTTGACGGCTTTACCGATTACACAAATGCCATAACGACCTATGCCCGCACGATGCCCGCGCTCAGCCATATTCTCTCTGGCTACGAGGACTGCATCTACGACCTCGGCGATGATTACTATACAAAGACGTGGACGGACACCGGCAAGAATATCTTCGCCGAGCTGCACGACGCGGGCTACCGCACGGACGTCTATGCCGAGATGAACACCATGTTCGGCGACGACGAATTCGTCGGTGAGTACATCGGCAATGCAAACTACGGCAAGGTCACCGTTCCGAAGAAGGCACTGCTCTCCAAGATGCTCAAGCTCTCATGCTACAGATATCTCCCGACAGCGCTTAAGCCGTTCTTCACACACGACACGAATTACTATAATTCCGACGCGACCGTCGTTCCCATCACCGCCGAGGAGGAGCTTTACTTCGTCGACGAATCGAAGTACATCGAGGGCTTCGAGGGTCTCTCGCTCGCTGAGACTGACGAGGAGAGCAAGGATGGCGAGCTCGGCGCGAAGTGCTTTAAGTTTTATCACTTCAACGGACCGCACTCTCCGTTCTACATGAATGCGGACGGCACGCGAAACGACGAGGGCGAGACCGACAACGTACAGCAGACCATGGGAAGCTTCAGCATTCTCTACCGCATCTTCGACAGAATGAAGGAGCTCGGTATCTACGAGGATTCCGCTATAATCATCACAGCAGACCACGGACGCGCGATGTCGGATATAGATAAGCTCACGAAGGCGACACGCGTCGGGCTGTTCTACAAGCCGTCCGGCAGCGCCGATACCCCGCTCGCGGAAAGCGCCGCACCGATCTCCACCTTCAATATAGGAGCAACAGTTCTCAAGGAGGCGGGCGTCGATTATTCTGCATACGGACGTGCCATTGACGAGATCGGCGAGGATGAAAGCATCGTTCGCACCTATTACAAAACGGCAGTGAGCCTTGAGCCCGACGAGCCGAACAAGCTTTATATATACGACGTCATCGGAGATGCCTCGAAGCTCGAAAACTGGATCGAGAAAGAGGTACGCGACCTGCCGAAGGATATATATTAAGAAAACAAATACAGTCTCGACGTGACTCCCGCGAAGGCAGCAGAAAAACGCTTCCTCGCGGGAGTCTTCATTTTATATATTGCGCTCCTCACGGATAGCGGCGCGGCAAGGTGGGAATAATAGCTTCGACAGCTTATAACTATCGGAGGGAAAATGTCTCACGGAATAATCACGCCGCGGCGCAGTGTGCGTATTATCTCCTCGGCATCGGTCGCGGGGAGAGAGGAAGAACGCGGACCTCTCGGCGGAAGCTTTGACATAACGGACACACATGACGACAGCTTCGGCATGAGCACCTGGGAGAAGGCGGAAAGCGAAATGCAGCGCCTTGCGCTCGGGTGTGCTCTGGAAAAGGCGTCACTCGCGGACGGCGACATTGACGCCATGCTCGCGGGCGACCTGCTCAATCAATGCGTCGGCTCGAATTACGGACTGTCCTGCTATAAAATACCGTATTTCGGGCTGTACGGCGCGTGCTCGACGGCAGCGGAGGGAATGCTGCTTTCCTCGCTGATATGCTCGGGCATGCCGTCACGCTGCGCCGCGGTCACGTCGTCGCATTACTGCTCTGCGGAGCGGCAATTTCGCTTCCCGCTCGAATACGGCGGACAGCGCACGCCGAGCTCTCAGTGGACAGTAACGGGATCGGGTGCATTCATTCTGTCGTCTGTCGACTCGGATGCACAAAAGCACCCGAATGCACCGCAGATCACGGAATTGCTGCCGGGCTACGTTATCGACCGCGGGATCGATAATATAAACAACATGGGCGCGGCAATGGCGCCCGCCGCTGCCGATACACTGC
>CAYYKO010000004.1:0-14748 GCA_964441695.1 uncultured Ruminococcus sp. | reverse complement strand
TTCGGTATTTCGAAAGCGGGCGGCAGGTAGGGGAGCTTGACATGATAGTGACCGGCGACCTCGGTCGCGAGGGCAGCGAAATACTCGTTGAGCTGCTTGCCTGCGAGGACATTGACATTTCGAGTCGTCACGTCGACTGCGGAAATATAATTTACGACGCCGAGGGTACGGACAAGCACGCGGGAGGCTCGGGCTGCGGATGCAGTGCCGTCGTAATGGCGGCAAGCATTCTTAAGAATATCGAGTGCGGCACACTGCACGACGTGCTCTTTGTCGGAACGGGCGCGCTGATGAGCCCGCTTGTGCTGAATCAGGGCAGCACGATACCCGGCATCGGGCACCTACTTCGCATTACGGGAGGCGACAGGTGATATGAATACTCTTCTCGGATATTCTGCCGCCTTTGCTGTCGGCGGCGCGCTGTGTGTTATCGCGCAGCTGCTCATTGACAAAACAGGGCTTAATCCCGCGCGAATTCTCGTGTCCTACGTTGTGGCGGGAGTCGTGCTCGGCGCGCTCGGACTGTACGAGCCGCTGGTAAGCTTTGCCAGCGCGGGCGCCACCGTACCGCTCACGGGCTTCGGCTACACGATTGCCTCCGGCGTAAAGAAGGCAGTCGACGCCGAGGGCTTTTTCGGAATATTGAAGGGACCGCTCACGGCAGCAGCAGGCGGCATTTCGGCAGCGCTCGTCTTCGGTCTTGCCGCCGCTCTCGTCTTCAAAAGCAAGCCGAAGCGGTAAAATTTGCTCTTGTTGGAGTTGCACAAAATTCGACCTCGTTTTTTGTGCAACTCCAACAATGCCGTTTTGGGGCAGTCAGGCGTCTTGTGCAGTGCTCCAAATTAAAAAAATCCGCCGAAAAACGCTTGACTTCGGGTGAAAAAAGGTATATAATACGTGCTTGGACGAGGCGAAAAGCAATATTTCAGCCTCATCGAAAGGAATGTCGTATGGACAGATGCTGTAAGTACCTATACCGTATTCGACTCGACACGACCGCGGATGTTATTGAGTTCAACAAAGCCGCAACGCGTATTCCCGGCAAGGTTTATCTTGTAAACGGAAACCGCAAGCTCAATGCAAAGAGCTTTCTAGGCGTCCACCTTGCAAAGCTTTCGTGGGATGAGATCTACGTTGAATGCGAGGACAACTGCCGCTTTGAGCTGAGAAAGTTCATTGCGTAACTCCCACGGGAGAAAGCAATGCGGCTCGCGCCGCTTCAATATATAATTACCCTAAGGAACACTTGGCACATCGGACAGCTCTGATGTGCCTTTTTGCGTTTTCAAACAAAATCCCCTGCACCGCAGGGTGCAGGGGATGAAGCTCAGTCGTTCTTTTCGGGACGCTTTACGGCAATGCCGACGTCGAAGGAATGCTTATCGCTGTCGCGGCTGTCACCCTCTGCACGGATCTCGTCGAGAGTTACTACCTTGGAATGGCTGATAGGCTTCCACTCAACCTTCTTGAATATCGCCACAAATGCTATCGGAATGTACGTCAGCATGAACAGCGGGAAGGTAAAGGTATAAAATATCTTCTTGTAGGTCTTCGTGTGGATGTTCTTCCACTCGGTTATCGTCGTGATAAGTCCGACAAGGAACACGATGATGCTCGCGTTAAGTATCGGCATAGCGATAAGCTCTGCGGCAAGCGAGAACTTACCGAGGACAGCCATCACCACAGCGCCGACAATATCGCTCACAGCGACAACACCGGAAAGTATCATTGCGGGCATTATCGTCATCGTAACGTCAAAGCAGGAGAAGGAGCTCTTGCGGCCTCTGCGCTCTCCCGATACCTTTCTTCCGAAAAGTCCGCGGATAAGCCTCTTGCCGTAGCTTCCGAATACCTGAAGGAAGCCCTTCGCCCAGCGGATACGCTGATCCCAGGACTGCTTGAAGGTTATCGGCTGCTCGTCAAAGAACATCGCGTCGTCGCAATAGCCGATTATCTCGCCGTCGATGACCTTCGCCGTGCTGAGCTCGATATCCTCCGTAAGAAGGAAATACTTCCATGTGGCATAGCCGTCGTCGCCTTCAAGTATTGAGCGGTCGACAAGGAAGCCGGTGCCGGACACGGCACAGCTCGTGCCGAGTATCATTCGTGCATTGTTAAGATACTTTGCCTCGCGCAAAAACCACAGCGCATAGCCTGCGGATATCCAGTTATCACCGTAATTCTTGGAGTTTCTGTAGGAGGTCAACGCCTTGTAGCCGTCGCTGTAGGTCTTGTTCATCTCCGTTATGTAATTCGGAGTAAGAATGTTGTCCGCGTCGAACACGAAGTACGCGTCAAAGGCGTCGCGTGGGTAATCCTCGCGCAGTCTCGCAAGCAAAAACTCAAGCGCGTAGCCCTTACCGACGCGCGTCTTATCCTGACGCTCGTACACGACCGCGCCCGCCTCACGCGCGACGCTCGCCGTGTTGTCCGTGCAGTTGTCGGCAACAACGAACACCGTGACAAGCTCCGAGGGGTAGTCCTGCTTCTTTATGCTGTCGATAAGTCCGGCTATAACGCTTTCCTCATTTCGCGCGGAGATCATTACCGCAAAATTATGCGGTGTGGGCTCGTGGGTATGAGGTCTTTTCTTTTTGACGAGGGAGACACCGATGTAAAAAAGCTGATATGCGTAGCAAAGCAGAAAGAGAACTCCGATGCAGGCATTTATTATATACATTGTACTCATAGTAAGATCATATCGGACAAAAGCTGTCCGTTTCCTTTTTTCATACGGCCGTGCGACCGTTATTTTCAGCGCCCGAGAGCTGCCGACAGCCTCGGATATGCGATTTTCGAATTACGGCTATGCTGCTCTATATATAATATCACAAAATCGAAATTTTTACAATAGTTATATTAATTCTTTCGCTGTATAATAACGCCGAAAAAGCTTTTTTACTGCGATTTTTCCTGTAAATTTACATTTTCATTGCCGTTTGCGACGGGAAGCTCGAACCAGAAGGTGCTTCCGTGCCCCACAAGACTGCGTACACCGAAGCGTGCCTTATGCGAGGCAAGGATGTTTTTTACTATCGAAAGTCCGAGTCCGGAGCCGGTGACCGAGCGCTTATGGAACTCGTTCGAGCGGTAATATCTCTCCCAAATAAGCGGCAGCTCGTTTTCGGGTATTCCCTGCCCGCTGTCGGATATTTCAACACGGCAGAAGCCGTCTGCGACGCTCTGACGGATAACAGCACGTCTGTCATCTCCCGTGTAATTTATCGCGTTCGTCAGAAGGTTGTATATTACCCTGAGTATCGAAGCGCGGTCGCCCACGACCATGGCTTCGCCGGCGCATTCGAAGTCGATGCGATACCCCTCCTGAGAACACATTTTCGAGTACCGACCGACCGTCTCGCGAACAGCCGCGGTTATATTGAATTCGCTCATGCTGTAGTCATAGCGTCCCGAGATAAAGCGGGACATGTCGAGCATGTCGTTGACAAGCGCAGTAAGGCGTGCGCTCTCGTCGATGATCAGCTGCATGTTTTCCGGCGTCATCTCGCCAGGAATATCGCGCATTACCTCGCTGTAGCCTGAAATTAGCGTCAGCGGCGTGCGAAGGTCGTGCGACACATTCGCTATCAGATCCTTTTGCAGCCTGTCAAGTCCCGACAGCTCATATGCTGCGTGATTGAGCGCATCGGACAGCTCCGACAGCTCACGCACCGCCCCGCCGTCAAAGCTTACGCTGTAATCTCCAAGTGCAAGACGTCCCGCAGCGCTGCTCATTCGACGCACAGAGGAGGTCAGAAGCTCCGAGAGAATAAGCGAGGCTCCCGCCGCGACTATCACGAGCGCGAGGCTTATGTAGATAAGCAGCATTCGCATGCTCGACACCGTCGAGTCGAGCGGATATATTTCCGTATTGAATAAAAGCATGTATCGGCTTCTGCCAACCGTGACGACCCGCGAATAGAGGATATCCCCCACAAAGGAGTCGTCGCTTCGCGCCTCGGGTATCGATACGTTCTCGGCATATCCGTCGTCTCCCGCCGCAAGGGCTCCGTTATAAAGCCCGGTCAGCAGGCTGTCGCTCCTTGCGCTGTCGGATATGAGATTATGAATAAAGCAGCCTCCGTCGACGTGAGCATTGACCACGGGACGTCCGACGCCTCCCTCGATCTCGTACACGGTGATGCAGATATTATACCTGCTGCTGAGCTCCTCGGCTGCACTCTCGTAGCTGTCCGAATCGGTCTCGGCAAGCCTGTCGGCGCATTTTGTGATCTCGGACATTCGAACATGCTTGTACAGGTCGTCCATAAACACGGTCTGCGACAGCCAAAGCAACGCAAGCACGACCAGCGAGAAGATGACAAACGCAGAGAATATCATTCCGCGCACGGAGATTTTCCGTTTTGCTCCCGCGCAGACCGCGCCAGGCTGTGCCTTACTCCTGCTTCTCTTGGGCATTGCTGTCGAATCTGTATCCGACACCGCGGAGTGTCACGATAAAGTATGCGTACCTGCTGAGGGTCTTTCTGAGAAGCTTGATATGTGTGTCGAGCGTTCTGTCGTCGCCGTAATAATCGTAGCCCCACACCTCGTTGAGTAGCTGCTCGCGAGTGAGGGCGATATCGCGGTTTCTGAGCATAAAGACAAACAGGTCGTACTCCTTCGGAGTCATAGCCGCCCTCTCGCCGTCCACTGTGACGATATGCGCGGAAATGTCCGCCTTCACCCCGCCGAACTCATAGATCTCGCGGCGCTTTTTTGCCTCCTCGGTCTCGAGCGCCTCGCGCTTCTGAATGCAGCGGCGCATTACGGCGTCGACTCTCAGCATAAGCTCCTTCGGAGAGAAGGGCTTGACCACGTAGTCGTCGACCCCGAGCCCGAAGGCATTTATCCTGTCATACTCCTCACCGCGCGCTGAAAGCATAATGATGGGCAAGTCGGAAAATTTCCGTATCTCGCGGCAAGCCGAGAAGCCGTCAAGCTCGGGCATCATTATGTCAATTACAGCGATGTCCGGCTTTTCGCTTCGGCACAGCTGTATTGCCTCGAGACCGTTTTTTCCCTGAAGCACTGCATGCCCCTCGTAATGTGCGTACTTTGCGATAAGCAGGCGAATTGCCGGCTCATCATCGACAATGAGTATCTTATACATACTTTATCTCCTGTCCTGTATTATGTCCGAAAACAGCTGTGAGGGCAGCCGAATACGGCTGTCCTCGTTCAGCTTGATTTTATTCTGCCGTGCCGTCTGAGGAGAAGCACTTAACATCAACTGTCATAAGCTTTCCGTCGCGGTAAATGGTGAACTCGATGGTGTCTCCGACCTTGTGGCTCTTTACGATATCCGATACATCGGAGCCGGAGGAGATCTCCGTACCGTCAACGGCGATTATACGGTCCTTGTACTTGAGAACGTCGTCGTTATAGCCCTCCTCGACGCTGTAGATATACACGCCGAGAGCGTTAACGTTGAACTGACGCGCATCGGATACGGTCTGAATATTATAGGTCGTGATACCGACAACTACCGTCGGCTCCTTGATGCTGCCGCCGTTTTCGATGATTTTCTCAGCGGTCTCGAGCGCGTCGTTAGCGGGAATTGCAAAGCCGATGCCCTCGATCTCGGTAGCCGAGGATTTTGCGTTAACTATACCGACAAGCTTTCCGTCCATGTTGAAAAGTCCGCCGCCGGAGTTACCGGGGTTGATCGCGGTGTTGGTCTGAAGGAGATTCATTGTGACGCCCTCGACCTCTACCTCACGTGCAAGCGCGCTGATAATACCGTTTGTAAGCGTGCCGCTGAGTGTTCCGAGGGGGTTACCGATGGCTACGACCTCCTCGCCGACCGCAAGCTTGTCGCTGTCGCCGAATACCGCGGGGACAAGCTCCGTGCCTTCGGGAAGCTCGACCTTGATGACAGCGACGTCGGCGTCTGCGCTGCCGCCGATGACCGTTGCGTCATACTCGTCGCCGTTCTTCATGCGAACGACTATCGTGTCCGCAAACTGCTCGGAATCGTCGCTTCTTGCGACAACGTGATTGTTTGTGATAATGTAGCCGTCGGCGCTCATTACGACGCCGCTGCCCGCTCCCTGAGAAACATAGCCCCAGAAGCCCTGGTTCATGTATTCTGTGGAAATCGCGACAACGCTGTCGCCCACAGCCGCCTCGACGTCGGAGTAGCTGAGCTTTCCGTTTTCGGCAGATGTCGTAACCGTCGTGTCGCGGTGGATAACGACAGGCGATGTACCTGTTCTCTCAACGACGCTGCCGTCGTCGATCATATACTCGTTTGCAATGTACGCGCCGAGCATTCCGCAGCCTGCGGAAAGAAGCATTCCCGCGACAACCAGAAGTGCGACAAGACCTGCTCGCGAGGACTTTTTCTTCGTTTTTACGGGTGCGCTCTCAGCCGATGCGTAGGTTACTCCCGCACCTGCGCGGCGAAGCTGCTCCGCATTCATGTGATATGCTCCGTTTATGCGAGGCTCCTCCGTATGCGGCGGCATGGTCGAGGCGCCCTGTCCCGACGCGTCCGTGCGGTATGAGATCACATGCTCGCTTGCGGCGTTGCCGACGCCGGCGGCACCCGTATCGGGTGTATTTTGAACGCCCGAAATACCGTTCTCGTTTTCGTTTTCGGGTCTGTTGAAGAATTCGTTGCTTTCCATTTTTAACACTGTCCTTTGCGTTAGAACTCGGATGACCTTGTTTTTCATCCTGTGCCTATATTATACCTTCGTATTGTGATAATTATTTGAAGTGTGACGGAAGTTTCGTTGAACAATACAGAATTATTCTGCGATGGTCGCGCCGTCGAGCGTCGCTGTTCCAAAGGCTGCCGTCACAATGAAGCCGTCGGAGTTGTTTCCCGATAGCTTGTACGCCGCGGCGCTCTTCGGGATCGAAACCGAGGTCATCCCGTCGGAGGCGGGCACGTAATACACGGCATAGCCGTTCTCCGGAAGGCTGTCGAGCGTGATATCGCTGAGCTCTCCGTCAGCGCCGACACAAAGCAGCTTGCCGTCGAGCGTGTAGTCACGCAGAAGGGCAATATATTCCTCAAGGCAAAGTCCGAGCTTGGTCGCGGCATGCGCGTGCGGCACTCCGACATATCTGTAGTGCCACGGCTCATGCGATATTCCCGTGTAGCGCTCCTTCGAGGTCGGGTATCTGTGGATAAAGCCGTAGCGCGGGCACAGCTCATTGATATCGTCGTAATGCTCGTAATCGGACATCAGCGAATACGTTCCGTCGGCAAAGCGGATCGTCAGGTCCATAGAAAGTCCCGTGTGATGCTCGCTGTAGCCGGGCTGCGCGACGTATTCCTTAACGTATGCCTCGCCGTTCGAGGCAAGGTAGCTGTCGTAGGTGTCCTGCTGCGCCTCAAGCGAACGGTAGGTGCTGTTAACGAGCAGACATTTCTCGCCCGTCAGCTTCGCGAGAGCGTCGGAGAAGGCATTGAACGCGTCAAGCGCCTCGCTGTCAAGCAGAAAATCGTTATACGCGACCGCATACGAATCCGTCTTACCGCCGTACATGTTCACGAGAGTGTCCTCTGTCGGGAATACATACGCGTTTTCGAAATTCACAAGTATCAGCTTACCGCGGTGCAGCTCGTCGCGCGCCAGCTCGACTGCTTCAAGCTCGACCTGCGCCGCACCGTCCTGCTCCGGCGTCACGGTGTCAGACACGGTGCTCTCGGAGCGCTCCTGCCGACCGAAGGCGCGCCACTGCGGCAGAGACGCAATCTGAATTACGGATACGGCAAGCACGGCGACAAGAAGCACGCTCACGAGCACGAGCGCAATATTCGCACCTCCCGGTCGGCGGCGTCTGACGCGTCCCGTCGCACTCTTGTATACCTCCTTCTCGCTGACAGGCTCCTGTCGGCGCTCGCCTTTCGCGCGTCGCACGGTAATACGCGGATCCTTATTTGCCATAATGTACTCCTTTCACCATCGGCGGTGTAAACAAAGCGGGGGAAAGACCGTGATCTCTCCCCCTTTTTTTGTAATATTAAAATTAAAGTGCGTCTCTTCTGGAGAGGTTCATACGGCCCTTCTCGTCAAAGCCGAGGAACTTGACCTTCATTTCGTCGCCGACGTTGCAGACGTCCTCAACCTTCTCGGTGCGCTTCTTGTCAAGCTTCGAGATGTGGACGAGTCCTTCCTTCTTCGGAGCAAACTCAACGAATGCGCCGATCGGGATGATTCTCGTTACACGACCGGTGTATATCTCACCCGGAACGGGCTCGAATACGATAGCATCGATAGCAGCCTTTGCAGCCTCGATAGACTCCTTGCTCGGAGATGCAATGTAGATCGTTCCGTCGTCCTCGATGTCGATCTTGGCACCGGTATCGGCAACGATTCCCTGAATTACCTTACCCTGCTTACCGATGACCTCGCTGATCTTCTCAACGTCGATCTTCATTGTGAGCATCTTGGGTGCGTACTCGGAAACCTCTGCACGAGGAGCGGGAATAGCCTTGAGAATGATCTCGTCGATGATATAGTCACGACCCTTGTGAGTTACCTCAAGAGCCTCCTTGATGATCTCGGGAGTAAGTCCGTCGATCTTGAGGTCCATCTGAATGGAGGTGATACCCTTGTGAGTACCCGCTACCTTGAAGTCCATGTCGCCGTAGAAGTCCTCAAGACCCTGAATATCGATCATGGTCATGAAGCGGTCGCCCTCGGTGATAAGTCCGCAGGAGATACCGGCAACGGGAGCCTTGATCGGCACACCTGCGTCCATAAGAGCAAGCGTGGAGCCGCAGACGGAGCCCTGAGAGGTCGAGCCGTTGGAGCTGATGACCTCGGAAACAAGGCGGATAGCATAGGGGAATTCCTCAACGGAGGGGAGCACGGGGATGAGAGATCTCTCGGCAAGTGCGCCGTGACCGATCTCACGTCTTCCGGGGCTTCTGGAGGACTTAGCCTCGCCTACGGAGTAGCCGGGGAAGTTATAGTGGTGCATATATCTCTTCTCGATGTCCTCGGTGATGCCGTCGAGCATCTGAGCCTCGGACATGGTACCGAGAGTTGCGATAGTCATGACCTGAGTCTGACCTCTTGTGAACAGTCCGCTTCCGTGAACTCTGTTGAAGAGTCCTACCTCGGCTGCAAGGGGTCTTATCTGATCCATGCGGCGACCGTCTACGCGCTTCTTGTCGTCAAGGAGCCAACGGCGAACGATCTTCTTCTGGATCTTATAGATGAGCTCGGGGTAGATAGCCTCGAGATCGGGATATTCCTCGGCGAAGTGCTCGATGATAGCATCGCGAATGGGCTCCATAGCCGCGTCGCGAACTGTCTTGTCGTCTGTGTCGAGTGCGACCATAACGTCCTTCTCGCAGAAGTCGAATACCTTCTCGAACATATCGTGGTCAAGCTCGCAGGAGGGGTAGCTGAACTTCGGCTTGCCGATCTCGGCAACGATGGAGTTGATAAAGCCGACGATTCCGCGAATTTCCTCGTGAGCCTTCATGATAGCCTCGAACATAACGTCGTCGGCTACCTCCTTGGCGCCCGCCTCGATCATTACGACCTTCTTCTCGGATGCAGCAACGGTGAGCTCAAGGCTGCTTCTCTTTCTCTGCTCGCTGGTGGGGTTGATGATGATTCCCTCTTCCTCGGTGAGTCCTACGAAAACACCGCCGATAGGTCCGTTCCACGGAATATCGGAAATAGAAAGGGCGATGGACGCGCCGATCATACCTGTGATCTCGGGGGAGCAGTCATGGTCGACGGAAAGCACGAGCAGGGAGATCGCAACGTCGTTGCGAAGATCTTTCGGGAAGAGAGGACGAACGGGTCTGTCGATAACGCGAGCCGTGAGAATGGACTTCTCGCTCGGGCGACCCTCTCTCTTAAGGTAGCTTCCGGGAATGCGCCCTACGGAGTAAAGTCTCTCCTCGAAGTCGATAGACAGCGGGAGAAAATCGATACCCTCGCGGGGACGTGCGGATGCGGTAGCGCATGCAAGAATTGCGGTGTCGCCGTAGCGAACGAGTGCGGAGCCGTTTGCAAGGCCTGCCATCTTTCCTGTTTCTACGGTAAGGGGACGACCTGCAAGCTCATAGCTGAACTTTCTGTAATTTTCAAACATATTATTATCCTTTCTTAATATGCTCCGCTACAAAGGTTCAGCATTTACATAAGCACGCAAGGCTTGTATGCTTATGTAATTACTGATCCCCGTCGCGAAGGCGCTTCGTTTTGCTTTAGGTGCTTTGCGGCTGCGGCAGACCGAATACAGTCCGCCGCAGTCCGAGGCAATGTGAGAGTTATCTTCTGAGACCGAGCTTCTCGATGATAGCGCGGTAACGCTCGATGTCGTTCTCCTGGAGATATCCAAGAAGGTTGCGGCGATGACCTACCATCTTGTGGAGGCCGCGACGGCTGTGGTGGTCCTTCTTGTTGACCTTAAGGTGCTCGGTGAGGGTGTTGATGCGATGTGTGAGGATCGCGATCTGAACCTCGGGAGAGCCTGTGTCGTTCTCGTGAGTCTTGTACTGCTCGATGATTGCCTGTTTTTCTGCCTTTGTGATCATTTTATTCACCTCAAAAAAATATTTTCAGACCCGTAAGCTCAGCACTCGGTGGGTGAATCTTCACATATTGCGCGCGGCGGTCTCCCGCCATCGCTATGCGACGCTTTATCCGAGCTCCGTGCAAACGGTATCTCAATGTATTATAGCATATTTTAATGCGCTTGTAAATACATTTTTCGTTTTTTATCTCCCGCCCGAAGAAAAAACGCCGCGCAGACGCGCGGCGCTTTTCAAGGCACAGGTATCACTCGTGGATGTAGGTACAGAACTTATAGATAAGCTGCACCACGGCAAGTCGGCTGAAGGTGCCGGCGGCGTTGTTGTAGGGTGCCTCGTCGCTGCCGTCTCCGACAATGTATTTATTCGCCTTTGCGTATTGCAGAGCCTCGATCATATCGCGCGAGAGCTCGGGATAGCGCTCGGAAAGGATTGCGGTCACACTCGAATCCACGGCAAAATCATAGCCGAGATATACAGCCATACGCTTCATTATGACCGCGCTCTTGCCGACGCGAAGCTGCTCGGAGAGGTCGTCGGACAGCAGTGCGTCATCGGCAAATATGCCGTTTTCAAGCGCCCAGCACACAGCCTCGGCGTATTTCTCGTCAAAGGTGAAGGGCAGGCTTTCGATATTCGCAAGGTCGACGGCGGGCTTTCCCGCTATTCTGTAAAGCGACTCGGCAAGCTCCTGATAGCTGTACGGCTCGTCAAGTCCGAAGCGGCTTTCCTCAATCGGGTCCATCAGCTCGTTCTTGAGCACGTAATACACGGGAGCCTGTATCATAATGTCCTGCATGTCCTCATACTGCGCCGTAAGGTCGACGATGGCGTCGGAGGCGGTATCGCGGTCGAAGACGAACGAGTAGTAATTGCTGTAGAGTATTCTCTTGCTGACATCAAACTTCTTCTGCACCGTCTCGTAGATGGCGTTTCCCGCACTCATCGCATTCTCGGTCGCCTCCTCGTAGGTGAACTCCACCTTGGAGGCGTCGTAGCGGATACCGTCGGTGATAAAGCTTCCGTCAAAGAGAATTGCATAATGCTCGCTTTCGGCGTCGAGCACGTCACAGCCCGCAAGAAGGCGCGAGTCGTAGGTAATGCCGAAAAGATTGAGCACCGTCGGCAGAATATCCGCGCTCGAGCAGTACGAGTCGACCTGAACGGGCTCGATTCCGGGCACGTAGCAGATAAACGCATTTTTGAGCTTGTCGAAATTGTCGTTTATCGGGCGTCCCGCAAGCTCTGCGTACTCCGAGTCCTGAAGTCCGTAGGGGAAATGGTCTGCAGTGAGCACAATCACCGTCCGGTCGGCGACTCCCGCCGCCTCAAGCTGCTCCGTAAGGTAGGTCAGCGCGTCCTCCAGCTCGAGGTTGCACGCGATATAAGCCTTGACGGGGTCGGAATAGTCAAGCTCCTTTACGCGATCCCAGTTTTTCGCGCTCATTGCATTGTCGAGCGTGTACTGGTAGTGACCGCTGAAGGTCATGTAATACGCGACGAACGGCACGTCCGAATTCACGTATTCGCCGCACGACTTTTCCATCATTTCAAGGTCGGAGGACGGCCAGGTTATCTCCATGTCAAGCCCGTCGTTTGCCGCCTTGAACTCATAGCCCATGTTGGGGTGAGTGTAATTTCGGAAATAGAACTCCGACTGGTAGTTGTGGTACGCCTTTGCGACGCCGCCCGCTTCCTTGAACAGATTACCGTAGCAGTACGGCAGGTAATTATCCGTGGATTCGCCGAAGCTCGATTCGATCTTCGTTCTCGACATATCGGGCAGAAGTCCCATGCAGAAGGTATACTCGCCGTTTGTCGTGGTGTTTGGGAAGGTGGAATAGAAATTATTGAACACAAAGCCGCCGTTCATGAGCTTATAAAGCGTCGGCGTGAGCTCGGGATCGATAAATTCGGGAGAGAACGCCTCAGCGCAGATAGCCACAAGATTATAGCCCTCACAGATGCCCGTGTACTCGTTCTTCTTCGAAACGGGCATGTTTGAAAGCGCGGCGGTAAGGTTGCGAAGCTCCCTGTCGCCTCCCGCCTTTTCGTAAAGCTCCGCGAAGCTGATGCTCGAGTCTGTCTGATATTCCTCGTTATACTCGACATTGTTGAGCACGTCCTCGTCCTCATACTCGTCCGTGCCGAAGATCAAAAAGCGAAGCTCGCAGAGGACGGTCATATTGAGTCCGAAGGTCTGCACTCCCGTGTCTGTCGACGTCTCGGGCGAGGTAAGCGTATTAAAGAGCGAGGGAACGCCGGAGAAAAACGCCGCAAGCGTTCCGATGCTTCCGCCGAGGACGAGAGCTGCCGCGAGGGCCGCTGCAAGGATTCTGCGCCATGAGGGGCGTGTGTAGCTCGGCTTCAACAGCACGTCATAAACGATGTACGCCGCGAGCGGAAGCAGCAGGAGAATTATCCACAGCAGCGCTGTGCGGATGCCCTCGACCATGCCGCCCGTGAAATTCGTTACAGCCTGCGCGCCGAGAGTTGCGGACGATATGGGCGCAAAGCCCTTGAAGATGGAGAAGTACACCGTCTCTATCTCGAAGGCAAGTGTCGATATTCCCGCAAGGACATATGTCAGCACGCGATTGACACGGTGCGGGAACAGCTGTGTCAGCACCGCGGGGATAAGCCCGAGACCTATTGAGAACAGAATTATCCAGACGGTATTCTTATTTAATGAAGAATAAGCATATAAATGAAGAATAAGCTCAAGATAGCAGAACATGAGCGGAAAGAAAGCTATCCTAAGCCCTCTAAGGCACGCGAAAAGCCTGTTTTTCGCATTACTGTTTGACATTCGGTACACCTCTTTCTGTAAAGTCGAATTACATTATAGCACACTTCTCGTCAAAAGTAAAGCTTTCTCGACGATATGCATACGCTGCATTCGTGGAAGGCGTGGCAAAAAACACAAATTCCCGCAGCTCACACTGCGGGAATTTATCGTTTTTATATTACTTCGCGTCGATGCGGAACATTGCCATCTGACCGGGATACAGCCAATAGCCATCCCAGGGATCGTCTGTGGTAGCGAGCTCGTAGGGAGACTCCACCTTACCGTTGCAGAGAACCTCGATGAGAGAATACTTTTCGGGATCAAAGTCGATCTTGTAAACGCCGTCGTTGACCTGAGATGCGTTGACAAGGCAAAGATACTCCGTGCCGTCCTCGGCCTTGAAGAAGGAAACGATAGCATCCTCATTTGCGCGAATGCCGTTGATCGCGTAGTGAGAGCCTGCACCGAAGATGGGGTAGGAGCCTCTCTGAGTGCCTACAAAGTAGGTGTTCTGTCTCTTAAGAGACATGATAAGCTCGCCGAAGTGGTCGGCAAAGCGGCGCTGGCAGCGGAGAAGCTTGTAGTACTGCTCTGTCTTGTTGCCGTACTCGTCAACGGGAGAGCCGTGATAGTTCGGACCGAGGGTGCGGTCGTAGAAGCGGAAGCCTACCATACCGCGGCAGCCGCAGGCAGCAGCTGTTGTGATCTGCCACATGATGTCGTACTCGGTGGGAATACGGAAGTGATAGTGTGCGCTGAGGAGGATGGAGCCCCAGACGTCAACATTCGCGGGCTCTGCGACCTCGATGAGGGGCTTGAGAGCCTTGAAGTAGTACTCGATACCCATGTTGCCGGCATCGAGAACAGTCTTTACGCCGGGATGACCCGCAACCTGCTCGTACTGGCTGAAGCTGAAATCGGCAAAGCCGGTCTCCGCGTTAAGGTCGCGAAGCCACTCGCCGAAGGTGCGTCCGTCGAAGCACTCGGGAGAATGGAAGCAGCTCGCACCCTGGAAGTTGATATAGGGACGGAGCTCGGGAGCGTTTCTCTTCTGGATGCGGATGCATCTTGCGCTGGCGTCGTAATCCTTCTTGCTCGAGGGCTCGTCGCCTACATAGAAGCCGTAAAGTCCGGGATGACCCTTGTAAAGTGCGTAAACCTCCTTGAAGCGTCTCTCGTACTCCTCGTCACCGATGTTGTCGATGTCGCCGTTTGTAAGGCCGTGAATATTCGCGATAAGCTTGATGCCTCTCTCGGCAGCCTTGTCAAAAAAGGGGATAAGAGCCTTCGGGTCGTTCTTGCCGTACTCAACTCTCTCTGTGAGAGTTACGGTCAGACCGCAGTCTGCCCAAACGTCTACCTCCTCGGGCTTAAAATCGCCGAGCTCATTGTAGTTCCAGATAGCAAAGGGAAATTTCTGTGCCATGTTAGTAATACCTTTCGA
>CAYYKO010000003.1:34747-80478 GCA_964441695.1 uncultured Ruminococcus sp. | reverse complement strand
CTCTTCTTCTGCTTACGGCCGATGTATGCATAGTTACCGCTCTTCATTACGGCCTGCTTAGCCATCTTGAAGTGCTTGCTCTTTGAACCCCAATAACCCTTTGCAGCCTTGAGGACTCTGTTTCTTCTCTTGCGCGTCATCATTGCGCCCTTAACTCTTGCCATTTTTCAAATTTCCTTTCTTACAGTTTAATCTCTCTGATCAGTCCTGACCGATAAGTCTCTTGACGTTTGCGGTCATAGCGGGGCTGAGGATCTGGCTGGAACGCAGATGTCTCTTTCTCTTCGCATTCTTCTGGCCGAGGTTGTGACGGTGATCGGAGTGATATACCTTTACCTTACCGGTTCCGGTAACAGAAAATCTTTTGGCAGATGCCTTGTGTGTCTTGATCTTTCCCATTGTTTTCGATTCCTTTCGGTATTTATGTTTTCCCGTTTTAAGGGTGTATGCGCTTTTCGGCGGAGCTTTGTGCAAGGGTCTCTGCTTACTTCGAATGATTTTTTATCGGAGCGATGAACATCATCAGCTGACGTCCCTCGAGCGCGGGCTTCTTGTCGACTGTTCCGACCTCGGAGCATGCCTCGGCAAATCTCGTGAGCATTTCACGTCCGAGCTCCTGGTGAGCTATCTCGCGTCCCTTGAAGCGAAGGCAAACTCTGACCTTGTTGCCGTCCGCGAGGAATTTCTTCGCGCGCGATGCCTTTGTCTCAAAGTCATGCGTGTCGATGCGGCAGGAGAGCTGGACCTCCTTGATCTCGACTGTCTGCTGGCGGCGTCTGGCTTCCTTTTCTCTCTTGTCCTGCTCGTAGCAATACTTGCCGTAATCCATCGAGCGACAGACCGGAGGCTTCGCCTGAGGTGCTATGAGCACCAGGTCAAGGTCGCGGTCGTAGGCATAGGTCTTGGCGTCATCAAGGCTCATAATACCGAGCTGTTCGCCGTTCTCATCGAGCATTCGCACTTCCTTTGCTCTGATGTTATCATTGATGTGCAGTTCTTTTGCGCTTATGGTAAGCACCCCCATATAATTAAAAACGTGCCGGAACATGATCCCCGCACGACAGACAGCGCCCAAAGCGGCGCGTTTCTGTATTGACCGTGCTCGCTCTGGCGGCGCGGTGAGAACGGAGAATTGTTCTGCTTCTTTGTACGCTTCGTATTATACCACGTCCGGCGCCTCTTGTCAACACCTTTTCGGAATTATTTTCGTGTCCGCGACAAAAAAATCTATCGTGCTCCCCCTCTTGATTTCCTCGCTGTGAAATAGTATAATATAAGGGTATTATATTGCGGTACTGCGGCTTTTGCCCGCCGTCCCGCCGCACGGAGGCTGAAATGGAGCGCGTATCAAAGCATATTTATTACCTTGACATTGCACGCACGGTGTCGGAAAGAGCGACCTGCATGCGCCGCCGCTTCGGCGCTATCATCGTTAAGAATGACGTTATAATATCGACCGGCTACAACGGCGCCCCCCGCGGACGCCTCAACTGCACCGACATCAAAAGCTGCGAGCGCGAGCGAATGAACATTCCGCGCGGCGAGCGCTACGAGATGTGCCGCTCCGTTCACGCGGAGGCGAACGCGATAATTTCCGCCTCGCGCGAGAACATGCTCGACTCGACGCTCTACATGTGCTGCACGAGCCCTCGCGACGGCTCCATCATGGGGCAGGTGTGCTCCTGCATGATGTGCAAGAAGCTCATCATAAACGCTGGCATCAGCCGCGTTATAATCCGCGAAGATGAGGAGAGCTACACGGTATACAATGTTTCCGACTGGGTAACGTGCGACGACAGCCTGTCGGGAAAGTTCGGCTATTGACCGCGGGCAGTGCCCGTTTTTGAAGGAGATGCAATATGGCAGTCGAAATGTTTGCACCCGAGACGGTGCTTGAACGCACGGAGGACGAGGAAAAGCGCATTCTCTTCGTGTGTACGGGAAACACGTGCCGCTCGCCGATGGCTGAGGCGCTTTTCCGCTTTCTTTTCCCGGAAAGCACTCTTGTGCCCTTCTCGCGCGGTCTTGCCGCCGACGGCTCACCCATCAGCGATAACGCCGTGCGCGCCCTTGAGGAGCGCGGTGTCGTGCCGTGCATGGGCGCAAGCTACAGAGAGCACGTCTCACGCACGGTGACGAGCGAAGACATCGAACGCGCGCAGTACGTCGTCGGCATTACCTCGTCGCACGCCATGTCACTGATAATGAATTTCCCCGCCTCGGCGTCGAAGATATATTCCATGCCCGAGGATATTCCCGACCCCTACGGCGGCGACCTTGACGCCTACAGGCGCTGCCTTGAAAAAATCGAAAAATGTCTGCGTGATGCCTTCGGGCAGACTCGCGACGGCGAGCACGCTTCCCATGAGTGAAAAACTCTACAGTATTAAAGCCGTCACACCGCACGACTCCCGCGAGCTTTCCGACATTGCCGACGCCGAGAGGCTTATATTTTCCGATCCGTGGAGCGAGCACTCGCTTGCCGACGCATGTGTCGGCAGCTACGGCATGCTTGTCGCGCAGACGGACGGCGTGACGGCGGGATACCTGATATTTTCGCACGTCGCGGAGGAAAGCGAGCTGCTGCGGATAGCGGTGCTTGACGGGCACAGACGGCGCGGTGTCGCCGCGCTCCTTGTCGAGCGCTATTTGAGCGACATCACGCAGCACGGTATCACAGACTGTTTTCTCGAGGTCAGGCAGTCGAACACCTCGGCTCAGTCTCTCTACCGAAAATTCGGCTTCGAGAGCTGCGGCGTGCGGCGTGCGTATTACCGCGACCCCGTCGAGGACGCGCTTTTAATGCTGCGCGTCGAAAAAAACGAATCACAAGAGGATAAAACATGATAATATTCGGCATCGAAAGCTCCTGCGACGACACCGCAGCCGCTGTCATTGATGTAAATTACGGCGAGGCGGGCAACAGCTATCGCCTCCTGTCGAGCGTCGTCTCGTCGCAGACCGACGTTCACGCGCAATACGGCGGCGTCGTTCCCGAGATCGCAAGCCGCGCTCACGCGGAGAATATCTCCGGGGTCGTCAGGGAAGCGCTTCGCCGCGCAGAGCTCGGCTTTAAGGATATTGAGGCTGTCGCCGTCACCTTTGCACCGGGACTCATCGGCTCGCTGCTCGTCGGCGTCAGCTACGCAAAATCGCTTGCCTTCACGCTCGGCGTTCCGCTAATTCCGGTAAATCACATTGAAGCTCACGCCTCTGCGGCGTACCTTGAATATCCGACGCTCTCAGACTCCTTTCTCGCGCTCGTCGTATCGGGAGGTCACACCTCGTTCTACGACGTGAAAAAGCACTGTTTTAACGAGATCGGCGCGAGCCGCGACGACGCGGCGGGTGAGGCCTTTGACAAGGTCGGACGGGTAATGGGACTGCCGTATCCCGCGGGTGCTGCCATGGACAGGCTTGCCGCAGCGGGCTTTTCGCGCGACACCTACAAAAGCATAAGACTCCCCTCGCCCGCAATGACCGACGGTACGCTTGAGTTTTCCTTCAGCGGTCTGAAGACCGCCGCCGTCAATTACATACACGCCACCGTGCAGCGTCTCCGCCTCGACGACGGAACGCAGCTTTCCGACGAAGTAAAGGAGGACATCGCCGCCGCCTTCACCGACGTCACAGTTCGCGCAATATGTCAAAAGCTCACAGACGCCGTAAAGCAGACACATGCCTCGCAGGTCGTGCTCGCCGGAGGAGTCGCTGCGAATTCTCATCTTCGCGCCGCCGCGCAGGCAGCCTGCGACAAGCTCGGAGTCGAGCTTTGCGTGCCCTCCCTCTCCCTCTGCGGAGATAACGGCGCCATGACCGCTGCCGCGGGTGCGGTGTCGTATTCGCTCGGGCTGACCGCGGACACCTCGCTCAATGCCTTCGCCTCCGACGAAGCTGCCGAGGAATATCTAAACACGCTCAAGGCTGCGGCACGCACGAAAAACGTGTGATTTTTGCCATTTTTAAGGCAATTGCATATCGAATATCGGTTTTTGCCGAAATTCACATTTTACTTTTGCCTATTTTTCAACATGTGTTTTCAACAGGCTGTTGAAAACTCAAGCAAGCTTTCAACAGGCGCGGTCATATGCATCCGCATTATAGCGCAAAAGCTCTCATTTTCCCTTATTTCGCGGGGAAATTCGACATTCACGGCGTCGCACCGCCGTCGGGGGCACAGGGCTGTTTTCCGCAGTTTTCAAAGATGCCCTTTGCAATTCAACACGCTTTTCCAAGAGGTTTTCAACATTTTACACGGAAAAGTAAAGCTCAAGGAGGCCTTCAACAATGAAAATATCAGCTGAGTTCAAGCGGTCGGCGTTTGCCGTGCCCGGAAGCGTCCTCGAGCACCTGCGTGACGCCGATTCTCTTGAGCTGTCCGTGCTCCTGTACGCTCTCGCAAAGGGCGACTTCAACCTGACCGATGCCGCCGAGGAGCTCGGCACGGACGAGAGTGAATTCATGAGCGCCGTTGCAGCCTGGGAGGCACGCGGCGTGCTCGTGATAGAGCGACGCGGCACGAAAAAATCCCGCGCCTCGAAAAGCGGCCCGGCAACGGACTCGCCGAAAAAGGAGCGCGCCAAGGAGCCGCCGAAGAAGCCGTCCGACAGCACCGCAAAGAAGAGCTCGCGCCGCACCTCTCAGCTTCCCGGCTACACGATGGAGGAAAGCGCCGCCTTTCTCGAGCAGAACAAGGCGTCCGCCGAGATCATCGATTCCTGCGAGAACATAATCGGAAAAATCTTCACGACCGCCGAGACCAATATCGTCATCGGAATGCTTGACCACCTCGCGCTGTCGGGTGACTACATACTGCTGCTCTTCGCCCACGCGGCGTCTATCGGGAAGAATTCGGTACGCTATATCGAGCGTCTTGCGATATCCTTCTTTGACCGCGGCATTACGGAATATGCCGAGCTCGAGCAGGAGCTCGCCGCAATAAAGCGCGCTTCGGAGCTCGAGTCCCGCGTTCGCGCGATATTCGGTCTCGGACGCCGTGCGCTCACCTCAAAGGAAGAAAAATTCATCCGTTCGTGGAGCACGAAGCTCTGCTACGGAGAGGACATAATCCGCCGTGCCTACGAGATAACGGTAAACAACACAAACGAGCCCTCGATGGATTACGCGAACGCAGTTCTCGAGAACTGGTATAAGGCGAATCTGAAAACACTCGAGGAGGTCGACGCAAGCCTTGCCGCAAGAAGCGCCGAAAGAAAGAAGGAGAGCGAGGACAGCTCGAGCTTCGACACGGACGACTTCTTCGAGGCGGCGCTGAAGCGCTCGTATAATTCTTAAAATCCCGCCGCCGCGTGCGGCCGAACGGAGTTTATTATGGCTTACAGTAAAGAAAATCTGCGCTGTGCCCGTGAAACGCTTGCCGCGCGCCGAAGCGCCGCGATCGGCGAATACGAGCATCGGCAGGCAGACGCGTTCGCGCGCATTCCCGAGCTTGTGCCCGTCGAGCGAAGCCTCTCAATGACGGGCGCAAGGATAATGTCCGCTGCGCTCTCGCACGAGCTCGACGGCGCAGCTCTTGCCGATATTCGCAGCGAAAACGAGCGGTTGCGCGCGCTGAAGGCAAAAATCCTCACCTCGCACGGACTCCCGCACGACTATCTCGATATCAAATACACCTGCAAGCACTGCTCGGACACGGGCTACGTCGGCATCGACATGTGTGCATGCATGAGGCGCGAGCTTGTGCGGCTCGGCTTTGAGAGCTCGGGACTCGGACGGCTCATCGACCGACAGAGCTTTGATAATTTCTCGCTTGACTTCTACACGGGACGCGACAGAGTGGCAGCGGAGAACAACCTGCGTCTTCTGAAAGGCTTTACCGAGAGCTTCAAGGGAGGCGGCGATGACTCATGGCTGCTGCTCGGCTCTACGGGTCTCGGAAAAACACACCTTTCCACAGCCGTTGCGCGCGCGCTGATCGAGCGCGGCTTCGACGTGGTGTACGCCAGCGCACAGGACGTTATCGGAGCCTTCGAGCAGCGGCGCTTCGGCGGCGACTATCAAAGCGACGGCACGGACCGGCTCATGTCGGCAGACCTTCTTATAATAGACGACCTCGGAGTCGAGGTAACGAACCAGTTCACCGTGTCCTGCATTTACAATATCTTAAATTCACGCATCAACGGACGGCGCTCGACGCTCATCAGCACAAATCTCACGCAGGGTGAGCTGCGAAGCCGCTACGCCGACAGAATAACCAGCCGCCTGTTCGGCGAATTTCGCCCCCTGCTCTTCACGGGACGCGACATTCGCGGTCAGAAGCTGAGTAAATAAAATCAATATTGAACACACACCGAAAGGAAAAGACAAGCATGAAAATCGGAGCAATGGTAGAATCCTTCAGACTCGGCTTCAGAGGAGGCGTTGAAAAGGCGGCTTCCCTCGGCGTTGCCGGAATCCAGGCATTTGCCACCACGGGAGAGCTCGCTCCCGAAAAGATGACCCCCGCACGCATTCGCGAGGTGCTCGACATCGTAAACTCGAACGGCATTGTTTTCTCGGCTCTTTGCGGAGATTACGGCTACGGCTTCAATAACGCCGAGCAGAACCCCGAGTTCATTGATAAGTCGAAGCGCATTCTCGACCTTTCCCTCGAGCTCGGCTGCGGTATAGTTACGACTCATATCGCGCACATCGGAGAGGACGCAACCGACGAGGAGCGCGAGCTTGTACGCTCGGCATGCCGCGAGCTTGCCGAGTACGCCGACGCACAGGGCGCCGCATTCGCAATCGAAACGGGTACCGACCGCAGCGACGTGCTTGCGGAATTCCTCGACTCGCTCGGCGCGAGCGGAGTTCGCGTAAACTACGACCCGGCAAACCTCGTAATGTGCCAGGACGAGCGCCCCGAGTGGGGACTTAAGTACATCGGCAAGTATATCGTTCACACACACGCGAAGGACGGCATTATGCTGAAGAAGAAGGTTGAGGGCAAGCTCGAGCTCGACGAGATGGCAAAGCAGCACGCCGCAATGCTCGAGATGGGTCACAAGTACCTCGAGCTCCCGCTCGGCGAGGGAGATGTCGACTTTGACATTTACCTTCCCGCGCTCAAGCAGACGGGCTTCGACGGCTTCCTCACGATCGAGCGCGAGGTCGGAGACGATCCCGCAAGCGATATCGCAATGGCTGTAGACTTCCTCCGCGACAAGTCGGCTAAATTCGGACTTTGATAATTTAAGGCGGATATAATCATGAAACTGTTTATCGCATCGGACATTCACGGCTCGGCATATTACGCACGCCTTCTCGCCGACCGCTTTAAGGCAGAGGGCGCCGACAGGCTCGTCCTTCTCGGAGATATTCTTTATCACGGACCGAGAAACGACCTGCCGCGCGAGTATGACCCGAAGTCGGTCATCGCAACTCTCAATCCCCTCCGCGAATATATCGTAGCGGTCAAGGGAAACTGCGAGGCGGAGGTCGACTCGATGGTGCTCGATTTCAATGTGGAAAGCCCGTATTCGGCGCTTCTCACGCCGAAGCATTCCCTCATGCTGACCCACGGTCACAGAGCACTCCCCGAAATGGCAGGCTACGACGTGCTCCTGTGCGGTCACACTCACGTACCCGCACTCGAAAAGCGCGAAGGCTACATTTACGTCAATCCGGGTTCCGTGTCGATACCGAAGGAAGCGTCGCCGCACAGCTACATTACCTTCGACGACAAAACGCTCCGCTGGTATGACCTCAACACCGTGGAGTGCTACATGGACTACAAGCTGTAAGTTTTTCTTGACAAAGCGCAGCTTTTCGGTTATAATTAAGTACTGAGCAGGCGGGACTGCCGCGTGACGGAATGCCGAAAGGTACCGCCATGAGGAAAGTCCGGGCTCCGCAGGGCAGGATAACGGATAACGTCCGCCGGAGGCGACTCCCGGGAAAGTGCAACAGAAATAGCCTACCTAAGCTGATATATTCAGCCGGTACAGATGGAAAGGCGAGGTAAAAGCTCACCGGCACGGCAGGTAACTGCGTGCAAATGTAAACCCTATCCGGAGCAACACCGTATACAGAATCATTTGTTTGCCCGACAACTCTGTAGGTGGCATCAGGCGCACAGCAATGTGTGTCGCAGATAGATGGCAGTCACGCGCTACGCGTACAGAACCCGGCTTACAAGCCTGCTCTTATTTTAACAGACCGAACCGACGGACTCAGACGCAGAGCTCCGTCGGTTTTTTTCGCCCTTTTCGCGCTGTTTTGTACTGAGAATAAAATAATTATCGAAAAGCGCAAAGTTTTTTTCCGAAAACTCTTGCAAAAGCATCGCGGATATGATATAATCATCGATACATGAGTAAAAAAGCTTGAATGAGGTGATAAATATGAAGTCGGGAATCCATCCTAATTATGAAGAGGTTACGATCCGCTGCGCTTGCGGTGAGACTGTAAAGACACGTTCCACCAAGGGTGATGCAAACGGCGAGATCCGTGTTGACATCTGCTCCAAGTGCCACCCCTTCTTTACCGGTAAGCAGAAGTTTGTTGACGTCGGCGGAAGAGTCGATAAGTTCAAGAAGCGTCTTCAGATGAGCGGTAAATAATTTCGAACTGTTTGTCCGTAACTTCGTCGGGCAGGATCAGCGGGTCACAGTCCGCATCCTGTCCGACTTTTTCTCTCTGTTCGGAGGTTTTGTATGAACGACGAATTAAATATGAAAAAAGCCGTCATCTGCTCGGTATACCCCGCAAGCGAGGCGGAGAGCGCCGCGGCAAGCATGGCGGAGCTCGAGAGACTGCTCGACACGGCGGGTGCCGTGTGCGTTGCCTCCGTAACTCAGATTCGCGATACTCCGGACTGCCGAACGGTGCTCGGACGCGGCAAATGCGAGGAGCTGTCGAGCCTTTGCGACTCGCTCGAGGCGGAGCTTGTCGTATTCGACTGCGAACTTTCCCCATCAAAGATCAAGGCGATAGAGGACGCGATATCGCGCGAGGTTCAGGTCATCGACCGCAGCATGCTCATCCTCGATATCTTCGCCGCTCACGCAAAAAGCGCGGAGGGCGTGCTTCAGGTAGAGCTCGCACAGCTCAAATACACCGCTCCGCGACTTGTCGGTCACGGTCGCGAAATGTCGCGTCTCGGAGGTGCTGCCTCCGGTGCCATCGGCTCACGCGGTCCCGGCGAAACAAAGCTCGAGCTCGACCGCAGACGCATCCGCTCGAGGATCGCAGCCCTTGAGTCGGAGCTTGAAAACGTTGCTCGCACGCGTGAGGTCATCCGACGCTCGAGAGAGCGCAGCGGCATGAAGCGCGTCGCCATTGTCGGCTACACGAATGCGGGCAAGTCCACGCTGCTGAACCGCCTGACCTCGGCGGGCATACTTGCCGAGGACAAGCTCTTTGCCACGCTCGACACAACAACGAGAAAATTTGCTCTGCCGAGCGGCTCCGAGCTGCTTTTGACAGATACTGTCGGCTTTATCCGCAATCTGCCGCACCATCTTATAAAGGCGTTCCGCTCGACACTTGAGGAGGCGGTGTATTCCGACCTGCTGCTTATAATCCTCGACGCCTCGGACAGCGAGCTCGAGGGTCAGCTTCGTGTGACAGAGCAGCTGCTCGAGGAGCTCGGTGCCGCGGACAAGCCGAAGCTGTACGTGCTGAACAAATGCGACCGAATTGACAGCACCGAGATCAGAGGCGCCGCAGCGAGCCTTCGCGACAGCACGGCTGTTATGATCTCCGCCGCGACCGGCGAGGGCTGCGACGAGCTTGTAACGGCTCTCGAATGCGCTCTCGGTCAGGGCAAGCACAGAGTTAAGCTGAAGCTGCCCATGTCCGCGGGAGGCGTGCTCAATGAGATCTACTCGAATGCCGAAAGCGTCGAGGTCGACTACACACCCGACGGAATGGACGTCACGGCAACGCTCGACGAGCGCCTTTACGGCAAGCTCTCGCGCTATATCACCGAAGAATAACACTGCTCGGAGGAGTATATGACAGACAGCGCAAACGTCGGCAAAATAACGCTGTATCAGCGTGCGGATGCCGAGATCATCGAGAAAAAATCACGCTTTATCGGACATGCCGCGCCCGTGACGAGCGAAGCCGAGGCGCATGCCTTCATCGCCGAGATGAAGAAGAAATATTCCGACGCGACGCACAACGTGTACGCCTATCATATAAACGGCGGAGCCGTCGCACGTTGCAGCGACGACGGTGAGCCGCAGGGCAGCTCGGGATATCCGACGCTCAATGCACTGAAGACCTGCGGAGCGGACGACCTGTGCGTTGTGGTAACGCGTTATTTCGGCGGGACCCTGCTCGGCACGGCGGGACTCGCGAGAACCTACGCCGCCGCTGCCCGCAGCGCGATAGAATGCGCGGGCTTTGCCGTCTACGAGAGCTTTACCGAGCTCTGCACCACAGTCGGCTACTCCGAATATCAGCGCCTGACGGCAATGCTCAAAAACGAAGGCATTCCCGAGGACGATACCGAATTCGGCGAGGAGGTCACGGCACGCTTCTTCGTTCCGAGCGCAGACGCCGACAGACTCGTCGCGACAATATGCGACATGACGGGCGGTCGCAGCCGACCGAAGATGCTTGATGTCACCCTCCGTCTGCGAAAAATCGACATAAAAAAGTAAAAAAAGAAGTTTTTGCGTATATTATTTTGCGTATATTATAGAGTACAACTTGAAATTATGTCCGCTGTGCGTGGCACATTGGGAGTGATTTAATATGCCGTCAGCTTCACCGAAGACAGTCCGCGAGATCTTCTACGAAAGAGAGGAGAAGACGCTTTCTCCCCGCGCCTTTCTTACAAAGAACACAAGAGGTCGACGCCTCGAGCTTGATCCGTGCGTGAACCGCACGGAGTTTCAGCGCGACCGCGACAGGATAATCCATTCGAAATCCTTCAGACGGCTGATGCATAAAACGCAGGTCTTCCTGCTTCCCGAGGGCGAGCATTACAGAACGCGGCTCACCCACACGCTCGAGGTCGCTCAGATAGCGCGGATAATTGCCCGCGCGCTGATGCTCAACGAAGACCTCTGCGAGGCGGGGGCGCTCGGGCACGACCTCGGTCACACGCCCTTCGGTCACGCGGGAGAGCTTGTCATGCAGCAATGCTACTCGCCGGACTTTACGCATTATAAGCAAAGCCTGCGAGTCGTCGAAAAGCTTGAAAACAACGGTCGCGGGCTTAACCTCACCTTTGAGGTGCGCGACGCTATCGTCAACCACACCGGCAACAACACCGCGGCGACTCTCGAGGGAGCCGTCATGCGCTTCGCCGACAGGATCGCCTACATTAATCACGATATCGACGACGCCTGCCGCGCGGGAATACTCGCGGACACGGATATTCCGCTGCCGCTGAGAAAGACTCTCGGAGAGACCCACGGCACGCGCATTAACACGATGGTCTCCTCTGTCATTGAGGCAAGCCGCGACTCGGATATAATACGCATGACCGACGAGATCGGACAGGCAACGGACGAGCTGCGCGACTTTCTCTTTGCCAGGGTCTACAGAAATTCGGAGGCAAAAAAGGAGGAGACAAAGGCAAAGCTTCTGCTGCTCCGGCTCTTTGAATATTTCGAACACGACCCGGAGCGCATGCCCGGCGTGTACCGCGACGAGCTCGCACACGAAAGCGTCAAGCGGTGCGTATGCGATTACGTATCGAGCATGACGGACAGATACGCCATCAATCTCTTTAAGGAGCTCTTTATCCCGAATGTCTGGCAAGCGCCGGGAGAAGTATGACTCATAGCCTCGGAGGACGGAAATGATACCAAGCAGCATAATCGAAGACATCCGTTACCGATGCGACATCGAGGACGTTATATCGTCATACATAACATTAAAGCGGGCAGGCTCGAATGTTAAGGGTCTGTGCCCCTTTCACAGCGAGAAAACTCCGTCCTTCGTCGTTTACAAGGACACCCAGAGCTTCTACTGCTTCGGCTGCGGCGCCGGCGGCGATGTCATCAGCTTCATAATGCGCCAGGAAAACCTCGACTATGTCTCAGCCGTCGAATTTCTCGCGCGCCGCGCGGGCATTACCCTGCCCGACAACGCCTTCTCCGAAAAGACGGATACCGGTCCCGGTCGCGCTCGTATCCTCGAGATGAACCGCGACGCCGCCCGATTTTTCAGAGCTATGCTCTTTGACGAGAGCATCGGTGCGCCGGCAAGGCAGTATTTTATCGGCAAGCGCGCGCTCGACAGCGCGACGGTCAAGCATTTCGGTCTCGGCTACGCGCCGCTCGACTGGCATGCGCTGCACCGCCACATGCGCTCACTCGGCTATTCCGACGACGAGCTTGTCGCCGCACGGCTGTGTACACAGGGCGAGCGCGGCATATACGACACCTTCCGCGGCCGCGTCATGTTCCCGATAATAGACGTGTCGGGAAATATCGTCGCCTTCGGCGGACGCGTCCTCGACGACTCGAAGCCGAAATACCTGAACTCCGCGGAGACTGCCGCCTTCCGCAAGAACAAGACGCTTTTTGCGCTGAATTTCGCAAAGAATTCAAGTGAGGAGGCGTTTATTCTCTGCGAGGGCTACATGGACGTCATCGCCATGCACAGCGCAGGCTTCACAAATGCCGTGGCAACGCTCGGCACCGCCGTCACCTCGGAGCACGCGCGCATTATCAAGCGCTATACATCGAAGGCGATACTTGCCTACGACGGCGACGAAGCGGGCAAAAAAGCGGCAGACCGCGCCGTGAAGCTTCTTGAGGAGGCGGGAGTCGAGTCGCGCATACTTGTCATGCGAGACGCGAAGGACCCGGACGAATTCATCAAGAAATTCGGGCGCGAGGCGTTCAGACGCCTGCTCGGCGAAAGCCGCTCGCGCTTTGATTACGTGATCGAGGGCGTCGTGGCGAAATACAACCTCGAAAACGCCGACGAAAAGGTGCGTGCCGCCAATGAGCTGTGCCGCGAAATTTCCATGCTCTACTCGCAGATAGAGCGAGATATTTACATCAAAAAAACCGCCGACGCGCTCGGGCTCGACCCGAGAAGCGTGCGACTCGATACCGAGCGGATGATAAAAAAGCGCGCCGCACTCGACCGCCACCGACAAACAGAGGAGCTTATCCGTATTACCTCGGGGCTGTCCGACCGAGTCAATCCCGATTACGCCAAGCGCCCGCGCGCCGCACGCGTCGAGGAGGAGCTGCTCGGAATATTGCTGCTCCACCCGGAATACGTGTCTCAGCCGGTCGACGGCGTGACGCTCACGGCGGACGACTTCGCCACATCGCTCGGCAGCAAGATATTCACTGTGATCGCCGACGAGGCGCAGCACGACACGTTCTCTCTGAGTATTCTTTCGGCACACCTTACCACGGACGAGCTCTCGCGCGCCGTCGCCGTTCAAAACGCACGACGCGGGCTTTCAAACGGAGCCGACGCATATGCCACGCTCGTAAGGGCAATGAAAAAGGAAAACGCTCCGAAGGCGGAGCTTTCCCTCGAGGAGCTTATCAAAAGCAAAAGAAATAACGGAAAATGACCGTCAATGACGGAATTTTATATAAGACCACAAGCAACAGCAAAGCACATTATGCGGAAAACGGAGATCTATGAACACAGAAAAAGCGACTATTGAACAGCTTATCGAAAGCGCAAGAGAAAAAGGCACCGTAAGCGAGACAGACGTACTCAAGATTGCAGAGCAAAGCGGTTTTGACAACGACCAGTACGACAACCTCTGCGAAATGCTCGAGGCGGGCGGCATCGAGATCGATTATCCCGAGGTCAAGGATGACATCATCACCTCCGACGACATGAACGGCGATATCGAAAAGCTCCTCTCTGACGAGGGAGTTGCGGTAGACGACCCTGTCAGAATGTACCTTAAGGATATCGGACGCATTCCGCTTCTCTCGCAGGAGCGTGAGCAGCGGCTCTCCGAGCTTATCGCCGAGGGTGACGAAAAGGCGAAGAACGAGCTCGTTGAGGCGAACCTCCGACTCGTCGTCAGCATCGCAAAGCGTTACGTCGGTAAGGGAATATTCTTCCTCGACCTTATCCAGGAAGGTAACCTCGGTCTGATGAAGGCAGTCGACAAGTTCGACTACACCAAGGGCTATAAGTTCTCGACCTACGCTACCTGGTGGATTCGTCAGGCCATCACCCGTGCCATCGCAGACCAGGCACGCACCATCAGAATTCCCGTTCACATGGTCGAGACCATACATAAGGTCTCGCGCACCTCGCGTCAGCTTCTCCAGGAGCTCGGCCGTGAGCCTACAATTGACGAGATCTCCGCAAAGCTCGGCATGAACGCCGAGAAGGTCCGCGAGATAATAAAGACAGCGCAGGAGCCCGTATCGCTCGAGACTCCCGTCGGCGAGGAGGAGGACACCCATCTGTCCGACTTTATCCAGGACGACTCCTCTCCCACACCTGCGGAGGCTGTGTCGTTCCAGCTTCTCAAGGAGCAGCTCGACCGCGTGCTACACACGCTCTCGCCCCGCGAGGAAATGGTGATCAAGCTCCGCTTCGGCTTCGACGACGGCAGACCGCGTACTCTCGAGGAGGTCGGAAGCGAATTCAACATTACCCGTGAGCGTATCCGTCAGATCGAGGCGAAGGCTCTCCGCAAGCTCCGCCATCAGAGCCGCTCGAAGGTGCTTCGCGGCTTCCTTAACGAAAACTAAAGCATAATTTCCACACCCCTCGGTACAGCGCCGGGATGAAAGGTAGGGATAGTGTATGATCCTTGATAATTCCTCATTGGAATCGGAGCTCAACGTGTCCGACGGCTTTGCCGATCCGACACATGCGCTCGAGTCGGAGGACACTCCGTCAGACCTCTTTGGCGATGACTTTGACATAGCCGACATTTCCGATGTCGGTGAGCTTATGTCACAGACAGATGTCGGCGATATCGGCGAGGCTGATGTCTCAGCCGAAAGCATGGACGCCATTCTGACTCAGGAGGGGCTTGCCGTCGATGACCCGGTAAGGATGTATCTTCGCGATATCGGCAAGATCCCGCTTCTCTCGTCCGAGCGTGAGACAGAGCTCGCACGTCTTTTGAAGGACGGCGACGAGGCCGCACGGAATGAGCTTGTCGAGTCGAACCTGCGACTTGTCGTCAGCATAGCAAAGCGCTATGTCGGCAAGGGCATGTACATACTCGACCTTATCCAAGAGGGCAACCTCGGTCTCATGAAGGCAGTCGAAAAATTCGACTATACAAAGGGCTACAAATTTTCGACCTATGCCACCTGGTGGATACGTCAGGCGATAACACGCGCCATCGCCGACCAGGCACGCACCATCAGGATCCCCGTTCATATGGTCGAAACCATCCACAAGGTCTCGCGTGAGTCGCGTCAGCTCCTTCAGGAGCTCGGTCGCGAGCCGACGTACAACGAAATTGCCGCGCGCATCGGAATAAGCCCCGAAAAGGTACGCGAAATTCTGAAGGCGGCGCAGGATCCCGTCTCCCTCGAAACACCGATCGGCGAGGAGGATGACAGCCATCTCGGAGACTTTATCCCAGACAACGAGGCAACGGCTCCCGCGGACGCGGCGACCTTCCAGCTGCTTCGCGAGCAGCTTGCGGGAGTGCTGTCGACGCTGACACCTCGAGAGGAGCTTGTGCTGAAGCTTCGCTTCGGGCTCGACGACGGCAGACCGCGAACGCTCGAGGAGGTCGGACGTGAGTTCAATATCACCCGCGAGCGCATTCGCCAAATAGAGGCAAAGGCGCTCCGCAAGATGCGCCACCCCGGACGCTCGAAGAAGCTGAAGGATTACCTCAACTGACACCGAAGCGCTGTTCGGCGATATAAACAAAAAACGCAAGCGCTTTTTGTGCAAAACATCAAGCACTTGCTTTCATGCACCGCAAATTCAGTGCAAACGGCTCTCGAGACGTGCTCAAAAGCGCAAAACGTCTTGACAAATATGCCGTTGCGGTGTATAATATTTTCGGAATAATATGCAGATGTACCGAGGTACATATATTCTTAGGAGGATTCCCGATAATGAAGAAATTTTTGTGCATAGTCATGTGCCTTGCCATGCTTCTCGTGCCGACACTTACCGGCTGCGGAGAAACGGCAACCGATTCGGAGGAGGCGGTAGCCGACACCGAGGTCGTTCGTTATCCCATGACGCTTTCGCTGTGGCTTCCCACGGACGAGAGCACATCCGACGAGGCTATAAAGCTTGTCGAGGCGGAGCTTAACAAGCTCACCACGGCAAAATACGATACTGCGATCGAGCTTCACGCGATCTCCGAGGCTGAGTATGCCAAGGCTATCGAGGATAAGCTTCTCAGCATTGACGACGTTAAAAAGGCTCAGGAGCAGGCTAAGGCCGACGCCGAGAAGGAGAGAGTCGACAATATCCACTCCGGTATCGTTGCCACAGACACTGTCGTTGAGGAAGAGGAAAACGTCGAGGAGACCGAGTTCGAGGCTGAGACCAAGGTCGACGAGTACGGTCAGAGCGTTACGATCTATCCCGCAGTCGAGGATGACCAGCTTGACATATTCCTCGTAAAGGGCTACGACGAATACCTTAACTATATTGACGAGGGTCTCGTTCAGTCGCTTGACTCCGAGATGTCCGATATCGGTAAGAAGCTTTCTTCTTACATCTACCCGCATTTCCTTGATATGGCTGACATTGACGGCCTTTACGGTATCCCGAACAACCATCAGCTCGGCGAGTATCAGTTCCTCCTTGTTAACAAGCGTCTTGTTGACGAGTGGAGCTACAGTCCCGAGGAGCTTACCTCTCTCACAGCCTGCGAAGATTTTATCAGTGACATGGGCGCACTTAAGGCAAGCGGAAACGCAAGCCTCAACGGCGTCACTCCCCTTCTCGGCGAGTGCCAGGCAGCCAATATGATATTCTTTAACGGCGACGGCAACTTCTCTCTCGGTGCAGAGCCCTCACTGCTCTGCGCGCAGCTCACCTCGACCACACCCGAGCTCCTTACGGCTGAGGAGCTTCTTCCCTCGGCTCTTGCAGGAACACAGTACACACGTGTTCTCGGTATGATGAAGAGACTCGGTGCCGCAGGCTACATCGGCAACGGCAGCCTTGAGGACAACGAGGAGTTCGCAGTAGGCGTCGTAAGCGGTGACCACACAGATATCGAAAAGTACGAGGAAGACTACTACGTATACACCCACGGCGTACCTGTTGCGACCGAGGAGGATGTATTCGAGTCCGTATTCTGCGTCAGCAAATACTCCAAGGATGTTTCCCGCGCTATGGAGATCATCACATATCTCAACACAGACGAGACAATGAGAACAGTTCTCCAGTACGGTGTTGAGGGCGTACATTGGAAGGCTGACACTACCGCTGACGGCGAGGATACCGTTAAGGTAATCTCCACAGACTACAAGATGAACATTGTAGACACCGGTAACGTTTATCTTACATATCCCGCAGAGGGCGTAGGCAAGTCCTATTGGGAGCACTCCATGCAGCAGAATATCGACTGCGTGCTCAACCCCTACTTCCGCTTCGAGTATGTAACAGCAGATAACGCAAAGAACTTCACGACTCTTGCAACTCTCACAAAGACAAAGCTTCAGGAGCTCAATGCGGCAAGCGCGAATGATTTCAATTCCGTAGCGTCTCAGATGCAGAGAGACCTTATTAAAAACCTCACAGTATCAGGTCTCAGAAGCAAGGAGCCTACCGAAACTGTTGTAGATACGCTCTACATGCAGCTTGATATGTTCCTTAAGTCGAAATAATCAACCGTTGCAGACCGCACCTAATCGTTGCGGTCTGCTTTTTTTCGGAGAGTAATATGAAAAAGATTCTTGCTGTATTTATCACCGCCACACTCTGCATTTCGTGCCTTACCTTCACTGTCTCGGCTGCGGAGACGGGGTATGAGGATGTCGCGCAGTCCGACTGGTATTACGCCGACGTGGCGGCAATCAGCGCACGAGGCGTCATGGACGGTCGCTCACCGACCGTTTTTGCACCGAAGGCCGTCATGACGCGCGCCGAATTCGTAACGATGCTCACACGCATTGCGGCAGTCTCGGACGAAGAGCTCGCAAAATGCGGTACAGCTGCCGACCGCTTCACCGACGTCGCCGCCGACGACTGGTGCGCACCGTACATTGGCTGGGCGGCGGAAAACTCAATTGTCAACGGCTACACCGACGGCAGCTTTCTTCCGAATGCACCGCTCAGCCGCCAGGAGCTTGCCGTAATGCTCGTCAGACTCTGCGACCTTGTCGGCTATGTCTCCGACAGCGCCGCGCCGCTCATCGACAAGTTTGCCGACGCCTCCGACATTGCCAAGTGGGCACGCCCTCAGCTTGAGCAGCTTCGCCTTGCCGGATTTATCGGCGGAGACGAGAACGGCTTCTACAACCCCGCAAAATACGCGTCCCGCGCCGAATGCGCCGCAGTAGCAGTAAGGCTCTGCACAGCCTTCGACAGCTTCTTTACGAGCTTCGCGCCGACTGAGCTCTCACTTACGCTGTCACTCGGCAAGGCTGACGACGGCGGGGAGGTTGAAGCTGCCGGTCAGTCGCAGCTTGACGCGGTAATTTCAAGCTGCGTGCCAATGCTTGACTCATACACCGCAGTCGAATTCGCCGACAGCGCCGCTCTGCTCGAAAGGATAAACGGCTCGTCTGTCGAGTCGCTTGAGGTCACGCTCGTCTTCACGCGCTACAAAACGAGCTGCACGGGCAGCTATACTCTCAATATTCTCCGCGACGGAGGTGAGGCGGAATGAAGCTTTACGACATCTCTCAGGGCGTCTTTTCCGGCAAGGTATTCCCCGGAGATCCCGTGCCGCTAAAGGACAGCATCCTGTCGATAGAGCGCGGAGACATGTGCAACCTCACCGCGCTTTCAATGTGCGCGCACAACGGCACGCATATCGACGCACCGCGTCATTTTATAAACGACGGGCGTGCTGTTGATGAGCTCCCGCTCGAGGTATTCGTCGGCAAGGCTTATGTCGCGCGAGGATGCGGCGATATTGATGCCGACGCGGCACGCGAAATACTCGCAGCAGCCGAAGCAGCAGACGCAGAATGCGCGCAGCGTATTCTCCTTGCGGGAGAGCTGACCGTGACCGCAGACGCCGCAAGAGTCTTTGCAGACGCACAGGTGCTCCTTATCGGCAATGAAGCACAAACGGTCGGCCCCGCCGACGCGCCGCGCGAGGTCCACATGACGCTTCTCGGCGCGGGAGCTGTGCTGCTTGAGGGAATTCGCCTTGACAGCATCGCGGAGGGCGCGTATTTTCTCTCCTGCGCCCCGCTGTGTCTCGAGGGCGCTGACGGCGCGCCATGCCGAGCTTTTCTCATCGAATACTGAGTTTTTCAGTGAAAGCCCTTGCAAAAATTGCGGGATTGTGGTACAATACCGCATGTATCAAACCGAATAATGCTCTGCCACCGGGTAGAGAAATGCGAAAGCATCTGCCGCGTACCGTTAGGTCTCAGAAGGTACGCCGCGGATGCTTTTTTACTTCTCACCATAGGCAAGCAAAGGAGTAAAAATGAAAAAACATCTTTCCGGCTTTTCGCGCTTCGAGCTTGTGCTCTGGTCTGTCTCATGCGTGCTCATATGCGCGGTATTCCTTCTGTTCGCGCGCAAGGACATGCTGACCCTTGCAGCGTCGCTTATCGGCGTGACCTCGCTTATCTTCACGGCAAAGGGCGACGCCGTCGGTCAGCTGCTCATGGTGGTGTTCAGCATCCTCTACGGCATAATTTCCTACGGCTTTTCGTATTACGGCGAGATGCTGACCTACCTTGCAATGACGGCTCCCATGGCACTGTTTTCGCTTATCGCGTGGGTTCGTCACCCTTACACCGGCGAAGGCGATAACGGTCGGAGCGAGGTAGCCGTCGGCTCGCTCTCCCGCGCAGAATGCGTATTTGCCGCGCTTCTCACGTGCGCCGTGACAGCCGTTTTCTACTTTATCCTGCGTGCGCTCGGCACGGCGAATATTATCCCGAGCACAGTTTCCGTCGTCACGAGCTTTCTTGCTGTGTACTTGACGGCAAGGCGAAGCCCGTATTATGCGTTGGCATACGCTGCAAACGACATCGTCCTCATCGTGCTGTGGACGATGGCATCGCTTGAAAACACGTCGTACATCAGCGTTACCGTGTGCTTTACGGTGTTTCTCGTGTGCGACCTGTACGGCTTTGTCTGCTGGCGTCGTATGAAGAAAAGGCAGACAGCATAAAAAGCTCGGGGCTGTGACACAGCCCCGAGTGCGTTATAGCTTTATCTTAATTTCGACGCCCGGCTCGAGCACTCTCCGCTCACCGCCGAAGATGAGCACGCCGCCAGCGCGCTTTGCAAAAACGCTGAGATATTCGCCGTCAGCAGCTACCCGTACCTCGGCGCCTCCGGCATACACGCTGCCCGAAAGCTCACGCAGTCCTCCGAGCTTCGGCTCTACCGCGAAGGTCTCATATCCCGGTGAGGTCGGATAAACTCCGAGGTAGTACCTGCCGAAAAGGTAAATCGGTCCCGCGCCCCAGGCGTGGCACAGCGACTTCTGATACTTGCCTCCGTACATCGAATAATGCTCAACGCCGCTTTTCGTCGGGTCGAATTCCTCCCACACCGTCGCAGCACCAAGCCTTATCATGCCGCCCCAATACGTGTCAAGCTCATGCTCGATCCGGTCAAGTCTTCCGAGCTTGCCGTAGGCGTCGAGCTCGTAGCCCTTGAAATACGGCGTCGTGATCATCGGTATCGCGTCATTGTCAAACACCGAGCGCTCGATAATACGTGCACGCTCAGACGAGACGTGCGAGAACATCACGGCGAAAATATTGGCGTGCCGCGTCACGCTTTCGCGTCCGGACTCGTAGGTGTCGATGTACGCGCCAAGCTCCTCGCGCCAGAAAAAGCGGTCGATCCGTTCGGCAAGCGCTCGGTGCTTTTCCGAAAATTCCGCTTCCCCGTCGGCGCACGCCACACGAGCCATCAGCGACATTACGCGATATGCCTCCGAAAGCAGCAGCTGCTCGGCACAGACGGCTCCGTCCTTATCCATGTCAGCCCAGTCGACAAACACCCAGTCGTTCCCGACGCCGATGATGAAGCCGTCGTCGTTCAGCCTGCCCTCGCAGAAGCGGATGACCTCAACGGCGCGAGCGTACATTCGCCCGATATACTCCGCGTCTCCGTAAGCCATGTAATATTCGTACAGCCCGATAATAAAGTACAGGCTGTAGTCGACTATCTTGTTAATATGCGAGTCAAACGGCGGCGCGCCGACAAGCGCGGTCTCCGTGCGGCGCACTATCGCGTCGTCGGCATAAAGATATTCGTTTATACGTGCGCTTTGGAAGGCATCTCCCGACCATATCCAGCGGTCACGCTTAATTCCGTCAAGGAACGCCTCGCGGCAGTTCAGGTGAAAGGTGCGCTCCGCTGCGCTGTATATGCTGTTGTAAAGCTCATTCGAGCACGAAAAGCTGCCGCGGCGCTTGAGCGGGAGATATTCGTGCTGCGCGACGAGCGAAAGTGCGTCTGCTTCGCCCTCGATATACACATATCTGAACGCGCGCGTGTAAAGGTTATACTCGCGCTGACCGACAAGCGTTTCGCGAAGCACAGCCTCCGCGATCTCGCACGCCTCCTCGGCGCTCTCGCCGTAGCTGACAACAAGCCGAGACGTCGGCGCACCGGTTATTTCGAGAGACGCTAACAGCTCCTCACCGAAGTCGTAAAGCCTGCCGTGCGGCAGCGGTGTCACCGTCCTCGGACGGTGCTCCTCGTATTCGAAGGGAAACACATCGGGCGGCGCGTCGGGTGAGGTGAAGGACATGTCATAGCCCACGGGCGCGAACACCCAATTGAGCGGGCAGCTCTCCCACGTGGCGTCCGTGCAGACATCGCCCTCGATAAGCAACGCTGGAAATGCCGACTCGTTCATCACGGTGACCTCGAGCGTGTGCTCACCCGGTGCAAAGCGTATCTCCCTCTCCGCACCGAAGTACTCGCCGTCAAGGCTTACACGGCCGACGCCGCACATATGCGCGGTCATGCTGCCGCCACGCTCACTTGTAAAGCTCTTTTTGAAAAGCGCGCTGAACGACGGACGGCTTACCTTGAATATCGGCGGCACCCGGAGTGAATATTCCTCTCGGCGCGTATGCACCTTCATCGCGTGGTATATCTCAAAATCGCTGAAATTCCATATCCAGCATGCCTTATTATCTTTCACGTGCGATGACCTCGTCCTGTGCGGAGCGCGACATGTCGACGAATACGGCGCTGTAGCCGGTTATTCTCACCATAAGATCCTTGTAGTCCTCGGGCTTCTTCTGCGCCTCGAGCAGCTCGTTTACATCGGTAATACTGAGCTGCGCCTGCATTCCGCCCTTCTTAAAGTACACGTCAAGAAGCGTGCAAAGCCGCTCAAGTCCCTCGTCTCCCTCGACGAGCGAGCGCGGCAGGCGGATATTCAGCGCGCCGGAGGCTATCTTGTCAAACGGAAGCTTCGTTACGGAATTCATCATTGCAGTGACGGAGCGGTACTGTCCGCGCGAGGGAGAAAGATTCTCAGAGAAGGGCGCCTTCGCACGGCGTCCGTCGGGCGTCGCACCGAGCTGCTCGCCCTCCTCGACGTAGAACATGTCTGTGATCGCAACGCACGGCGCGTGAACGAAGAATTCACCGGTCGCCGGGTCTATCGACTCCTCGCGCACGATGTCGCACAGCATATTTACAAGGCGCGAGGCGTGCGCGTCCGCTCTCTCGTCGTCGTGACCGTACTTCGGCGCATTCTGACAGCGGATGAGAATATCGTGGTATCCCTCGAAGTCTGCGGCAAGCGCGTCTGCAAGCGTGTCTATCGGCACGGGAGAGTCACCGAAGAGCACGTCGTCAAGCGCCGCCATAACGTCCGCACCGCTTCCGATGTGGCGTATCTTGTGAAGGATAAAGTGATACTTCGTGCCCCAGATTCCGCTTGTCGCGTTCTCGATGCAGCCCGCCTTGAAGGCGTCGGCGCACTTTATATCCTCCGAGGTACGTGTGCCCTCGCTCGGTCTGCGCCATTTCTCGTGCTCGCCTTTCGCATACGCGCGGTAATCGTCGCCGAGCTTTTTATATATGTCGTCGATGGACTCAAAGCGCGCCGTGGGTCTGCCGTCCTCGCCGAAGATGCTCTTCATTATAAACGAGGCAAGCGGTCCGCCGACGGTGCAATATGTATTGAGTCCCTGAAGGTCCGGCCAGTTGCAGCCGTGGATCGTGTAGTTGATCGCGTCGTCGTGCTCCACTCCCGCGAATTCCATAGCCTTGAGCATCGTCTCGTCGTTGTAAACGAGGAGCGACGAGTTTTCGCGAAGCTTGTCGCAAACGAGTGACCAAAGCCCGTCCGGCACATTCTCGGTGCGTCTGAAGACGAGCACGGGGTTCTCAAAGCGAGGATTTATCCTTTCGAGGAAAAGCCGCGTCAGCGGGTTCTCGTTGCAGTCGCCGTGATGCGAATAGCCGCCGAGGATGATGTAGGTCGGCGAGTCGTACATCGGGTTTCTCGTCCAGCCCGTCTCGTTTCCGTCACGCCAGCTCATCTGATGCTCGCCGCGTCCGATGGGGAGCGACCACTTGCAGTAAAAGTCGTCGATTATGTAGCCCGCAGCCTCCTCGGTAAGGACACCCGACTCGATGTCGTGCTTATAAAAGCGCAGGAGATAGTCGTCCATTCTGCCGAGACACATTGTGGCATTGACCACGCAGGAGTATGCCGAGAACATCAGTCCGATAAGGAGCACGAGCTGCATTGCCTCCGCAAAGCTCTCGGGCGGACGGTGTGCTATGGCGCGGCACAGCTCCGCGCTCTCGCAAAGCCCCGCCTGCTCCGCAGCGTCTGCGTAGCGCTCGATATAAAGGCGGTAGGCGCGGTGTACGAGGTTCATGCACTCGAGCGCATTGATACGCTTTTCGTCATCTCCCGCCTCGCGGCGTCGGAGAAGCTCCGCTTCGCTCTTCTCAACGTACCCGGAAATGCCGATACGCATTATCTCCTCCCACTCGAGCGGTGTGTGACCCCAGTCGCACATGAAGAAGCCCTCGTTTTCGTGCTCGCGGCACAGCTCGGAGAAATGACGCTCCTCCTCATCGCTCAGAAGCTTCTCGGGAACGCGTCCGACGAGGATGTCGTCGGGGGAGACCGGAGTTGCCACGATCTTCGCGAGGTGGAGCATTCCGTTACCGGTGTAAAGCGGTCTTGGAAGCTTTCTGTAGGGACGTGAAGCCTCGGCGCTGACGCACATTCTGTCGTACATCGTGCTCTCGACCGTCTTGTTTCTGAGCGCGTCAACGGTCTCAGCCGTCAGGCGCTCGCTCTTTCTTTTCAGCTCTGCAATATTCATACTTTTTCACCTTTCAGAGTGTTAAATGCTTTATTTTCGTCAAGGACGCGCGAGGCTGTCCTTTTATACATGATGATCATATACACCGTCGCTCCGAGCCACGCAAGCACCTCGGAGGCGAATATCCCGTTTTCAAAGCCCGTAAAGCCTATGGCAAGGGATACTGCGACGCGCATGAAGAATTCGATTATTCCCGATATCATCGGGCTTATCGTGTCGCCGAGCCCCTGAAGCGCCGCCATGAAGGCGTAAAGCATATACAGTATCGGCAGGCACACGCTCATTACGCTGAGATAGCTGTACGCGGTGTCGGAAGCGGCTGCAACGAGCGCGGGATCCTTCTCCGAGATGAACAGCAGCGTCAGCTCACGCCCGAATATCAGCATGATTACACCGATGACCACCGACGTTGCAAGCGAAAGCAGCACCGCCGTCTTCATTCCGCGGCGTATTCTGTCGAAATGCCGCGCGCCGTAATTCTGTCCGATATAGGTCGTCACGGCGTAGCCGTAGGATATCGCCGCAATGTCGAGTATGCCGAAAAGCTTGTTCGTCGCCGTAAAGCCTGCGATAAAGCTCATTGAAAAGCCGTTTACGACGGATTGCACCGCAATTCCTCCGACGCTGACTATGATATTCTTCACAGCCATCGGCAGACCCATTTTCATCAGCTCGCACTCAAGCGCACGCTCTGATCTCAAGTGCTCGCGGGAAAAGCGCAGCGCCGGCGTTTTGTTTATTCTCCACGCGCATATCACACCTGCGACAAGCTGAGAAAATACCGTGGCACCGGCAGCGCCCGCAACTCCCCAGCCGAGCGGAAACACCGTGACAAGGTCAAGCGCCACATTGGTAACGGATGCCGTGAGCATTGCAACAAGCGGTGTACGGCTGTCTCCGACGGCTCGAAGCGCCGCAGAGCAGCAGTTAAAGAACACGACGACGGGAAAGCCGCCCATTATTATTCTCGAATAAAGCTCCGCCGTGCCCCAAAGCTCCCCCGGGACGCGCAGCACATACAAAAACAGCGGCAGCGCGAGCTGTGCGAAAACGACGCCGATAAGCGCGGTAATTGCCGACAGCCTGAAGCTCTGAGCGACGCTGTGACACACGCCGTCCGTGTCGCCCTCTCCGAATTTCTGCGCTATCTTAACGGAAAAGCCCTGCGTGAAGCCCTGAGCGATACCGATAAACATCCAGTTCAGCCAGTCGACCGTTCCGAGTGCGGCAAGCGCCGACAGTCCGACGCCGCGTCCGACTATTGCCGTGTCGACGACGATATACATCTGCTGAAAGGCGTTTCCAGCCATGAGCGGAAGTGCAAAAAGCAGCATCAGCCGAAGCGGCGAGCCGTGTGTCATATTTACAGTCTTATTCATATTGTGTCTCCTCGCGCCGTAACATCCCACTTTATATCGTACAGCTACATTATAACCCGACGCGCGGTATTTTTCAAGGTGTTTCGGCTCACTTGGTGCGAAATATTCCCGTCTTTCACAGAGCCGATGCGCTCGGCTCTTGCATATGCGGCATTTACGTGCTATAATTATATAAACACAGTCTGAAAGCGAGGCGGGACGACAGTATGAACATTCTTCACCTAAAATACGCGGTCGAGATTTCGAAGACGAAGTCGATAAGCCGCGCGGCGCAGAACCTTTATATGGGACAGCCGAATCTCAGCCGTGCGATAAAGGAGCTTGAGGAGAGCCTCGGTATCACGATATTCCGCCGCACCTCGAAGGGCATTACCGTAACACCGGAGGGCGAGGAATTTCTGCAATATGCGAAGCCCATCATCTCGCAGGTCGACGCCATCGAGGAGCTTTACCGCAACGGCAAGACGGGCAAGCAGTATTTCTCCGTCTGTGCTCCCCGCACCACATACATATCCTACGCCTTTTCCGAATTTGCAAAGCACATAAAAACGGACACCCCAGCCGACATATTCTATAAGGAAACGAACTCCATGCGGACGATAAACAACGTTGTCCGCGAGGACTACAATCTCGGCATCATCCGCTATCAGTCGGCGTTCGAGAAATACTTCTGCTCGATGTTCGACGAAAAGCACCTCGATTACGAGACGATAACTGAGTTTTCCTACGTGCTGCTGCTCTCGCGAAACCACCCGCTCGCCGAATGCGACAGCATTTCGCCGAAGGAGCTGTCCGATTACATCGAGGTCATCCACGGCGACCCCTACGTACCCTCGCTTCCGCTCATTGACGTAAAGAAGGCGGAGCTCTCCGAATATGTCGACAAGAGGATATACGTCTTCGACCGCTCAAGCCAGTTTGAGATACTGTCAAGCGTGCCGAATACCTTCATGTGGGTATCTCCGATATCGGAAAAGCTGCTGTCATCCTTCGAGCTCGTTCAAAAGCGCGTCAACGCGAACAAAAAGGTGTACAAGGACGTGCTCATCCGCCGTCACGACTACCGCCTGACCGAGCTTGACCGCATTTTCATCGAAAAGCTCGCCGAGGCGAAGGAAAAGTTCATGAAATAAGCACGCAGCGTAAAGATTGACTTTTCCGCCGGCGTGTGGTACAATTGAAAAGGAAACACAATAAAGAGGCGTTTTTGAGCTGCACTGCCCCTCGCTTTGGGCGGTGGCTCGTAAAACGTCTCTTTTTGAGGCGAAAGGAAGTAATATGACAAGGACAAAAAACGAAGGCAGCGCGCGTCACATTACATTTTCTCTGATAAAGTTCTGTCTGCCGCTCATAATGAGCGGAATTCTTCAGCAGCTGTACAGCTGGGCTGACGCGTTCATCGTCGGAAATGCAGAGGGCGACCTCGCGCTCGCTGCGATAGGCGCCACCTCATCGGTCATTAATCTCTTTATCAATACTGTGACAGGCTTTGCGCTCGGTCTGTCGGTGCTGTTCGCGCAGAAATACGGCAGACGCGAGCACGAGCAGATACCTTGTCTGCTGTCCACCTTTATAATAGTGCTCGGCGCGGTATTTACGGCACTCTCGGTCTGCGGCATCGTATTTGCCTCGCCCTTTCTGAATGCTCTGCAAACGCCGAGCGACATTTTCGACGCCGCGCTCGGGTATCTGAGGATAATATTCATCGGTCTGCCGTTTTTGACGCTTTACAATGTCATCTCGGCGGCGCTGCGCGGCATCGGCGACAGCAAGACTCCGTTTTACGCGGTGCTGCTTTCCTCCGCTGTCAACATCGCGCTTGACCTTTATTTTGTACTCGTGCTCAAAATGGGCGTGCGCGGCGCTGCGATAGCGACCGTCCTCTCGCAGGCGGCAATAGCGGTGTTTATCGTGCTGTACGGCTTCGCAAAGCACCGCATTATCAGAGCTCAAAGAGCTTCGCGCCTGTTTTGCACGTCGGCGCTTGCCGAGGGCTGCCGCTTCAGCCTGCCGCCCATGATACAGTCAAGCGTCAGCTCCTTCGGAAACATCATTCTCCAGGGCTTCATGAACGGCTTCGGCAGCGCCACGGTAACAGCCATTACGACAGCCTACAGGATCGACTCGATAATCATGATACCGATAACGAACCTCGGCTCGGGCATCTCGACTCAGGTCGCGCAGCGCTACGGCGCGGGAGAAACAGAGCGCGCCATGCGTATTTTCAGGCTCGGAGCGGCGCTGACCGCCGCCGTGTCGGTGATCCTCACCCTTGCCGTCATCCCGACGGGCGGATACCTTATATCCATGTTCGGCGCGGGAGAGGCTGCCGTGAGGATCGGCAAGGACTTCTTTTTGCGTATCGCGTGCTTCTACGTGGTGTTCGGCATGTCGACGGCAATTCGCAGCTATCTTGAAGGGCTCGGCGACGTGCTGTATTCGGGAGCGGCGGGCATTGCCTCGCTGGCTTCGCGAATTATCGCCTCCTACGCCTGGAAGGGCTATTTCGGCAAAATGGTCATCGCGTATGCCGAGATATTCGCGTGGATATTCCTGCTTCTGCTGTACGTCGTGCGACTTGTCACAGTGAACCGAAGGCTTCGCGCAAAGAAATAAATCAAAGGCAGCCCGTAAAACAGGCTGCCTTTCTTATTCTCTTATTGCGGCAGAGTGACGCTTGCGGCAAACGTCTCACAAATTCCGCCGAGGAGCGCGTCCGTCATCGCGGCAACTGCCGAGGCGTGGCTCACGCCGAAGCTGCTGTTATAAAGCCCGTAGGACGCGGGGTCCGCACATGCCGCCTCGACCGGCACTACCTCGTAATGAAGACGTCCGACGCTGTCCGAGTATCTGTGTACCCACAGCGGGACCGTGTCGACCTGTGCCACAACGCATTCGCCGTTCGAGTATTTTCTGACCGTAAGCTCGACGATTAGTCCGTTCTCGGTGTATGTGCTGTTCATCGTGTCGCCCATTGTCAGGCGGTTCTGATTCGATATGAGATTGCCGAGCGAATAAAAGCACAGCGTTTTGTGAGAGGCGTCCTTCGTCGAACTCAGCAGCTGTGCGTCCTGTATCACGTGCGGGTGACCGCCGATTATAACGTCGACGCCAAGGTCGCACAGACGCTGCGCTATCTGCGCCTGCATGTCATTGTGTGTCAGGTGATACTCGTCGCCCCAGTGGACGAAGTATATTATGATATCCGCGCCGGCGTCGCGAAGCTCCTTGATATGAGCTTCGGCACTTGCATAAAACTCCTCGAGCAGGCTGTGATTGATAAGGTCGATAAGCTGCACATCCCCGCCCTGAAGCGCAATGCCGTTGAGCGTGCGGGTCGCGGTGTTGCCGTAGGACAGGTCGTCTGTACTGTTGAGCATGCCGAACGTCACGTCGCCGACCGTAACATTGCGGTAGGTCTTGCCCGAGCTGTCGAGTCTCGCGCCGATGTAGTCAAGCCCGAGCGACTTGAACTGCTCCTGCGTTCTGATAAGACCGGTGTGCTGCGTGTCATAGCAGTGATTGTTCGCATAAAGCATCATGTCAAAGCCCGCTTCGACAAGTGCCGAAAGTCCGCTGTCCGGCGTATTGAACACGGGATAGCCCTGATACGCATAGCCCGAGCCGTCCCCCGCAAGCGTCGTCTCGAAATTCGCAACGGCGTAATCTGCCGCCGAGACTATACTCTTTATGTACTTGTAGCAGTCGGAAAACGAATATTCGCCCGTCGCGCTGTTGTACGCCGCCTCGAGCTGCGGGGAGTGATACATCACGTCTCCCGTGACAAGGAGCGTCGTCTCGGTATACGTCAGCTCGTCCGTCGGCGTGTCGCTCACGTCGCCTGAGCTTTCTCCCGCCGTCACGTATGAGCTCGCGGCGCTGTCGGTCAGCTGCGTGCTTTCCTTCTCCGTACCGAAGGAATCACTGTTGAAGGCTATCGCCCAGATGACCGAAAATACAGCGGTTATTGCGAGAAGTCCGATTATCAGCGCAGAGTACGGAAACGGCGGCTTTCTGTCGCGTTTGCGCGGTCTGTAGTTGCTATTGTTCATACTGCCTCCTTTGAAGCCAAGCTATATCTTTATTATATCAAATCTCAGGCAATAATGGAAGACGTTTTTTCCGTTTTCGCTCGATTTATGCGTCGTCGTAATATACAAAAATCGTGTCGAAAATTGTACAGTGTAACTTTGCCGCAATGCATTGACGACATCTGCATAAAGTGGTAGAATATTCTTAAAACAGCATCGAGGGGGCGACACACTTTGATAAATTACCGTTCGAGAATAAAAGGCTACCGTATTTGCATCACGGCGCTTTCCTGCGCGCTCGCAGTATCGCTTATTGCGTGCGTCTTTTTGGCAATTCGACCGCTCGGCACTGCCGACAGCGGCACAGACGTCCCTCTCGGCACAGCCTTACCCGTCGAGACACCGCCTGAGAGCGAGAGCCGTACAGAGCCGTCGACTGTCACCGACGCCGTGACTGAGAAGCCGAGCTCGACGGAAGCGGACAACAGCCTCGAGGAGCTTATCGAGAAGTATTCTCAAAGCGCAAGCTCCGCCTTCGGCTTCCAGGCAGAGCAGCTTTCCGAGCTTCTGCGCCTTGTGACAGCTCCCGACCGCCCAACTCGCGCGCAGCTCGACGGCGACGGAAACGCAAACGGCATTTACACCCCTGCGGAGGTAGCCTTCGTTTACACGGATCTGGAGACGGGCTACACCTTCGGCTACAATGCGGACACGGTGATGTATTCCGCGAGCCTCATAAAAGCACCGTATGTCTACGCTGTGCTCCGCGAGCTCGACGAATTCGAATATAAAAAGCTCAATTTCGCCGCAGACGGCACAACTCTTTACGCCGAGGACGGCACGCCTCTGTTCGAGGGACGTCACCCGAACCTCGACGACGACGGCAATATCATTTACCTTCCGGGCGAGGAAAAATACGACCTTTCGCGCACGTGGATCTACGACAGCGAGACGATGTACTCCTACGGCTCGGGCATAATACAGGACGAGGAGGACGGCTTCTCGCTCACCTATGCCGAGCTTTTCACCTACGCCTTAAAGTACAGCGACAATGTCGCCTTCGCGCAGCTGAGACGCACCTTCGGCTACGGCAGCCACAATAAGATGCTGAAAGAGCTTGGCATCGCGGGCGCCGATGAGGGCTTTATGCAGCTGTCGGCAAACGACTGCGCCGTTTATCTTTCGGAAATATACAAATATTTCAACACCGACAGCAGGTACGCCGCGCTCATGAAGGAGGCGCTGCTGAGCTCGGATTATCCTGTCATGATACCGAATGCCGTTGAGCCGACAGTCTGCGCTCACAAGTACGGCTGGGACGTAGCGTCGTATCACGACATGGCTATCGTGTACGACGAGCGGCCGTTCAGCCTTGTAATTATGACAGACCTCGACCGCGGACGCACGGAGGACTACATGTATATTCAAAGCATCGCACGCGCCGTGCTCGCAATGCACCGCGCGTTCGGCAGCACGGAGGTATGAGCAACATGCCCAAAGGAAAGGCTTCAAGACTCGTCGCACGCATTGCACTGTGCGTTTTGACCATTGTTTTGTTTGTAGTAATAGGCCTGTACGGCGTAATGTGGATACTTGTCAACGGTCCGTCCGAGCAGGCTCGGCGACTGTTCGTAATATCGGTCGACGAGACCTCAGCCGGCGGCTTTCTCGCGCGGCTCTACCTCAGCGAGGCGGAAATTGCCGAGATCAAAAGCAGCGTCGGCGGCACGGTAAGCGACGACAAGACGGACACTTCGCTGATAAAGCTGCCGAGCGACACGACTGAGTCGCCCGAGGCGACCGACGTGCTGTCACAAAGCCCCGCCTCTCCCGACAGCTCAAGTCTCACGGGTGACACCTCGGAGGCTGTCACAGCGTCGCCGAGTAACGGCGAAAGCACGGTCGGCGACGGCATTGAGGCGCTCGATGTGAAGGGCGCGACCTATAACGGAAAGCTCCTCATAATCAAGGATCCGCGCCGCGTGTTCGTGGGCATTCCCGACCGCTACGGCGAGGACGCGCACGGGCTTACGGTCGCCGCAATGATAGACAAATACGACGCTGTCGCGGGAACGAACGCGGGCGGCTTTGTCGACCCGAACGGTCAGGGCACGGGCGGCATTCCCGACGGAATAATAATTTACGAGGGCGAGCTGAAGTGGGGCTCGGAGAACGCGTCCTACAGCCTTGCGGGCATTGACGGCAACGGAATACTTCATGTCGGAAGCATGACGGGAGGCGAAGCGCTCGCGCGCGGAATTCGCTATGCCGCAAGCTACGGTCCGGCGCTCGTGATAAACGGTCAGCCCGCCTCCTCGCGTCTCGGCGGAGGGCTCAATCCGCGCACCGCGATAGGTCAGCGTGCGGACGGTGCAATTCTTCTGCTCGTCGTAAACGGTCGCTCGGTCGAAAGCCTCGGCGCAACGCTTGACGACTTAGCATCTATAATGCTTGATCACGGCGCTGTCAACGCCTCAAATCTTGACGGCGGCTCGTCGTCGCTTATGATAATGAACGGCGAATATCTAACCTCAAGTGCGTATATCTTCGGAGAAAGGGTCGTCGCGAGTGCGATATTGGTGAGAAAATGAAAGCTCAAAAGAGCCGCCGCGCAAGCTTTTGGACAGCTTACGCGATAATCACGGCATGCCTTGCGATACTCATTGCCGCGGGACTCGCGCTGTTTTACGATTTTATCGACGCCTTTGACGAGTCGCAGCCGCAAAACCCCGCAGAGGCGGCAGCCGCCTTCGCAAATTCGCTGGACGCTGACTCCGCAAGAGAGCTCTTACTGCGTGCGACGGAGGAGGTGGAGTGGCAGAGCGACGCTTCCGCAGAAAAATATATTTCGGAATGCATTGCCGCGCTCGAGGGGGAGAATATATTCTGCCGCCGCTCGGGCGGAGACGACGCGCGACCCGTTTATTCGCTGATGGCGGGCGGACGCGAGGTGCTGCTGCTTGAGCTTGAAAGCACGCCGACCGGTCGCTACAGCTTCACAAGCTGGAGTGTGTGCGGCACGTCGATCGGTCTTGACGCCTTTCACCGCTACAGCATCACGGTACCGCGCGGCAGCACGGTAACTGTGAACGGAGTGCTCCTTGACGAGTCCTCAGCCACACTCTGTGACAGTCTCTACCGACCGACAGCGCTCGACGGCACCTCTCCCGAATGCGTAATGTATCAAAGCGAGCTTTACGACACCGCGCCGACTGTTGCGGCAGTGTACGATGGCGTAGAGCTCGAGCTTGAGACTCTGGAGTGCAGAATAAGCGCAGTCTATCCTGAGTCTCTGCTTTACACCGCGACTGTCCGTGTTCCGCACGGCAGCACGGTAACGGTACGGGGCAAGCCTCTGTCCGATGCCGTAAAGCCCACCGTTGAGCCTGCCTTCGGCGGGTTGATAGCGGACACTGTCAGCGTTCCGCAGTATGACGTGTATGAGGCAAGCGGGCTTTATGCGCCGCTCGAGGATATCGCGATCACGCTCGACGGGCGGCAGCTCGACTTCACAAGAAGCGAATCCGACCGAAGCGTTACAGTCGAGCACCTGCTCGGCGGCGAATCTGTCGACGCCCTCTCAGCCTACGGTGAAGAATTTGTACGGGCGTACTTCCACTACACCTCAAGCGGCTACCGCGGAATTGATGAAAATCTCGCGGCTGTGCTGACGTATGTGCTTCCCTCCTCCGAGCTGTACACAAGGCTTCGCGACTCGAAGATAGGCTACGATTACGTCACGCCCGTGACAAGTCAGGTCTACAACCGACTTGAGATTGTCGCCACCTACGCGCTCGACGACAGCTCGTTCGTGCTCGACATAGCCTTTGACATCGACCACACGATATACAGTGAAAAGCGAAGCTATTCCGGCGAGCTGTTCTTACACATTGTAAGCACCTCGGACGGCTATTCCGTGCAGAACATGACAATTGAAAACAAATAAAAAGCTTGGGGTCAGCACAGTGGCTGACCCCAAGCTTTTTATTTGCTCCATCGGAGAATCGAACTCCGGACACCATGATTAAAAGTCATGTGCTCTACCGGCTGAGCTAATGGGGCATATTACGCTGCATATATTTCACAGCTGTTTTATTGTATCACAATTTCCCTCATTTGTCAACTCCCACGGCGAAAAATCATCAAAGTTTCCGATCTATCTTATGCCGCGAGCGTTTTTTTGGCAGTCTCTGCGGCGGGCAGAGGCAATTTCGGCAGATGTGTAAGTATTACACATCTGCCGAAAGCTTATTCAGGTATTACTTTTCGCGGATGAGATGGAACATCTTGAACACTCCGCCCTCAGCCGTGCTGTTCGCAACAAGTCCGACACGAAGCTCGTTTCCGCTGTACAGTCCGTAAGGATTATCGCAGGTCTGCTTGAAGGCACTGCTTGCGGGAACATCAAGCGACAGTCTGTACTGACGCGGCGTTTCGCCCTTCTCCTGGCAGAAGCAAAGCAGATATTCGCTGCCGTCCTCACGTGCATAGCAGAATGCGCTTGCAGCCTCGCTGTCGAGCGCGAGTCTGAATACGCGACCGTTTCTGAGAATGCTTGCGAACTCGTCCTTTCCGCTTACTGCGCTCTCAAGTGTTTTTTTTTCGGTTTCGGTAAGCTCGGTCTCCTCGCACTTCGAGCAGCCGTGGCACTCGCACTTCTTCTCGGGAGCAGCGCCGCGGCGGACAAAGTGGAACATCTCCGCGTAGTTGTCCTCGCTGCTGCTTCTGACGATAAGACCGTTACGGAGCTCCTCGGAGGTGTACTCGCTGTTGTGGTTGAAGCGTGCTATCCAGTTCTCGCCTGCGGGAACGTCGATGGGAAGCGTGTACTCGGTCGGCTCTTCGCCGTGGATCTGATAGAAGTATACAAGGACCTCGCTCTTGTCCTCAGTGATGTAGTAGAACGCGCTCTTGCCGCCGTCGTAGGGTGACATGAGTCTGTAGAGCTCGCCGTTCTCGATAACGTGCTCGAAGTTGCGGTACTCGGCGATCTGGCGGCTGATAGCCTGACGCGCCTTGTCGCTGATCTTCGTAATATCGAACTCGTAGCCGAGCACTCCCTGGAGCGCTACCTTGTAGCCGAAGTCGAGGAGTCTGTCGTCCTCAACGGAGTCGGAGTGGTTGGAAACATGGCAGCTCATGACGCACGCGGGATACATCATTGTCGAGCCGTACTGAATGAAGATACGGCTTACGGGATCGGTGTTGTCGCTTGTCCAGATCTGAGACGAGTACTTCATCATAGCGAGGTCGTATCTTCCGCCGCCGCCGCTGCAATTCTCGATCATGACGCCCGGATATTCGTCGCAGAACCACTGGTAGAGCTCGTAAACGCCGAGCATGAAGCGGTGTGCTGCCTCGCCCTGTCTGTCTGCGGGAATGCACTTCGACGCGATCTGGCAGAGGTGACGGTTGAAGTCCCACTTGATGTAGTCGAGCGGAACGTCTGTGAAGGTCTTCTTGAAGATATTCTTGAGGTAATCGAGAACCTCGGGATTAGCGAAGTCAAGCACGAGCTGCTGACGGCTTCTCTGGTGGTCGCGTCCTGCGGCTGCAAGCGCCCAATCGGGATGTGCGCGGTAGAGATCGGAGTCGGGGTTGACCATCTCGGGCTCTATCCAGATACCGAAGCGGATTCCGTGGCTCTTGATGCGACGAACGAACGGGGGAAGTCCGTCCTTGAAGCGGTCGGGATTAGCCCACCAGTCGCCGAGTCCGGCATTGTCGCTGAGTCTCTTACCGAACCAGCCGTCGTCCATAACGAGCATATCAAAGCCGCATTCAGCCGCGTACTTTGCATACTCCTCCATGTTGTGCTCATCGATATCGAAGAAGTTACCCTCCCAGGTATTGAGAACAACGGGACGTCTCTCCGTGTTGCAGGGGCGGACGATGTGCTTTCTTGTGAAGCGATGGAGATTTCTCGACATCTGACCGATACCGTCGGCGGAATAGGTCATTACAGCCTCGGGTGTGGTGAAGCTGTCGTCGGGGTCGACGGTCCACGAGAAGAAGTCGGGGTGGAGACCGACCTTGACACGAACGCTCATGCTCTGCTCGACCTCAATAGAGTTCTTGAAGCATCCGCTGTAAACGAACGAGAAGCCGATAGCCTCGCCTGCGGTCTCTGTTGCATCGTGAGCGACAACGGCAAAGCTGTTGTTCATCTGCGCGCCTGTAGCTCCGCGGCGGGACTCGAGGGTCATATTACCGTGGATAACGGGATTTCTCTGCATGCTGCGCTCGCTTGCGTGATTTCCGTAGAAGGAAATAACGTCGCAGTCGCTGTGAGGCAGGTCGAGCATAATGCTTGCCGCGTTCTCGAGGACTACAGCGCTCTTGCCCGTATTGCGGAGAGTCATGTAGCGGGAGATGGTGTCCTCCTTCGGGAAGACGGTGTAATAAAGGTCGAGCTCGCACTCGGACACTGCATCGCGAAGTGTGATGCAAAGCGTCTCCGTATCATTGTCAGCGGAAGCGAAGGGCAGTCCGGGCAGCTCCTTTCTTCCCTTTATTATCTCATGAGAAAGATATTCAAACGAGGTGACAGAGTTACCGTCAGCATTCTTTACGCGAACAGAATCGCTTCTGTAGTCGCCGCTGTCGAAGCCGGATACCTCAAGCATGCGAAGATTGAGCGAGAAGCGCTCGCCGAATGCCTGAGTGTCGCAGACATAAGAGGGGTACGGTGTAAAGCCGCGGTCGGGAAGCTTCTCGATCTCAGGCAGACTGTCAGTTTTCTTACCGTAGTAAAGGTGGACAAGAAATCTGTCAAGCTCGAGCTGCATCGCATAAGTCGTGTTTTCTGTGTTGATGATGAATCTTTTAGATTCGCTGCAATAGCTGATTGACATGGCAAAACTCCTTTGGTGTTTTAACTTACCTATATAATATCAGTTTTCGGCATTTTTTTCAAGGGGGCTTTTCAAACTTTATGCCATAATTATTTTTCTTTTGTAAAATTCGGCTCAGGGGCTTGACAAAAGTCGTTTTTTGGATAATAATATACATATATTAATATCGCTGCAAAAGGCGCAAGGAGGACAGCAATGCACGAGAACAAATACTCCTCAATTGACATGGAGCGTGACTTTTCACGTGAGCTCTACAGAGCCGATGACGGCTACACACTTCCCTACAGACTTTACATACCGAAGAATTACGACTGCGGTATGATGTACCCCGTGCTCCTTTTCATGCACGGCGCCGGCGAGCGCGGCACGGATAACGAAAGTCAGATCCACGTCGCACTTCCGCATATCTTCGACGACCCCGCCTCACCCGCATACAGCTCGATAGTTATAGCACCGCAGTGCCCCGAGGAGCGCCAGTGGGTCTACACCCCCTGGGAAAAGGGCTGCTACTCAACGGCAAATGTTACCGAGTCGCGCGAGTGCGCCGCCGTTATCGAGATACTTCGCTTTATCGCTTCGGAATACAATGTGGACCGCTCACGCATTTACGTTACCGGTCTTTCGATGGGCGGCTTTGCCACATGGGATCTTATGACACGTCATCCCTCCGTATTCGCTGCCGGAATGCCCGTCTGCGGAGGCGGAGACCCATCTGCTGCACGGCTTCTCGCGGATATCCCGATCCGCACCTTCCACGGAACGCTCGACGGCTCCGTGCCTGTCGAAGGCACACGCGAGATGTACACCGCGATCAAGGCGCTCGGACGCGGACGCATCCGTTACACGGAGATCGAGTACGGCTATCACGGCATCTGGGACGACGTATACAGCAACACTCATAACATTCGCTGGCTTTATTCCAATGTCAAGCGTAAGAAGACCAAGGCACGCGCGGCGGCTGACGCCGTAAAGACCGGCGATTACCGCAAGGTCGGACTTGCAGGTGCCGCAGCACTTGCGGCGGGAGCTATTTTGCTTATCCACCGCAGCTCTCGCAAGAACAAGAAATAAAAAAATCACTCGGGGCTGTCCTCTCGGACAGCCCCGAGCTTTAGTTAGTCTTCGTCCTTCTTCGCCTCAGCAATTATCTTCTGAGCGACATTTGCGGGAGCCTCCTCATACCGATCAACGGTATAATCGAAGCGTCCTCTGCCCTGAGACATTGCGCGAAGAGCTATCGTGTAATCGGACATCTCCGCTCTCGGAACGTCTGCCTCGATCTCGGTATATCCGCTCTTCTTCTCGTAAGGATTCATTCCGAGCACGCGTCCGCGTCTCTTGTTGAGGTCTCCTATGCAATCTCCGACAAGCGTGTCGGGAACGGCGACCTTCAGCGTGCCGATGGGCTCGAGCAGCACGGGATTTGCCTTCGGCAGACCATCCTTGTACGCAAGACGTGCGGCAAGCTTAAAGGATATCTCGTTCGAGTCGACCGGGTGATACGAGCCGTCATACAGGTCTGCGGCAAGGTTGACCACGGGATAGCCCGCAAGCACGCCCTTCTGCATTGCCTCAAGCAGACCCTTTTCGACCGCGGGGTAATAGCCCTTCGGCACCGAGCCGCCGACGACGGACTGCGTAAAGGTCAGACCGGCATCATCGCCGTGCGAGAAGCGGATCTTAACATGACCGAACTGACCGGAGCCGCCGGACTGCTTTTTGTGCTTGCCCTCAACGTCGCTTCTGCCCTTGATCGTCTCGCGGTATGCAAGGCGGGGCTCCTCGAGCACGACGGACGTGCCGTAGCGATTCTTCAGGCGGGACACAACTATATCAAGGTGCATATCTCCCATACCGGAGATCGTCATCTGCTTGGTCTCTGCGTTATTCTCGTATCTGAGCGTCGGATCCTCCTCGAGAAGTCGTGTTATACCGCCGGATATCTTATCCTCGTCTCCCTTTGCGGCAGGCTTAAGCGCGCGCTCGAGATACGGCTTGGGGAATACTATCTTTCTGTACTCAACAGCATTTCCGGCGCACATCGTGTCATTTGTGGACAGACCGGCAAGCTTCGTTACAACGCCGATATCTCCGCAGTGGAGGACATCGACCTCCGTCTGCTTCTTGCCGCAGACGGTATTGATGTGTGCAAGCTTCTCCTCCTTGCCCGTTCTCACGTTGCGAAGCACGGTGTCGCGCTTGAGCGTACCGTTCATTACCTTAAAAAACGACATCTTGCCGACAAACGGGTCGGCTACCGTCTTGAATACGAATATCGAAGGATCTCCGTCCGTCACGATCGGCTCGGGGACTATCTCACCGTCCTTTATAATGCCCTGAACATTCTTTGTCATATGTGTCGGGAAGGACTCAACGAACGCGTCAAGCAGCGCATAGATACCCCACAGGCTCGTTGCCGCACCGCAATATACGGGAACTATCGAGCCGTCGGCGATTCCGCTGTGAAGCGCTGCCGCAGCCTCCTTGCGTGAAATGTGCTCACCGTTCATGTATTTGTCGAGAAGCTCCTCGCTTGTCAGCGCGATAGCCTCCTTCAGGCTTTCTCTGTAATTTGCCGCGATGGTCTTGAGCTCGTCGTCCATCTCGATCTCAACACGCGCGCCCTTTGCGTCGTACTTGAAGGTCTTCATCTCGATAAGGTCGATCATGCTGACCTCGCCTCCGCGTCTGACGGGAACGAATACAGGGCACAGCGCATTACCGAACTCCTCGCGAAGCTCCGCGAATACACGGTCGAAATTCGACTCGGGATCGTCGCACTTGTTAATGAAGAAGGCCTTCGGCATTGCCTCGTCGACAGCCATCTCCCAGGCAAGCTCCGCTCCGACCTCAAGTCCGCTCTTCGCGTCCACGGTGATTATAGCCGCGTCGGCAGCACGAACCGCCTCAAGCGCCTCTGCCTTAAAATCAAGGAAGCCCGGTGCGTCGAGCACGTTTATCTTCGTGTCCTTCCATATTACGGGAGCGACCGAAAGATTAAGTGAAAAGCCCTTCTTTATCTCATCGGGATCGTAATCGCAGACCGTGTTGCCGTCCGTTACCTTTCCCATTCTGTCGATAGCCTTCGTCGCATAAAGCATAGCCTCAACGATTGAGGTCTTTCCGCTGCCGCCGTGACCGACGAGCGCGATGTTTCTGATGTTTTCCGATGTAAATACTGCCATATGTAACTCCTTAAAGAGAGAAATTGTAATGTTTGTCAAGTTAGATCAAAAAATCTTTCCCGTTCTGTGCAACTTGCATCTATAATAAATTATACAACAAAACGGGCATGTTTTCAAGTATTTGCCTACACAAATCCCTTCGTCAAGATGTAGGTTTTTCGCCCTGTTTTTTGTGCATGTCGCACAAAAGGCGTCATTCCAGCCCAATTTTATGGGATTTTCAGCGTTTTCGAGCTCTGTTCACAGACGCCGCGCAGCGCTGCAAACGCCAAAAGCATAGTGCAGGATCACCTATGATCCGCGGGGTGTTTGGAAATTAAATTCCAGTGCTTCTCTCGTGTCGCGGAAAAATACGGAAATTTCTCGGGAAATAGCCTGCAAGCTGTTGACAAGTTCACCGCATAGTGCTATAATCTCTTTATCGAACGCCGAAAAAGCGTTTTTCGGTAATTAATTGTTTCAATTTTGAAAGTGATACAAAAAATGAACATCAAACGCAACATCCTGCTTAATCCCGGTCCCGCTACGACGACAGATACCGTAAAGGCAGCACAGCTTGTTCCCGATATTTGCCCTCGCGAGAAGGAATTCGCCTCCATGATGGCAAAGATGAGAGGCGACCTGCTGAAGGTCGTTCACGCCGACCCCGCCGAGTACACCTCCGTGCTCTTCTGCGGCTCCGGCACCATCAACATCGACGTGTGCATCAACTCGCTGCTCCCCGAGGGCGGCAAGGTGCTCGTTGTAAACAACGGCGCCTACAGCACGCGCGCTGTCGAGATATGCGAGCATTACCGCCTCGACCATATCGACCTGCGCTTCCCCTTCGACTGCCATCCCGACCTTGACGTCATTGAAAGGACGCTTGCCGAGCATCCCGAGATAGCTCTCGTCCACACGACGCACAACGAGACAGGCACAGGTCTTCTCAACCCCATCCGCGAGATCGGTGCGCTCGCTCACAAGTACAACGCGACCTTCACCGTTGACACCACCTCCACGCTCGCAATGCGCCCGATAAACGTCCATGAGGACAATATCGACTTCTGCATGGCAAGCGCTCAGAAGGGTCTGATGTCGATGACGGGTCTTTCGTTCATTATCGGACGCCGCGACATCATCGAAGCCTCCAAGGCGTACCCGACACGCTCGTATTACTGCAATCTCTACCTTCAGTACGAATATTTCGAAAAGACGGGCGAGATGCACTTCACACCTCCGGTACAGACCGTTTACGCCACCGCACGCGCTCTTGAGGAATACTTCGAGGAGGGCGAGCAGGCTAAGTGGGCACGCCACACCCGCGTTTACAATGCACTTCGCCGCGGCGTACTCGAGCTCGGCTTCCGCGAGGTCATAAAGCCCGAGCATCAGGCAGGGCTCGTCTGTACGGTCAAGTACCCCGATGACGAGCACTGGAGCTTCGAGGCTGTTCACGATTACTGCTACGAGCGCGGCTTTACCATTTACCCCGGAAAGATCGCGGGCAATGACACCTTCCGCCTCTGCGCGCTCGGCGCCATCGACGAGGACGACATTGCCGACTTCTTCGTCGTATTTAAGGAAGCTCTCGCTTCCTGCGGAGTTTCCGCACCCGTTTATTACAAGGAGGAAAACTAAATGAAGCAGGTATACGCATGCTTTTGCACCGACGTTATTCACGACGGTCATATGAATATTATAAACCGTGCTCTCGAGTACGGCGAGCTTACGGTGGGACTGCTCACGGACAGCGCAATGATCCGCTGCGACCGCTTCCCCACGATCTCCTTTGAGGAAAGACGCGCGCTTTTCGAAGCGATCCCCGGCGTTAAGAACATCGTCGTCCAGGACGAGGTGCTCTACGACAAGGTCATAAACGAGCTACACCCCGATTACGTCATTCACGGCGACGACTGGAAGAACGGCGCCAAGAGCGCCATCCGCGACAATGTTCTCTCGCTGCTCTCCGCATACGGCGGTGAGCTCATCGAGGTTCCCTACACCGTCGGCGACGAGGTATCGAGGATCGACCGCCGTCAGCGCGAAAAGCTCGCAATGGCTGAATACCGCGGACCGCGTCTGCGCCGCCTCATCGAGCTGTCGAAGCCCGTCAAGGCAATTGAGGTCCACGACGGTCTGACGGGACTTATTGCCGAAAAGACAGTTGTCGAAAACGGCGGAGAATTCGCGCAGTTCGACGCAATGTGGATAAGCTCGCTCTGCGACTCCACCGCAAAGGGCAAGCCCGACATCGAGCTTGTCGACATGACCTCGCGCTGCCGCACCATCGATGACGTAATGGAGGTCACCACAAAGCCGATTATTTTCGACGGTGACACCGGCGGACTTACCGAGCACTTCGTTTACCTCGTCCGCACCCTCGAGAGAATGGGCGTTTCGGCTATCATCATCGAGGACAAGATCGGACTGAAGAAAAATTCTCTCTTCGGCACGGACGTCGAGCAGACGCAGGACACCATCGAAAACTTCTCGAGAAAGATCGCAGCCGGCAAGAAGATACAGCTCTCCGACGGCTTCATGATAATCGCGCGAATCGAGAGCCTTATTCTCGAGCGCGGCATGGAGGACGCACTTGAGCGCGCACATGCCTTCCGCGCGGCGGGAGCCGACGGTATCATGATCCACAGCAGAAGAAAGGAGCCCGATGAGATCCTTGAGTTCTGTGACCGCTTCCGCGCAGTCGACAAGGAGACTCCCATCGTCGTCGTTCCCTCGTCATTTAATACCGTAACCGAGCAAACGCTCGCCGAGCACGGTGTCAATATCGTGATTTACGCAAATCAGCTCACACGAAGCGCCTTCCCCGCGATGGAGAGCACCGCGCGCGACATACTCGTTCACCACAGGGCAAAGGAGGTCGACGACCGCCTCATGCCCATCAAGGATATCATAACGCTCATTGACGAGCTTTAAGGAGAAATCATGAAGGTCACGGATCTTATCAAGGCGACAGGCTGCGAATTTTTCACGGGAGTACCCGATTCTCAGCTGAAGGCGCTGTGCGACAGACTTTGCAGAGATTATAAGGGCGACTCACGCCACCACATCATCTGCGCCAACGAAGGAAACTGCGTTGCTGCGGCGGCGGGCTACCACCTTGCCACCGGAAAAACGGCACTTGTCTACATGCAGAACTCCGGCGAGGGCAATGCGATAAACCCGATAGCCTCGCTCACGCGCGAGGAGGTTTACGGAATACCCATGGTGTTCGTAATCGGCTGGAGAGGCGAGCCCGGAGTTCACGACGAGCCCCAGCATGTCTACCAGGGACAGATAACAGGCTCACTCCTTGACGAGCTCGGCATCAAGCACGCGGTAATTTCGAAGGACACGCAGGTTTCGGAGCTCGAGAGCTGCATGAGCGACTGGAGCGAGCACCTTGCAAACGGTGGAAGCGTTGCGTTCATCGTTAGAAAGGGCGCGCTCACCGACGACGAGAAGACAAAGTATTCGAACGACGCCGAGATGACGCGCGAGCAGATACTTTCGCACATTATCACGCACACCGGCGATGACCCGATAGTCAGCACAACGGGCAAGGCGAGTCGCGAGCTGTTTGAGCTTCGCGAGGCTGCCGGTCAGGATCACTCGCGCGATTTCCTTACCGTCGGCTCAATGGGACACGCCTCGTCCATTGCGCTCGGCATCGCGCTTCAGAAGCCCGAGAGCACGGTCTGGTGCATTGACGGAGACGGCGCAGCGCTCATGCACATGGGTGCGCTCGCGGTAAACGCAGCAAGCGGTGCCGACAACCTCATTCACATTGTGATAAACAACGGCGCGCACGAGACCGTCGGCGGAATGCCGACAGCTGCGAGAAGCTTCTCGTTTGCGAGCACCGCGCGCGAATGCGGCTACGCATATACGGCACGCGTTTCGACAGCGGCAGAGCTCGAGTCGGCGCTTGAGCACATTCGCGAAATACGCGGGCTCCGCCTCATTGAGATCGATTGCAAAATAGGCGCGCGCGACGACCTCGGACGTCCGACCACGACACCGAAGGAAAACAAGGAAGCCTTCATGCGTCATCTGTCGACGCTTTAAGCACACAGTAAAAATTGCCTCATGCACTCGGCATGGGGCAATTTTGTCGTTTGTCACGAGGCGCTCTCGCGCGTCCTCGCGCACTGTAACGAGGCAATGGCTGCGCCCTTATCTCCATACTCGCGACACATCACGTATGCACTGAGCGCGTTTAACGCTGCACCTCCGCCCATTAACACAGCACAACAAAAAAAGCTCCCTCAAACGAAGGAGCTTTTTATGTTCAGCTTATGAAGCTTGAGAAATTACTTTCTCTTCTTAGCAACTACAACGCCGCAAGCGGAGATAGCAGCAACAACAGCTGCGATAACTGCGGGGTCACCTGTGATAGGAGATGTAGGAGCTGCGGGAGCGTCTGTAACAACGTTCGAAACAACCTCAGAAACCACCTCAGTTACCTGGTTACCGTTAGTATCTGTTACGATCTCACCGTTAGTGTCAGTTACGGGAACTGTCTCGGTAACGATAGAGGTCTCGATGCGAGTTGTAACAGGCTGTGTGGGTGCGGGTGTTGTAGCCTCGGATGTGTCCGGACCGGGTGTGGGAGCAACTGTTGTGTTGTCACCGCCGCCGGGGATCATCTCATTGGAGAGAGTTGCCTTTGCGGGCTGGTTTTCCTTACCTGCAGTGCACATGAAGCCGAACTCACCGAGAGATACGCCCCATGTTCCTCTTGCGTCACCGGGAGTGGGCCATTTAGTGGAGTCGTAATCAAAGTTACCTGCACATGCTGCAATGTTGAGCTCAACAGTTGAGCCTGCTGTAGCGGATACGTTAAGAACGCTGAGCGGAATAGACCACTCGAATGTGCAAACAGTACCGTTGTAGCTGACCTCGAAGTCCTTACCGCCTACGGGAGAGTAGGAGGGATCGGCACCGAGCTGATTCCAGTGACCGTTAAGGTAGGAGCCGTCCTGGATCTTCTTACCGATGGAGTAGTAGAAGTAGGGCATTCCGTCTGCACGACCGGAGGAGAAGTTAAGACCGAGGTTGTAGCAGAAGTCGTCCATGAGCTTACCCTCTTCGTTAGGAGTAGGCTGGTCGAAGCTTGTGTGGAAGCCATTGCCTGCGTCAAATACTACAGCGAAGTTGAGACCGTGTGTCTCATCCCAGGAGAAGTAGTACTTGATCGATTCAGCCATTGTCTCGGAATCCTCGTAAACTGCGGAATCGATGAAGTTTCTGCTAAGATCATCCTTGTCTACCTCGACCTCAACATACTCACCGGCACCGATCTTACCGTCTTTTACGACGTTAGCGGGATTAGCCTTCTTGACCTCGAACTTAGTGCTGCAATGCTCGTTCGGAATGTAGCTCTCGGCAGCTGCGGAGACCGCGAGGAGAGAAACAACCATGAGTACTGCAAGCGCGAGTGTTGCGAGCTTTCTCATTTTTTTGTACCTCACAAAAAATAAAAATAGATTCAGCCTTACAGCTGTACATATACTTTATCACATTGCAGTCTTTTTGTCAAGCAATATCTTTACGAATTATTTACCTGATTTATAGTTTCAGCGCTTTCACCAAAATACATGCGTCTGATTTGTGCAATCTGACGCAGCAGCTCTGCTTATTTGCGCCGTACGCATTTTTCGGCTCCTCCGCTTTGCAAAGAGGGCTTTTCGCAGCGCAAGTGCTGCCGAGTATCCGCCTAAGCTTTGTTTGAAGTGTCAGCCGTTGAAAGCGCCGACTCACCGCGCCTCACTTGGGAACAGCACGCAAAAGGGGCGCTTCTCGGGAAGCGCCCCTTTTACTTGAAAGGAGGTTAATGAAAAGAAAACACGTTTCTGTCAGCCAAAAACTATTGAATTCTTTCTGAATTAACTTAAATTACTTTCTCTTCTTAGCAACTACAACGCCGCAAGCGGAGATAGCAGCAACA
>CAYYKO010000003.1:0-34647 GCA_964441695.1 uncultured Ruminococcus sp. | reverse complement strand
CACCGTTAGTGTCAGTTACGGGAACTGTCTCGGTAACGATAGAGGTCTCGATGCGTGTTGTAACAGGCTGTGTGGGTGCGGGTGTTGTAGCGTCGGATGTATCCGGACCGGGTGCGGGAACAACTGTGTCCTCGTCGACGATGCTGGGGATCTTCTCTGCGGAGAGAACAGCTGTTGCGGGAGCGTTGTCCTTGGAGGAAGCAACGAGGAAGCCGTACTGACCGAGAGATACGGACCAGTTGTTACCCTGGGGAGTCTCGGGAGTAGTCGAACCTGCACATGCTGTGATGTTGAAGGGGAAGGATACACCGTCAGCGGGAGTTACGTTGAGAATCTCGGAGAACGGAACAGACCACTCGTAAACTACGGAGCCGTCGCCGGGGTAGTTAATAACGAAGTCCTGACCTGCTACAGGGTTGTATGCACCGGAGTAGCCGAGCTGATTCCAGTGACCTCTGATGTAGTTACCGCTTGCAATGTCCTTAGCTACAGAGTAGTAAAGGAGTGCATAGCCGGTATCCTTGTTTGTACCGGATACGAAGTTAAGACCGAGGTTGTAGCAGAAGTCGTCCTTTGTTCTGCCTTCCTCGTCAAGTGTTCCCTCGGGGAAGTTTGTAGCGTATCCGTCGTATACTTCGCTCTTAGCAAGGAACTTAACAGCAAAGTTAAAGCCGTTTGTCTCGTCCCAAGAGAAGTAGTACTCGAGAGTCTTGGACATCTCGTCACCGCAGGTGTAAGCATCGGAGTTACCGAAGTTTACGGTGAGCTCGGTGAGCGGAACATCAGCCTTGATGTACTCGCCGCCTGCTACGTCGATTACGCCGTCCTTCTTAACAACGGCAGGGTTTGCCTTCTTTACTGTTACGGAATACTCGCATGTCGGGGGAACCTTGTCGATAAAGGACTCTGCCGATACTGCAACTCCGAGGGTGCAAAGAAGCATTGCTGTGAGAACAAGCACTGTAATGATCTTCTTCATTTGTGTTTACCTCTTCTGATAAAATTTTTATTTCAGTTCTGTGAACTGTGCTTTAATTTTAACTCATTCGACCCTCTTTGTCAAGAGCTTTTAAGAACTTCGAAGACGCAAAAAATGAAATTGGCGTTTCCACCAAAACAGGCACCTGCCTTTTGTGTACTTTGCCTACAAATAATTGAGTGTTTTTCACGTATTCGCGAGCAGCGTCTCGAAATAGCAGCTTCCGTCCTCACGTTTTACCGCAAGCGCGAGGTAGCTCCTACTGTTTTCTCCCGTTGAGAGCGAAAACTCTATCCTGTAGGTGTTCTCCGTTTCGAGAATTCTGTGTACCGTAAGCTCGAAGCCGCCGCTCACGGGTGCTGTCAGCGGAACGTACACATCCGCGTCCGCGAGGTAGCGGAAAAGCCGACCGCTCGAGTGCGACAGCTTCACGCTCCCGCCGAAGCTCTCGTACATTGTCGCTTCGAACTCCGAGGCGGGTATGGCTTCGATGATGTCAAGATCGGGGTATTCATCGTTCACCTTATCTATAAGCGCCGAATTTCCCGCGTACCTTGCGTAATTTTTGCCGGACATATAATTGAGCACGCTGTCGAAGAACAGTCCGAACGCCTCGCGCGAGCCCTCGAATTCCGGCAGCTCGATGCTGTCGAGCGTGAGCATTCCGAGCTTATCCGCAAGTGCGCGGTAGGTCTCGCTGTCCGCCTCGACAACGCCGACGACCTCCTCGTGCGAATAATTCACAGCCTCCGTCGAGGCGCACGAAAGGCACGACGGCGCAAGCAACGCAAGCGCGGTAAGGAGCGCCGCGCGGTGTATTATCCTCCGCTTTTTCATGACAGCACGCCCCCGTCTGCGTTGCAGGTATACCGGCGCACGGCGTCGGCTGCCTCGGCGTACATGTACAGCGAGCCAAGTATGATAAGCGGTTCTCTCGTCCGACGTGCGGCGGCGATCGCCTCGCGCACGCCGTGCTCTACCGTACCGCAATCGCAGCTTTCTACCCCGCGAGACGCGAATTCCGCGGCAAGTGCGGCGCTGTCGAGCGCTCGCGGGTTGTCGGGCTTCACGCAGAACACTCCCGCAAGCAGCGGCGAGAGCTCATCGAGCATCGCTTCTCTGTCCTTATCAGCCATAACTCCCATCACCGCGAGCGGCGGTCTGTCGAAGAAAAGCTTAATATTCTGCGCGGCGGCGAGCACGCCCTCGGGGTTATGTGCGCCGTCATATATAATTATAGGTTCACTTGACAAAAGCTCAAAGCGGGCGTGCCACACAGCTGACGAAAGGCCGCGCTCGACAGCACTCTGCGGAATTTCCGTGCCGCTCTCGCGGAGGATATCGACTGCACGGAGCACGCACGCGGCATTGCGCGTTTGATACTTACCGAGCAGCGAGAGCCGGTAATGCCTGCCGTCGTACTCGAGCTCCGTGCCGCACGTTGAATATCGGCATGTGCCTATTTTGTCGTAGTCAGTCGTGTAAAATGCCGCCTTCAGCTCGCGTGCGCGCTCGGCTATGACGCGTGTCGCTCCGTCTGACGCCGACCCGAGCAGAATTCTTCCGTTTTCCTTGATAATACCCGCCTTTTCCGCGGCTATCTTTTCGACGGTGTCGCCGAGATATGCCGTATGGTCGAGCGCGATGCCCGTTATCACTGACAGCACAGGCTGCGTGATAATATTCGTCGAATCGAGCCGTCCGCCCATTCCCGCCTCGAGAAGGACGAAATCCGGTTGCTTTTCGGCAAAGTACGAAAATCCGATAGCCGTGATGAGCTCGAATTCCGTGGGGTGGTCGTTCATTGCGTCGGCGACAGGCGCGACGCGCGAAGTAACGCGAGCGAGCTCCACGTCCGATATCGGCTCACCGTTAAGCTGTATGCGCTCATTGAAGCACTTTACATAGGGTGAGGTGAACATTCCGACGCTGTAGCCCGCTTCAAGGAGTATGCGCGAGAGCATAGCGCAGAACGAGCCCTTGCCGTTTGTGCCCGCGACGTGGATTATCCGAAGCGAATTTTGAACGTTGCCGAGCCTTCCGCACAGCTCTCCGATGCGCTCGAGCCCCGGTCGGCTTCCGAGCCACGATATTGAATGTATATACTCAACGGCTTCACTGTATGTCATGCTTTTTTACTCCCTTCGGAAGGACAAATTTTTCAACACTGCCGCACAGCCTGAGCGTCGCGGGGATCAGTATGATATTCAGCGGTATCATGACCGCGTATTCCGGAATTCTCATTATAAGGTAGCCAATGTAGCTTCGCGAGTCGTACAGCATCGAGACCCACAGCGTATTCACGAGCAGTCCGAGCACAATGCTGTTGACGGCAGCGGGAATTGCCGCGCGAAGAAATATTCTCGGCGAATCTGCGCGCTTTCCATAGAGGAAAATGCCGTAGGTCGCGCCCATCAGCGCGGCGCAAAGCGTAAAGCCGGGATGATACTGCCCTATCGGAAACAGATTAGCTCCGAGAAAGTCGGCAAGCGCGTAGACCGCGGCAGCGCTGAGCGGGCCGAACAGATTGGCTGCGACGACTATCGGCACAAAGCCGAAGCCGAGCTTCAGAAATTGTGTGTTCACCGAGCAGAAGCGGTTGAGCACGACCTCGAGCGCGACAAGCATGGCAAGTGTCGAAATGCGGGCGGCACGGTTCTTGTGATATGTCTTCATTATTTCTCCTTTCGGTCGCAAGACCGCGTGAAAATCACGTAGCAAAGTCACCGCCTGCCGAGAAGAAGGCAAAAGCCTCCCGCGAGAGCACAGCGGTGCATACCGCCGAAGCATTCACGGGAGGTGTCGCTCCGATACAGCGGGATGCAGTCGGCACACCGCAGAGCCCGAGGGCTCTTTCGTCTGTCGGGCAACTCCCCGTCCCGACAGCACTTCACGCGCGCCGACCTACTCTGTCAGCTATTTGATTGCTTATACGTCGAAGGGCTCAGCTCCGCTCATCTGAAGGAGCTTCTTGTTGAACTCCTCTGCCGTGTTGTAGCCCATCTTCTTCTGTCTGTGGTTCATTGCGGCGATCTCGACGATGACCGCAAGGTTTCGACCGGGCTTGACGGGAATGACGAGCGAGGGGATCTTGATGCCCATGATCTCCGTGTACTCGTTGTCAAGACCGAAGCGGTCGTACATCTTTCCCTCCTGCCAGGGCTCGAGGTTGATGATAAGGTCGACCTTCTCGGACGCCTTGACCGAGCCCATACCGAATATCCGTCTGACATCGACGATGCCGATGCCGCGAAGCTCGATATAATATTTGATAAGGTCGGGAGCTGTACCGACGATGGTCTTTGCGGACACCTTACGAAGCTCGACCGCGTCGTCCGCAATGAAGCGGTGACCGCGCTTTATCAGCTCGATGGCGGTCTCACTCTTTCCGACACCGCTGTCTCCGAGGATCAGCGTTCCCTCGCCGTATACCTCCACGAATACGCCGTGACGGGTGATCTGCGGCGCAAGCTGTACATTGAGAAACGCGATGAGCGCGGCTATAAACTCACTTGTATTCGCCGCGGTAAAGAACACCGGCACGCCGAAGTACTCGGCAAGCTCGAGCGACGCCTCGGTCGGAAGATTGCCGTGCGTATACACGACCGCTACAGGGTGGCAATTGAAGAACGCCGCAAGGCGCTCGCGCATTACGTCCTCGTCAAGCTCGCCGAGATACACGGTCTCCGCGTTTCCGATTATCTGGATACGCTTCTCATCGAACTCCTTGCTGAAGCCCGCAAGCCTGAGACCGGGACGGTTGACCTCCATTGAAACGACGTTGATATCCTCGCCGCCCTCGGGAAGGTAAGCCACCTCGAGCTTAAACTCCTCGATAACACGTTTAAGGTTGACTCTTCCGTTCATATCATCCATAAAAAAGCCTCCGTTTCACCGCAAAAGCTGCGGCTTATTCCTCTGCCTCCGCGTCCTCCGCCTCGGCAACCTTAAGCATGACGGCGCACTCCATTCTGTGCTTGAACAGGCGGCAGCCGTATTCGTAGACGCCGTCTATCTTGCCCGTCGCGTGATATGCGTTTGCGGCGCAGCCGCCCGAGCAGTAATACTTCGCCCAGCAGTCACGGCATTCGGGATGCGAGAATACATTGCAGCGGCGGAACGTGTCGCAGATATCCGTGCGGCGCACTCCGTCGAACACGTTTCCGAGGGAGAACGACGGGTCGTTTACAAATTGGTGGCACGGGAACAGCTCGCCCGTCGGCGTGACCGCCATATACTCGCTGCCCGAGCCGCAGCCGGATATTCTCTTATGAATGCACGGACCGTGCTCGAGGTCTATCATGTAATGATAGAAGGTTATCGGACGTCCCTCGCGGCGTCTGCGAAGCATCTCGCGCGCAAGCAGGTCGTACTGCTCGCAGAGGATGGGATAATCCTCCTCGGTAAGTGCATAGGGGTCACCGGGCTCGCACACCACGGGCTCCATGCTCAGCTCAGTAAAGCCGAGGTCTGCCATGTGAAGCACGTCCGCTGCGAAATCGGTATTGTAATGCGTAAAGGTGCCGCGCATGTAGTAGTCCTTGCCGTTGCGGCTGTCGACGAGCTTCTTGAAGAGCGGAACTATTCTCTCGTAGCTGCCCTCTCCCTTATAGGTCTTGCGAAGCCTGTCGTGTACGTGCTGTCTGCCGTCGAGGCTGAGCACGACATTGTGCATCTCGCGATTTGCGAAGTCTATGACGTCGTCGTCGATAAGCATTCCGTTGGTCGTAAGAGTAAAGCGGAAGCACTTGCCCGTCGCCTCCTCGATGCTGCGCGCATAGCGGACGGTGCTCTTGACCACATCAAGGTTCATCAGCGGCTCGCCGCCGAAGAAGTCGACCTCAAGATTGCGTCGGTCGCCAGAGTTCTCGACAAGGAAATCTATCGCGCGGTGTGCGACCTTCTCGCTCATTATAGCCTCACTGCCGTGGTACTTGCCCTGTCCGGCGAAGCAATACGAGCAGTTGAGGTTGCAGGTGTGGGCAACGTGCAGGCAAAGCGCCTTTATTACATTGCCGCCGCGCTTCATGACCTCGACATTCTCATACGTGTCCTCGCTGAAAAGGCGTCCGTCGTCGCGAAGTGCCCTGATATCCTTAAGGCATTCCTCGACCTCCGCGCGCTCGACGCCGTGTCGCTCGGTCAAGCTCGAGATGATGCTCTCCTCGCCGTGCGACTCAAACATCGATATTGCGTCATAGGCGAGCTCGTCCACGCTGAATACGGAACCGCTTGCCATATCGAGCACGATATTGTAGCCGTTATTTTTGAACTGATGTATCATTATATACTCCGTGCGTTAATAAAATGTGATTAAAAGTGAAAACCGCTGTTTGCGCGGGTCGCGGCAAACAGCGGGTAGACACGGCAAATTAGTCCTTCTTGCTCTCGCACTTCTGGTTAGCAACACCGCAGGAGGTCTTGCAAGCAGACTGGCAGGAGGTCTGGCACTCACCGCAACCGCCGCAAGCGGCACTTGCCTTGAGGTCACGTGTCTTGATGGTCTTGATTCTCTTCATAGCCGTAGTTCCTTTCATAGGTTTGAAATTCACTTTTCATTAAAATTATACCACAGTAGCGCGGCAGTGTCAATACACTGCGCCGATTTTTTGCTCGCGCCACGGCTGTTTGAAATTTTTTCAAAAAAATTTCGAACAGCTATTGACAAAGCCTTGCTGCGGTAGTATAATTACGATAGTTAGCTAAAGCTAACCTTTTTCGTGCGCCATGCGTGTCATGACAGCACAGGCAATAAACGATCGGAGGACTTGTCCATGACACTGAACGAAGCCGTTGAAGGCACAGAATACATCATCAAGGATATCAAGACCGACGACGAGGAGCTCGACTCCTTCCTTTTCTCCCTCGGCTGCTATAGCGGAGAGGCGATAACCGTTGTCGCTCGCCGTCGCGGCGGCTGCGTTGTTTCCATTAAGGATGCGCGATACAACATCGACAACCAGCTCGCAGGCGCGATAATCATCTGAGAAGTTATTTTTTCGACCGAACAGCGCTGTTCGGTCGAGCTTCCGATATAAAGTTAGCTATAGCTAACCCCAACATCCACTAATGCACCCCCTATCCGAAAGGATACATATATAATACACACCGCAGGAGGATATCTGTATGAGAATTGCTTTGGCAGGCAACCCCAACTCAGGTAAGACCACCATGTACAACGCCCTCACGGGACGTAACGAGAAGGTCGGTAACTGGGCGGGCGTCACCGTAGCAAAAAAGGAACACCCCATTAAGAAGGCTTACGCGGGAAGCGACAGGCTCATAGCCGTCGACCTTCCGGGAGCGTACTCCATGTCGCCGTTCACGAGCGAGGAAAGCGTTACAAGCTCCTATGTAAAGGGCGAGAATCCCGACGCCATTATCAACATCGTTGACGCGTCGAACCTCAGCCGAAGCCTTTTCTTCACGACTCAGCTGCTTGAGCTCGGTATTCCCGTTGTAGTCGCACTCAACAAGAGCGACATCAATAAGAAGAAGGACACACGCATCGACGTCAAGGCTCTCGAGGAAAAGCTCGGCTGCCCCGTTATCAACACCGTATCAACCTCTGCCGAGGGTCTGAAGGCAGTCGTTCAGGCAGCTGCCGCAAGTCAGGGCAGAGTCCAGCCGGCTCCGTACTCCGAGGGCGACGTTGACCTTACCGACAAGGAGGCGGTAGCCGAGGCAGACCGCAAGAGATTCGACTTCGTCAACAGCATCGTGTCCGAGGTAGAAACACGTAAGGTGCTTACAAAGGACAAGAACATCGGCGACAAGATCGACGACGTGCTCACAAACAAGTGGCTTGGAATTCCGATCTTCGCTGTCGTAATGTTCCTCGTCTTCCAGATCTCGCAGGTTTGGGTCGGCGCACCCATTGCCGAGTTTCTCACCGGTCTGCTCGAGAGCTTCCAGGAGTGGGTCGGCGAGCTGCTTGTCGACGCTCACCCGATCGTCTCGGCAATTCTTGTCGATGGTATCATCGGCGGTGTTTCCGCGGTCGTCGGATTCTTGCCGCTCGTTATGGTCATGTACTTCCTCATCGCACTGCTTGAGGACTGCGGCTACATGTCCCGCGTTGCTGTCGTTCTCGACCCGATCTTCAAGAAGGTCGGTCTCTCCGGTAAATCCGTAATTCCCTTCGTTATCACCGTCGGCTGCGCCGTTCCCGGTATCATGGCAAGCCGCACCATCCGCAACGAGCGTGAAAGACGCGCGACAGCAATGCTCGCTCCCTTCATGCCCTGCGGCGCGAAGATACCCGTCATCGCCCTCTTTGCAGGTGCATTCTTCGATGACGCGGGCTGGGTCAGCACGCTCATGTACCTCTCCGGTATCGTCCTTATTTTCCTCGGCGCGCTCCTTGTAAACCGCATTGCGGGCTACAAGGCAAGAAAGTCGATGTTCATCATCGAGCTTCCCGAGTACAAGGTTCCCTCCTTCTGGGGCGCATTCAAGTCGATGTGCTCTCGCGGCTGGGCTTACATCGTAAAGGCTGCTACCATCATCCTCCTTTGCAACATGGCAGTTCAGATCATGCAGACCTTCACCTGGAGCTTCCAGGTCGCAGAGAGCGCGGATTCCTCCATCCTCGCCTCCATCGCTTCTCCCTTTGCTTACCTTATCTACCCCATCGTCGGTGTGCTTTCCTGGCAGCTCGCGGCAGCGGCTATCACGGGCTTCATCGCGAAGGAGAACGTTGTCGGTACGCTTGCGGTTTGCTTTGTGGGACTTGATAACCTCATCGACATGGATGAGCTTGCAATGCTTGAGGGCGCAGGCTCTGAGGTTGCGGGCATTATCGCCATCACCAAGGTCGCAGCTCTCGCTTACCTTATGTTCAACCTTTACACACCCCCGTGCTTTGCGGCTATCGGCGCCATGAACTCCGAGATGAAGAGCGGAAAGTGGCTCTGGGGCGGCATCGGCCTCCAGCTCGGAACGGGCTTTACGGTCTCCTACCTTGTTTACACCATCGGCACTCTCATCACCGCTCCCGCATCTCTTAACGTTGCAGCTGCCATCGGCGGTCTTATCGCGGTGCTCGTAATGGTCGGCATTGTGATAGCTCTCATACGTCACACCGACAAGCAGCTCGCCTCGGAGTACGCTCTGAAGGGCTGAGCGAGTCTTCAAAATAATTTTAATTAAGGAGTTCGGACTATGCTTGCGAATATAATACTTACGGTAATACTTGTTGCTATCGCAGGTAGCGTGATATGGTATCTGGTGCGCGCACGACGTCGCGGTCAGAAGTGTATCGGCTGTCCGTACTGCAATTCCTGCGGCAAAGATAAAAATGAAAGATGCTCTTAAGCATCACAGAGTGCGCTGTCGGAGAACTCTCCGGGCGCACTCGCCGTTTTTGTGCCGACATCGCACCCGCGCGAAAAAAATTTCCACGAGCGGAATATTATTTTTCCAAGGGAATTGAAAAACAGACATATTTGTGATAAAATATCAGCGGATAAGGAATAATTATCCGTCCCGAACGGCGAGCGACGGCGACCTGTGTGCTGCCGCACGCCTTCAGCGCATTCAATGCCGCTGCGGCGGCGAAAAGGAGAAACAGCATGAGCATTAGGATCGGTATTTACGGCTACGGAAATCTCGGACGCGGAGTCGAGGCGGCAATAAGGCAGAACAGCGACATGGAGCTCGCTGCCGTATTCACGCGACGCGCTCCCGAAGCACTCAGCATCAAGACAGAGGGCGTTCCCGTGCTGCACGCAAATGACGCGGCAAAAATGAAGGATGAGATAGACGTTATGATACTTTGCGGAGGAAGCGCAACGGATCTGCCTGTGCAGACGCCCGCTCTCGCCGCCGACTTCAATGTTATCGACAGCTTTGATACCCACGCTCGCATTCCCGAGCATTTTGCGGCAGTTGACGCCGCAGCTCGCGCCTCCGGACGCCTCGGTATAATTTCCGTGGGCTGGGACCCCGGTATGTTCTCTCTTAACCGTCTCTACGGCGGCGCCATTCTTCCAGACGGTAAGGACTACACCTTCTGGGGACGCGGCGTCAGCCAGGGACATTCCGACGCCATTCGTCGCATTGACGGCGTAAAGGACGCAAAGCAGTATACAGTTCCCGTGCCGTCCGCACTTGAGGCGGTCAGACGCGGCGATATGCCGAGCCTTACGGTAAGACAGAAGCACACAAGAGAGTGCTATGTTGTCGCCGAGGAGGGCGCGGACCTTGCTAAAATCGAGCGCGAGATCTGCGAGATGCCGAACTATTTTGCCGACTACGACACGACCGTACACTTCATCAGCGAGGAGGAGCTTCGCCGCGACCACGCGGGAATTCCGCACGGCGGCGTTGTCATCCGCTCCGGCAAGACCGGGCTTAACGGTGAAAACAGCCACGTTATCGAGTACAGCCTGAAGCTCGACTCGAACCCGGAATTCACCTCGTCCGTGCTTATCGCATACGCGAGAGCGGCATACAGAATGAACGCCGAGGGTCAAAGCGGCTGCCGCACAGTCCTTGACGTGCCTCCGGCGTACATCAGAGCGGAGAGCGCCGAGGAGCTTCGCCGCACGCTTTTGTAATTCTTTAGACGAACGGACGCGAGAGCGGCTCACATCTGCGTGAGCTCGCCCGCGCCCGTATTTATTAATTTCAGGTAAAGAGAGGATGGTGCCACGTGAAAAAAAGCCGAACCTCCGGTAAGACGCGTGTCGGCGAGATATCCGCGCAGAACGTAATGTATTGCCTGTTTGTGCTCGCGATACATCTGCAGACGCCCGCGCTCTTGCAGCACACCGGAGTGTTTCTCTTTCAGCGACTGCTCTTTTGTGCCATATTCGGCTTTATATTCCTCGCGGGGGTCAAGTCGACGCTCGGCGGAAAGAAAAAAAACGTCGCCGGGTACTACCTCGGACGACTGATGCATGTCGCGCTTCCTTATTTTCTCGCTGTGGCAATATACATGCTCGTCTACGCCACCGTCGACGGCATGCCGAGCTGCGGCACAACTCTGCGTGCGTATTTGAGCTACGCGCTCACGGGACGACTGACGCCGCATTTCTACTTTGTCATCGCGCTGTTCGGGCTTTATATTCTCACACCGCCGATAAAGCTCTTGGCGCGGAAGGTCGGCTACCCTGCCCTGCTCGGCTTCTCACTTGCGGCAACGGTCGCAACTGCCGTTTTTTTATCGCAGCTGCCGTTTTACAACAGGCTGCCGACGCGCTATCTTTTCTGCTACATGCTCGGCTGCTGTGCGGGGGCGAATTACAGCCGCTTTGTGTCCCTCCTGCGCCGACGCCGCGCGATGATCGCGGCAATATTCGTGCCCGCGGCGGCTCTCGAGCTGCTTTCAGCTCTGTTGCTTCGCCGCGGAGCGCTCGATGCGACGCTGTGCCAGGTAATTACGATGCTTTATATGCCGATCGCCGTGTGCTTCGTCGCGTCCCTGTTTTCGCGTGCTTCGGAGCTGCATATAAGCGGCGCGGCGGCGCTTGTCGACGGAGAATCGTATTATATATATCTTTATCACATCCTCGCGCTCTCGTTTGCCGACCTTATTCTCGCGAAGCTCCCGCCCCTCGGAAGCGTCGCCTTCTTCGTCGCGAGATGCGCGCTGTGCCTTGCCATCCTCGCCGTAATGCTCGCGCTGAAGCTGTGCATTACAAGCCTCGCGCGGCGACGTATGGCAGCTAAATAAAGCGGCACGAGATGCCAAACGGGGCTCAGAAGTAAAAAATCCGCATTTGTCTGACGACAAATGCGGATTTTTGTGGTGGACCATCTAGGACTCGAACCTAGGACCTACCGGTTATGAGCCGGGAGCTCTAACCAACTGAGCTAATGGTCCTCTTAACAGAGAATATTGTACCATATCTTCGCCCTGTTGTCAAGTGTTTTTTCACATTTTCACATCCGTGTCGCTCTAATTATTTTTTCGCACGTCGTGCGCGCCGTCGAGCAGCAGCTCTGACATGAACGGCAATCACAAAATATTGCACAAATTCGCCCGCGTATCGCGCCGTTGTGTTTTACTATACTGTAACACATGATAAAAACCGACAATTTCCTGCCTATTTTCATCTTTGAGCCTCAAAAGCTATTGACAATTAAATCCTTTGCGTGATATAATTAATTAACAGCGGAAACGTTTGCACTTTCCGCAACATCAGGTATTTATAAAACGCTGTGAGGAGAATCGAATATGGAAAGAAAGGTTGACGAGCTCGGACGAATCGTGATTCCGAAGCATATCAGAAAAAGGCTCGGCTTTGAGACTAAGACGAGAGTATCCTTTGAGACCGACGGAGACCGCCTTATCGTTACTAAGGCATATCCCACCTGTGCTATCTGCGGCTCGGATGAGAGACTTATCGACTTCAGAGGGAAGCCGATATGCGCTGACTGCATCAGCATGATCAGAAGATAACTTTTTGTCCTATAACGGCAGCCGACATCGTTCAGTAGATGTCGGCTGCCGCTTTTTTCGTTTATTTTTCCGCTTTCCCTTGCGGTTTGCGGCAGTTTGTGATATAATTAACACGCGACACAATTGAATTATCCGGATAAGGTATGCCTTACCGTTCGGTAAAAGTGCATGCTCTCCTTTCGCATACCTATGTGGATGAAATTGTGTCGCAGCAACAGAGCTATGTATTTTTGCATGGGTGCGCGGCTATGCCTCGCACCCTTATTTTTTTACCCTAAAAGCTCCGCAAGACGACGCCTTACGTTTTCAATATATTCGCCGCCGCGCGGGTAGCTGTCGAGAGCGAGCTCTCCGCCCTCGTATTCGAGCAGCCGCTCGACCGCCTCGCGTCCGAATTTTTCCTCCGCCGCCTCAAGCGCGCGAATGTCGCACATAGCCTCGTAAAACGCACGCAGCCTCAGCGACGGCACGGCGTCCCCGTCCTTACCGGGATAGACCGAGAATGCGTCTCCCGCAGGCGCAAAGTAGTCTGCGTCCGTTATGCGGTACGGGTCGACGGAGTAGCGCGAATACTGGCTCTTGTAGAAATTGTAGCCCCAGTGCAGAAAGCCCGTGCAGCGCGTCTTCCACATCTGAAGACCGATGATACGCACGCGCGACAGCGGCATTGCGATAAATCTGTTCGACACGTCCGTCGTCTGCCCGCAGCAGTAATATACCCACAGATCCTCCGGAATGTACGGCAGGAATTTTTTTGCGTTGTCGGTGCCGGGGATGGGGCGACGGCATATGCCCTCGGTGTAGAAGCTGACATCTCCCATCGCGTCCGCGACCGTGCAATCGGCAAGCAGGTCTCCGACAGACTCCATCGCCGAGCGGTAAGCCTCCTTCTGCTGCTCATTCGGCTCGTCGGAAATATGGAATATGCATCTGTCGTACAGCCCGCGCTCCTTCATATGCGCGAGCAGCACCGTGAGAAAACGACGCAAAAAGCCGATATATTCCTCGCTCGCGGCGTCCGTGTCCCAGCCGAATACACGGCGCGTCTCGCCGTCGACTGTCGCAATTATCTTCGGCGCATGGCGTGCGCCCCATTGCGTGAACAGGTGAGAGAATTCAAAATATTTGACGCCGATGCGAAGACCCATGTCTATCCAGCGGTCGAGCAGCGAAAGGTCAAAGCTCCACTCGCCGTTGCGCCGCGTCACGCCGACAAGCTGAACGGTCAGCCGCTCGCCGCCGACTTCGGTATCGAGAGGCGGTGTAAACAGCGGCGTGTAGAGGCAGTTTACGCCGTTTTCCACAGCAGTGCGTGCCCAGCGCTCGATAAGCTCGAAATGACGCTCCGAGAGCGCGGGTATATTATAGTACTCCGCAATGCAGTCCGCGTGAAGGAACTGCATGACGACGGTCTTCTGCGGCGGGAGCGCCGCGTCGAGCACGGTAATGTCAAGCTCCGCGCTGCACGACTCATGCTTTGACTCGCCGTCGATGTGCTCGAGTGTCAGCGTGAGATGATGCTCTCCCACAGGAAGCGACGGAAGCTCGAGTCGCAGCATCTCAAGCCCCCGCTGCGGCGCATAAAGCAACGTGCTCTCGTCTATTTTTGTCATAATATCGGGGTAAAGCCCCGCCTCAAAGTTCATGTAATCATCGTCGTGCCACTCGGGATAGCAAGGAACGCGGACAGGCACGGAGTCTATTCGGTAAACGAGCACCTCCGCTCCGTCGCATTCGACGCGTGCTCGCACGCACGACTTCAAAAACGCCTCCGTGTCGCAAAAGACGGCGTGAACGGCAAAGCATTCGCCGGAGAGGATCGGGTAGGGCGTGTAATCCCGCACCTCCGCCATCGTGTGCGCGGGCAGGAATTTCTCAAGAGGGGACGTGAATTTCAGCTGAAGCATTTTCGGCTCTCCTTGTGCTATTATGTATATTATATTGTACAGCACCGCGTCGCTGTTGTCAAGTGAATGATTTTTTCTGTATCCCGAAAGGCGAAAACGTGATTGACAAGCACTCGCGCGTGTGGTATACTCATATCAAATACGATTTGTTTCCGCAAATGAATTACCGCACGGCGTGTAAAGCCGTGATTTATAAAAAATGCGCCGCGCGACGGTGCTGATTCTGCGAAATGAGGTATAATTATGTTTTCGATGTTTGATCTTTCACGACTGTCTTCGGCACGTTCTCGCTCGATCTGTGCCGAAAATCCAACGGGTGAAAAAGGATGCGGAGGTGCCGCGACGACGGGAACCGGAGAGAACTGCGCACGCGACCTCGGTCTGGGATGGAAGATATCCCCCTCAGTGCGCATCGAGCCTCACTCGACTTATACTATGGCAGATATTCACACATCGGGTGTCATCCGCCACATATGGCTCATCCCGCTCGACATCCCGACGCGCTATGCCATCCTCCGAATTTACTGGGACGACAGCACGATTCCGTCCGTGGAGTGCCCCGTGGGCGATTTTTTCGCAAATGCCTATAACACACGCTTCCGCGCGCTCTCGTCGCTTGCCGTCTGCAATAATCCGCGAAACGGCATGAACTGCTACTGGGAAATGCCGTTTAGCACGCGTTGCCGCATCACGATAGAAAATATGGCGGACGAGAGTTGTCTGCTTTACTACCAGATCGACTACACCGAAGAAGAAGTCTCCGACGACTGCGGTTATTTTCATGCGCAGTTCCGTCGCTCGAATCCTTTGCCGTACATGACCTGTCACACGATCCTCAACGGCGTTTCCGGCAAGGGCAAATATGTCGGAACATACCTCGCATGGGGCGTTAACAACAACGGCTGGTGGGGCGAGGGAGAGATCAAGTTCTTCCTCGACGGTGACCGAGAATTCCCCACTATTTGCGGCACGGGCACCGAGGACTACTTCTGCGGCGCATTTAATTTCGACAACGATCACCAATACGAGGCCTTTTGCACACCGTACAGCGGAATGTTGCCGTTCACGCCCGACGGCCTCTACACTTCTCAACAGCGATTCAGTATGTACCGCTGGCACATCACCGATCCGATCTATTTTGAAGAGGATATCCGCGTGACGATACAGGCTCTCGGTTGGCGAAGCGGCGGCAGATATCTGCCTCTGCAGGACGACATCTCCTCCGTCGCGTACTGGTATTCCGAGCATCCCGTCTCCGCAGGCTCGGAGCTTGTCAGCCGCGATCATCTTGAGATAATCTGACAAACGCACATCGCGAAGATCGAAAATCTTCTTGACACCTACCGAGAATGATCTCTCCGTGATTGACAAGCACTCGCGTGTGTGGTATACTCATATCAAGCGAATTTTATTAAATCCCAAAGGAGCATATATATGACCGAGCGTTATATTTACGACAAAGACAGCCTGCCGCGTCCCGTGCTTGACGGTCACGACGAGCTTATCTCGCTTTACTACAAGGCGTGGGAAAAGGCGTTCGAGAACATCGAATATCTCGACCGTCCGGGCTGGAAGAATATCCTCACCTGCATGCCGGGCGTCGGTATCACCTGGCAGTGGGATTCCTGCATCATGACCTTCATCACGAACTACTCAAACGGCACGCTCACCGCGTTCAACAATCTTGACAACCTCTACAGGCTCCGTCGCGAGTCCGACGGCTTTATGTCGATGGCTTACGTCATCGAGACCGAGGAGGAGGCGTACCCCGGAAGGATCAATCCTCCGCTCATGGCTTGGGCCGAGTGGGAGCACTACCGCATCACGGGCGACGACACGCGTCTCGAGCGCGTTCTGCCCGCGCTTGAGGGAATATACTCCTTCATCGAGAACAACCGCCGCCGCGACACCTGCGACCTTTATTGGTTTGAGGACTCCGGCTCGTCGGGAATGGACAATTCCCCGCGCAGCGGCTACATGTGCGACGACCTAGACGGAAGCGACGTCTGCCACGTTGACCTTGCCTGCCAGCAGGCGCTCAGCGCAAAGAAGCTCGCGCAGATCTGCGAAAAGCTCGGGCTTGACGAAAAGAGTGAATTCTACCGTGCGGAAAACCGCCGCATCTGCGAGCTTATCAACCGCTTCCACTGGAGCACGCGCGCAAGATGGTATTTCGACTTCTTCGCACGCGGCGCGCGCGGTGAGAAGGTCAAGTTTATAAACTCGAAGACCGGTGCGGCGTTCTGGACGCTGCTCTGCGGAGCGGCGGAGGGCGCCTACGGCGAGGCTGTGCGCGAGCACCTGTTCAACGAAAACGAGTTCTACACCAAGGTCCCCTTCGCTTCCCTCTCGAAGGACGACCCGAACTACGACCCGATGGGCGGCTATTGGCTCGGCGGAGTCTGGCCGCCGACAACATATGCGGCAGTGCGCGGTCTTGCCGAGAACGGACAGCGTGAGCTTGCCCGCGAGGCAGCCTTCCGTCTGCTTGCCGCAATGGCTGCTGTCGAGAGAGACCCCGCCTTCGGAAGCATCTGGGAGTGCTACGCGCCCGAGGCATACCGTCCCGCAACGACCGAGAACGGCTCGCTAGTTCGCTCGGATTTCGTAGGCTGGGGAGGTCTTGCGCCGATAACGATGCTCATCGAAAATATTATCGGTCTTGACTTCGACGCTTCGCAGAACACCGTGACCTTCGACCTTGCCGCGCGTCAGCGCTGCGGTCTCGAGAACATGCTCTTCGGAGACAACAGAATTTCCGTCGTCTGCGAGGAATACAGACCGTTCCGCGGCTGCTCCGTCATCACGACAGATGCCGAAAAGCCGTTCCGCCTCGTCGTCAATACGAAATATCTGTGGGGCTCCGCCGTCATCGACGTTCCCGCAGGTCACAGCACCTTCAAAATATAACAAAGGCTCCCGCGTCTGCGCGACGCGGGAGCTTTTTTGTGCTGTGCTTTATTCGTGGAGGAGGACGTCGGAGATGATGATGTCGGCGCCGGCGAAACATTTTGCTGATATTTTTACATAATCGCAGTTGCCAATATCAACATTAAAGCTTATAGCATCAGAACGCATATTGATTTCCGGAGAAGTGTATACAAGTCGATCGTCAGCATATATTTTTATGACCCCATATGCATCTTCTATTCTTGCTGTCTCGACATACGGAGCTACCTGTCCGGAGATCGTCTTAAACTTACAGTTTGCTCTCCACTCCGTTTCATGCTCAAGGCTGTCGGAGTACATCACATAATTTCGCGTTAAGCTGTAATCGTCGCCGGACAGGCTTTCGGGAAAGTGCTCGTTCCATCTCCAAAACCAAGATATGTTTTGGATCATCGGAAGGCTGATAAGAGATGTTCCGGGAGCCAGCGGTGCCTGCTTATCAGGGCTTACTATCACGTCGGAAAGAATCACAGCCCCATCCAACTTTACTCCTATTTTTATCTTAACACAATCAGCACCTTCAATATTCGCCTCAACAGTCACAGCATCGGTGCGCTTTGTGATCTTCGGAGATGTACAAACAAGCTCGCCGTCGGCGAATACCTGTACCCAACCGTAATCATCTTCATATCCCCTCGCCTTTACAGAAGGAGCTACCTTCAAGGAAAGTGTTGAATACTTACCGGCTGTTTTGTACTCTATATCGGTTGAATACTTTGCCATGACATAATTGCAGGCTGTGGAATAATCATTGCCGAACGGATCTTCGGATGCTCCTTGATTCCAATAAAAATTACCCCCCTGCTTATCTCCGGGAGCTCGGTTATCGAGATGGGGCGGCGCTTTGCCTTCAGGGTGTATTCTATCAGGCGGCGAAGTATCGTCGCGAACTGCTCGCGCGTTGCGCCGCTTCTCGGCTTGAGCGTCGTTGTCGTAACGCCGGTGATGAGCCCCGTGGCATTCGCCCAGGCAAGCGCCTCTCGCGCGTAGGAATGTATCTTCTTGTAGTCGCTGTAGCCGTTTATGGAGGCGCTTTCGTTCGTGTAGTACTCACGCTGTGCGTAGCGCAGGAGAATTGCCGCCAGCTGCTCGCGCGTCACGTCCTCCATCGGGTCGTACCTGCCGTTTCCCGTGCCGTTTACTATATTCTTCTCGGCTGCCCAGAGAATTGCAGAGGCGTACCAGTCTCCGCGCTTTACATCGGAGAACACCGACTTATATTCCACTGCGGGCTCGCCCTGCATGCGGTAGAGCACCGTCACGACCATCGCGCGTGTCATTGTTTCCTCGGGATTGAAGTAGCCGCCGCCCTTGCCGTTCATATAGCCGTTCTGCGTGGCGAACACGATGGCACTGTAGCTCCAGCGGTCGCTCTTTACGTCCTTGTAGCTGACCGAGTCCGCAGCTACGGACATGACTCCCGCCGCAGAAAGCACGCACGTTATCTGAACGAGCGCGAGAAGCGCGGCGAGAAGCTTCTTGATTCTCTGCTTTTTCATGGGTATCCTCCTAAAATAAGATAAAAATAAAAAAGTGCGCCTCATCAAGAGACGCACTGAAAAAACGCATCTCTCAATGTTGCTACACATCTACCCACACAAAGGTAGAGAGAATACATTTCTTCCGAAAGCAGTATTCCCCCTGTGCGGGTAAATATTAAGATGTGTAGCATGGACATTATAGCACATACGGCAATTCCTGTCAAGCGTTTTCACCTTTTGCAACGAAAAAAGGCGGGAGAATACTCTCCCGCCGTCGGTGACAACGTCAGTTTTTTTCTTTTTTCTTAAACACAAGCTTGCCCGTGATGTAATTGAGCACCACGACGATGACGCTTGTCGGTATTTTTACGATGTTGGAGCCAAGCAGCTTGAAGACGTCGGAAACGAGGAATATTATCACGTTTTCCGCGACGAGCGAGAAAAGTCGCGAGGCGACGAACGCCGCAAACTCGCCCCACGTCACGCGTCGTCCTCCCGTGCTTTCGGTATAGACAAAGCGCCTGTTCGCAAAGAACGCGAAAATCACCGCCGCGACCCACGCCACAGTGTTTCGCACCATCGCCAAGCCTATGCTGCTCACGCCCGGCAGATAATATACCGCGTAATTCACGACCGTCGTGAGCACTCCGACCACAAGATACGCAAGTATCTCCTTATATTTCTTCATCAGTCGCAGCAGTTTCTCTTTCATCCTCATCCTCCGAAAGGAAGGTCTCGGCGAACTCCTCCCTTGTCATTAACGTATTCATCGCCGCAAGCAGCGCCTTTGAGGTCATGCCGCTCGGCAGCCCGAGCCGTTCTGCGGCACGGTCGCGCCGCTCGGACGCGTCGTCGCAGCCCGAAAGCCGCGCTGTATAAAGGTCTGCACGGCTTATCGCCTCGCCGTGCGTCCTCTCTCCGCCGACAAGCTCCGGGTGAGCGTCGACAAGAGCCTTCAGCCTGTCGCGGAGAATCTCTGCGCTCATTCCCTCGACCCCGAGAAGCCCCTCCTTAGAGGGCGCACGCTTGCGTCTCTCCTTGCCCTTGATGCAGGGCACGTACAGCTGATACAGCCTGTCCCTCGGCACGAGCGAGGCAAGGTGCGCGCGTATCACGCCGCCGGCGCTGTCGCTGTCGCACATTACGATAACGCCGTTCTCCGACAGCCGACGTATGAGCGCGCGCTTTTCACGGCTGTTGAATATTCCGAAGCCGTCGGTCGTTATGATATTTGCATCCGCGACGGCGGACAGTGCTATTTTATCGTATTTTCCCTCGACGATGACCGGCACGGCAAGGTGCAGCTTGTCCGCGCTCATTTCGTCAATACCGTCGGGCGACGAAGCTCAAGCTCGTTTTCCGAGAAGTTCAGGCCGAATTTGTCGACCAGCTCATACGCCCTCTTCAGCGCGTCCGTGTCTTCAAGAGCGGACGGCGTGTGCGCGTCGTAGCCGATGACGGTGCGACAGCCGTATTCGCCGACCATGCGCCAGAACGCCTCGTTCGGATAACGTCTGCCGTCGGCAATGCCGAGAAGATTTATCTCGAGCGGCACGTCGTACTCAAGAGAGGCGCGGCATAGCGGCGCCATCTTTTCAACATATACATCGTTTCTTCCCATATTGTTAGAAAGATCCGGGTGCGCCAGATACGTGAAGCTTCCCGTCGCCATGGCGCGCACGACCTGTGAAACATATGCATCTACATGCGACATGTCGTCCGAGCCGTCGCCGCTGTAGCTGCCATCATATTCATTGTTTGTAAAATGCTGACCGAGAATGAGATAATCGCAGCCAAGCGGGCAGACGAGCTCGAGCAGGCTGTTGAAGTGCTCGGGATAATACTCCGCCTCAAAGCCGATCTTAATGTTTATTTTACCGCAAAATTCCTCTCGCAGGGCGTTCAGCTCGTCAAAATAGAGCTTCGCCTCGGTCGGAAGCATGCGGAACCACGAAACAAAGCCGTTTTCAAACGGGTACGGCGCATGGCAGGAAAAGCCAAGTGTCTCAAAGCCTGCGCGGACTGCCGCCTCGACGTAATCGCGGATCTCTCCGTCGGCGTGGTGGCACATTGCCGTGTGTGTATGATAATTTGCCTTGATATTATGCATTGCAAAGCCTCTTTGTGCGCCGTGCGGCGCAAGAATTACTGTAATTAAGGGTCAAAAGCGAACTGCCTCCGCCGCGACACATCTGCCGCTCGGCAGCTCGAGCTCGAATATTGCACCGTCTGCGCGGCACTCGCCCTCCGCCGGCTCAAAGGTGACCGGAAGCGGTGAGCGGAATTTTCTTATAATGCAGTCACTTCGGACGCCGAGCACACCGGCGTGCGAACCGCACATTCCGAGGTCGGTAATATATCCCGTGCCGCCACCGAGAACACAGCAATCCGCAGTTGCAATATGCGTATGCGTTCCCGCGACTGCGGACACGCGTCCGTCGGCGTAGCGTGCGAGTGCGAGCTTCTCGCTCGTCGTCTCGGCGTGAATGTCCACGAGCGCCGCGTCATACCGCCCCTCGTTCTCGGACAGTATCGCGTCGAGCGAGTCGAACGGAGACGAGGCGTGTGTATCCATGTACACCTGTCCCGAAAGATTGATAATGAGCACGCGGTAGCCGTACACGTCGACTGTCGTGTAGCCCGTGCCGGGGCAGCGTGGCAGGTTATGCGGGCGAAGCATGCGCTCGCCGTCGTCGAGCATTGTATGTATTCCCTTCTTGCGAAGCGTGTGATTTCCGCCGGTTATCACGTCAGCTCCCGCGTCGAAGAGCTGTCGCGCCGAGCTCGGCGTGATGCCGTTGCCCTCGGCTGAGTTTTCTCCGTTAACGACCGTCAGCGCAATTCCGTTTTCCGACACGAATTTTCTGAGGCGACCGCCCGAGAGAAGATATTCGCATCCCGCGACGCCTACAACGTCGCCGAGCAGTAACACCTTAATATTCATTCTTTCTTCCTTTCAATATCACCGTCTGTAGCGTCCCGGCACTCTTGAGCGAAGGCTCCTGCGGCGGTAGTGCGCCGTTATCAGCACATACGCGACAGACAGAACAACAGCCGACACTGCGGCAGCTATAAAAAATCTTCCTCTTACGAACGAGCGTATCCTCGCGAGCGCATATAGAAATTCGCTTCGCGCGATATCGGCAGTCGAGCACAGCGCCGTGCTTCCGATAATGTGCCCTTCGTATATCACGTCGACCGTTCCGAGCTTATCGCCCTTCGCCACGGGTGCGCTGACCGTCTCGCGCTCGACGCTCTCCTTGACCGTAATGTCGTTTTCAAGGTCGGCATACATCGGCATGTACACAAGTATCTCGTTCTGCGGAACGAGCGTTACGTAGTCGACAGCCGACGACAGCTCGACGGGCAGCTCGCAGACAGCCCTTTGCGCCGAGAGCACGCTTCTGTAGCCGTAGGTACGGAACGCCCAGTCGAAAAGCTCCGTGGCGTATGAGTAATTTGTCAGTATCTTCGCCGACGAGCTCTCTGTCTCAATGCTCGAGGCTCCCATTATAATGCAGAGATACGTCAGCGCGCCGTCCGAGCTTCTTGCACAGGTTATCGAGCTGTAGCCGCCGTCAGCGGTGCTTCCCGCGTTCATTCCGAGCGCGTTCTCGTAATAATAATCGCTCCTGTAGTGCTTCGACATCAGGCAGTTTCTGTTGTATATATCGCGGTAGTCGCTCTTGTTTGTTGCCTCCATGACGTACTTCGGCGTACCGACGACCTCCATGAAGGTGCTGTTTTTGTAAGCGTGCATGGCAATTGCCGCGCTGTCGGCTACCGTCGTAACGGAGGCGGGATCCATTCCCGTGGGGTCGGCATAATACGTCGCCTTCGCGCCGAGCTCGAGCGCCTTGTCGTTCATCAGCTCGACAAAGGAATCGACATCCCCCGCGAGCGAGAGCGCAAGCAGCACCGTCGCGTCGTTTGCGCTGTTTGTGAGCATTCCGTACAATAGCTGCTGCGCCGTGACCGTCTCTCCCTCGTAATAGCCGATGCTGTTTCCGTGGGCTGCCTCCGCCTCGGCGAGCATGTCGGCGCTGATCGTAATTCTGCGCTCAAGGTCGCCGTCGAGCTGCTCGATGGCGACAATGCCGGACATTATCTTGACCGTAGGTCCCGCGATAACGTGCTCGCTCGTCGAGCCCTTGCTGTGTATCACGGTGTCGTTTTCGATATTATAAAGATAAACATACGGCGCGGCGGGCGTTTCGGGAACGGCGTAGATGTCGACGCTGTCCGCAGCCTCCTCCGCAAGGACTGAAACGCACGGCAGAACAAGCATTGCAGCAGCCGAAAGCAGAGCTGCAACGCGGCGTATCGGTTTAATGCTCCGTATATTCATGTCGTGTGTTCTCCCTTTATCTCATTTTTTCGGTATACTCGGCGTAGAGCCTGCGCGCATTCTCAATATCACGCCCGACGCGCTCGACAAGCGCAGCCGTGCCGTCAAAGCGCAGCTCTCCGCGCAGACGGCAAAGAAAAGCCAGCTTCACCTCGCGACCGTAAAGCTCGCCCGAGAAGCCGTCAATGTAGGTTTCAAGCACTGCATGTCCCGCACGCGCTGCGCCCTCCGTGCCGCTCAGGACTCCGCAGCGCCTCAGCGCAGCCTCGTCAATTGTCGGGCAGACGCCGAGATTCGTGCAGCCACCGAAGGAATGCACCTCTCCGCCGTCGTCTGTGAATTCAAGAGCGGTGGCATACACTCCGTGTGGCGGGCAGACAAGCTCGCTCGGCGGAAGCTGATTTGCCGTCGGGATCCCGAGCTCTCGCCCAAGGTGCTTGCCGGGCAGCACGGGCAGTCGGTAATAAAACGGGCGCGAAAGCAGCTCTGCCGCCGTGTCCACCCTGCCCTCTGCGATAAGCGCACGTATTCTCGAGGAGGAAACGATCTCGCCCTCGACGCAGAACGCGGGAACGGTGCAAAGCTCAATACGTGCGTCCGCGCAATAGCGCGCAAGCTCCTCAGTCGAGCACGACGCGCCGTGTCCGAAGCGAAAATTAAAGCCGCACACGCAAGCTCCGAGCGAAAGACGCTCCAAAAGCACATCACGCACAAAGCTCTCGCCAGAAAGCGTGCGTATTTCATCAAACGGAACGGTCACAGCGTACTCTATGCCGCAGTCGGCTATCGTGCGAAGCTTTTCCTCCTCGCTCATTATAAGCTCACCGCCCTTGAACGAGCCGTTCGAGCTCTCGATCATCCACACCGCACTCGGAGTGCCGAGTCTGCGCGCGGTGTCGAGCGTCGCCGAGAATATTGCACGGTGACCGAGGTGTACTCCGTCGAACGAGCCGAGTGCGGCAGCACAGCCGCGCGGCAGCGCGTCGCGCCTCTCTCCGCTCGGCAGATGTATTATCTTCATATAGTGTTATTTCCCTAATATCAATATACCTTCACGGCGAACACGGGGCACACGCCCGAGCAGTAGCCGCAAAGCACGCATTTCTCCGTGTCGCACACGGCACGGTGAGTATGCGCTCGGTAAAACTCATCCTGCGGGTCTGCACTGTCCTCTATCTCGACGAGCGACATTGCATGCACGGGGCAGCGCTTAACGCATGCTCCGCAGCCCTCGCAATATTCCTCGACATGCAGAAGTCTCTTTTTCGCCTTCATTGCACTTCTGTGCTGCTCGGAGAGCTCTCGTCGGGTGAAATATTCGATATTCGCGTCCACCTCGTCAAACGACTGCATGCCGACGGCGACCGCATCAATAAACGGAGAATCGAGAACAAAGTCGAACGCCTCGTCGGCAGAGGCGACAAGGTGACCGCCGCCCAGCGCCTTCATTCCGAAAACGCCGATGCCGAGCGCGTGCGCCTCGCTGACGGCTGCCGCCATTTCCCGCACGTCTCCGTCGACGATGCCGACGCCGAGCTTATTGTATATCGGATGAATGACATCGAGCCTTATTCCCTCGCGATGCAGCTCGCACGCGCCGCGCACAGCGGCGATATGGTGCATCGACGCACCGACCGCGCGTATAATGCCGCGCTCGCGGCATTCAAACAGGTATTCGAGAGCCTCCATATGCCCTCTCAGCGTATTGATGCTCTCCTGCTCGTGGAGCATGAATATATCTATCACGTCGCGACCTGTCTCGCGCCGCGCCTGCTCCACAGCCCGCCGCGCGCCCTCGCGGTCATAGGCGTATGTTTTCGTAGACAGCACAACACCGTCGGCGCACCTGCTTTTTTCAAGCGCCCGACGTATGATGTGATAATTATTATAGTATTGCGCCGTGTCGATGAAGTTTACCCCGCGCTCAAAGGCATACGCTATGATTTCCGCGGCGCGCTCGGGCTCGGGTGAGCTCTGGAGCGGGCTGACGGTCAGCGAGCCGAAGGCAAGGCGTGACACAGGCACGAGCGACGGAGAAAGTCTGACGTATTCCACCGTATCAGCCCTTGAGTCCGAGATATTCTTTGATAAGTGAATTAAGCAGCTCGTCGCGGTCGATCTTTCTCATGATAGCGCGGGCATTGCGGTGGTTGGTGATGTATGTGGGGTCCTCTGTCAGAATGTAGCCCGCGATCTGGATGAGAGGATTATATCCCTTTTCGCTGAGTGCGTCGTAAACTGCCTTGAGCATCGCGCGTCTCTCGCGTGACTTTTCCTCCTCGCGAATGGAGAAGGTTATAGTCTTGTCGTTTTCAAATTTAGAAGCCATTTTATATTCCTTTCCTTGCTGTCGGGCGGGAGTGATCTCTTACATATGATATTATATGATATCTGCGGGGGTAAAATCAAGAGAAACGGAGAAATTGTTACAAATGCGGAGCATATTTTTTGTCCCTGCGCGAAAATGCTGCCGAAATAATTCAAATGCCGAAAACGCACCTTTCCTTTTCACACCGTCTCTCCTCGCAAGGTTTCACTTGACTTTTTCCCGCGGCGATATTATACTATATATAATGACTCGGCACAAGCGTGCCCGAAAGGAGAAACAATGAAAACTCAGGTTAACGTCAAGCGTCTGTCGCCCGCAGCGCGCATTCCGACCTACGGCTCGGATTTTTCAGCGGGTGCGGATCTCTACGCGCTGACAAACGGCACACCCGAGCAGCTTGCCCCCGGCGAGACCAGGCTCATTCACACGGGAATTGCCGCGGAGCTGCCGACGGGATATGTCGGGCTGATATTCGCGCGAAGCGGAATTGCGACACGGCGCGGTCTGGCACCCGCCAACAAGGTCGGCGTCATCGACTCGGATTACAGAGGCGAGATAATGGTCGCGCTGCACAATCATTCGTCGGTCACGGCGCAGGTCGAGGACGGCGAGCGCATCGCACAGCTTGTCATCGTTCCGTATCTCACGGCAAGCTTTAACGAGGTCGAGGAGCTCGTCGACACAGAGCGCGGCGAGGGCGGCTTCGGCTCCACCGGAACAAAATAAATTATCCCATACGGGACCGGAAGGAATGTATTTATGAAAAAGGTAATATCTCTTATAGCTGCCATACTCATGCTGCTTTCGCTCGCAGCATGCGGCGGTGTCTCAAACGACGCGCTCGAGCCGTCGGAGGAAACAACGGCTCCCGACAGCTTTGCAGGCGACTACAGAGTGCAGATGAAGATCAAGGATTACGGCACGATAACGCTCGAGCTTGATTCGGAGAGCGCTCCCGCGACTGTTGAGAACTTCGTCAAGCTCGCTCGCGAGGGCTTTTTCGACGGGCTCACCTTTCACCGCATAATAAATAATTTCATGATCCAGGGCGGCGACCCGAAGGGCAACGGCACGGGCGGCTCGGAGCAGACGATAGTCGGCGAATTCAAAAGCAACGGCTACAACAACAATCTCAAGCACACGCGCGGCGCGATATCCATGGCAAGAAGCTCCGCTTACGACAGCGCAAGCTCGCAGTTCTTCATCGTGCAGGCGGACAGCCCGCACCTTAACGGCGAATACGCATGCTTCGGCTACGTTACGAGCGGCATGAACATTGTCGACAAGATATGCGAGGACGCAAAGCCCACAGACGGAAACGGAACGATCACCGCCTCAGAGCAGCCGGTCATCGAATCGGTCACGGTCACCGAAATATCGAAATAATCAAAAGCACAGCGGCAGCTAAGGTCGCTGTGCTTTTTTACAGTGAACGCGCGGGGCGCAAGGTCATTTCGACGGCATGGGACTTCAGGGGGAAAGGCGCATGAAGACAAAAAAAGCGCCCGCTTTTGCGGACACCCTTTGTAAGTGTTGGCATCTACCTATCTTCCCGGCACGTCGCCATGCAAGTATTGTCGGCACGACAGAGCTTAACTTCTGTGTTCGGAATGGGAACAGGTGGACCCTCTGCGTCAATAACACCAACTATTTATTTTCGTCGGGGCTTGCTCCCGACTGCCTATATATTATACATCAAAAACGCGCTTTTGTCAACGCCGCAAATTACACAAATCGATTTTTGTTATCGTGCGTTCGGTTGTCGAACATGTCAAATGGGTGAAAATCGTGTGATAAACGGCACCCGAAAGTGAGAAAAAACCGAATTTTTGCGCCCGACATCAACTTTTTCGCCTTTACTTATTGCATACACGCATACTATATGCTATAATATCCCCCGCAAGAGATTGTTTCTCGCTAATTGACATATTAAAAAGAGGGAGGGTTGAGCTTTAATGAGATACGTTTGCATAATTTGCGGATATACCTACGACGAGGAACTCGGCGACGTTGATAACGGAATCGAGCCCGGCACGCCGTGGGACGAGCTTGATGAGGATTTCGAGTGTCCTGTCTGCGGAGTTCGCAAGGATGAATTCGAGATCGATACAATTGGTTGACCCTCACAATCGTTCAGCAGCTCCCGATGTGCTAAAGCACTCGGGAGCTGCTTTCTTTACAGCGTTAAAGTCACGTTTCCATCGTATGCTCGGTAAATATGCTGCGCGTGAGCCTCGGCGTAAAGCTCGGGAGCTGTCGCGTCCTTATAGTAGCCGCTCTTCATCGAGCGCTCTCCCGAGCGGCATATCGGCACAAGAAGCGTGTGAGCTCCGACCGCGGCGTAGAAATCAATATCTCCCGAATCACACAGCCCGTGGTGCGGTATCTGCAATATATCGCTCCTTAAGAGCGCGCCGCACCTTCGTGCAGCCTCGGCAAGGCGCTCACGCGTCGCGTCTCCCGTGAAGAGCACCCGCTCGCCCTCTCCGTCTATCGAGAAAATCAGCGAAAGAGAGTTCGGTCCCGTGTACGAATTCGGTATCTGAGGCACGGAGAGCACGCGCAGCCTTGCCGTTCCGACAGAAAGCTCGAAGCCGGCGTCAGGCTCAACAAGCACAGCACCCGTTACCGCAAGGGCAGTTTTCAGCATAGCGCATGCATTGCGAATGAAGGGCTCATGGCGGTCGAGCGAGGCAAGCTGCTCGGGGAAGCGGCACATTATCCTGTCCACGGACACACGCGAAGCAAGGCTGTCGCTTTCCGTGACCGTTCTCAGCGCGCCGTAATGGTCAATGTGCGGGTGTGTGAGCACCCACAGGCTGACCCTTGCCCGCTCCCCGCCCGACAGTGACGTAAGTGTGTCGACAAGCATCTCGCCGTCCTCGACATTACCGCCGTCCACAACTATCAGCGAGCCGTCGCCCGTTATGTAAACAAACCCCATTCCGGCGGCGATCCACCCGTCCTTTCCGCCGAAGGGACCGTCGTAATAGGATGCAGCTGTCGCCAGCATCATAAGCTTTTCCATAGACTCGTGTTTCCTTTCTCAGAGAATTGCGTCATCACGCTCACTTTTCTTCGACCTTGTCGCCGGACAGGAAGGCGGCGCATCTTTCCGGTGCGTCCTTGGCTCCCTCCCACGGCTCGTCGGCATATCTGTAATCAAACTTGCGGCAGAACCTTTCGACATCGTCCTTGAGCGAGGCAAGGTACTCTCCCTCCGCAGCCCCTACTGTGCGGTAGAACTCGGCGAATTCCTTCTTCGACAGTCTCTGCTCCGCTGCGGCAAGAAATCGTGCGAAGTGCTCAAGGCAGAAGTGATGCTGACGACCGCACTTGTCACGGAAGGTGGAGTCGCTCTGCCAGAGGAGAGCCGCAGCCTCCGTCATCATTGAAAAATTGTGCTCGATCCTGTCGCAGATATAGCAGCCGTCGTTCACAGCCTTCAGCTTTTTCGATGCAGCCGCTCCCGAGCGCGCGGGGAACATTCCCTGCTTCATCTGCTCGGAGATGTACCCGAGGTGGCTTTCAAGCATCAGCGTGAGCGGCAGGCGCTTTCCCATCGAGAACAGCTGCGACAGATGCTCGCGGCAGAAGCCGGACTCGTTTGTTTTTATTCTGACATCGGGCTCCATCATGGATGCACCGAGGATAAGCTCCGTCTCGTCACGCTCGAGCTTTTTATAAAGTCGGCAAAACGGACACACATGTACCCCGTTTTCACTGTCCGATGCCGAGGCCTCGAACGCCTCGTTCACGGGTATGGTATAGATCTGTTCCATATATTTTGTCCTTTCGGTAAAAGAATTCTTTACACGGCGCGAGATTTGTGATAAAATAGGTGCAGAAGAATGCGGGAGGTATGATAGCTTGAACAAGCCGCACATCAGCTTTGAGGGAGAGAGAAATTCTCTGCCCTGTGTCCGCGTCGCCGAGCTCGGGGATTTTTCCGTTTTTAAGAGCTTCGACTGCGGTCAGTGCTTTCGCTTTGACGCGATAAGCGACAGCGAGCTCGACTGCGAGGTCGGAGGCGTCGCGCTCGGAAAATACATTTCCTTCGGCATGGCGGGAGATGAGCTTGTCATAACGGGCTCCACGGCTGAGGACTACCGCAATATTTGGGAGCATTACCTCGCGCTTGATGAGGACTACGCAAGCCTTAACGGCATGATAGTCGGCGCCCTCGACGGAGACGACCGCGCTGTCATGGAACGCGCCGTCGAGCTCTCGCACGGCATTCGCATACTGCGTCAGGAACCGTGGGAAGCTCTTTGCTCCTTTATTATATCACAAAATAACAACATTCCGCGCATAAAAAAGATAATTTCCTCACTTTGCCGCACATTCGGCGAGAAAATCGGCGAAACGGAAGCGTATTCCTTCCCGACTCCCAACGCTCTTGCCGCAGCTGGCGAGGAAAAGCTCTTTGAGCTGAAGACGGGCTTTCGCGCCGCGTACATTGCAGACGCCGCGCGTCGGGTCGCCTCGGGCGAGCTCGAGCTTGACGCGCTCTGCGCTCTCGGAGATTACGAGCAGGCAAAGGCGGCGCTGATGACAATTCGCGGAGTCGGACCGAAGGTCGCTGACTGCACACTTTTGTTCGGGCTTGGCTACATGGAGGCATTTCCCGTCGACACATGGATGAAGAAGGTCGCGCTCCGCCATTTCGCGGGGCAGCTCGACCACACTCGCTTCGGTCGCGCGGCGGGGCTTGCTCAGCAATACCTGTTCTACATGGAAAGATATACCTCAATTGAGGCGTAAATACTTATTTTCAGAGAGGACCTTGAAATGATATTTGAAAATTACGACAGAATAGTCTTCGCGGGTGACTCCGTGACCGATATGGGAAGCACGAATCCCGTCGGAGAGGGACTTTTCGACAATCTCGGCAACGGCTATGTTCGCGAGGTGGAAAACCTTCTTACGGTAGCATACCCGGAGCTCAATATACGCGTTACCAATTCCGGTATCGGCGGACACACGAGCCGCGACCTTCTCGCACGCTTTGAGCGCGACGTGCTCGCACTTGAGCCCGACTGGGTCTCTATATGCATCGGAATCAACGACGTGTGGAGACAGTTCGACACGCCCGCAATGCGCGACGCGCAGGTAATGCCCGACGAGTATGAAGCGAATATGGAGAAGATGCTCTCCGCTCTTGACGAAAGGGTAAAGGACGGAAAGCTGAAGGGCGTGTTCGTGCTCACGCCGTATTACATGGAGCCGAATCCTGCCGACCCCCTGCGCGCACGCATGGACGAATACGGCGCGATCTGCCGCCGCCTTGCCGAGCGTCACGGCGCTGAATTCATCGACTTCCAGGCGATGTACGACAGATATTTCAAGTTTAAGCATTCTACCTTCATCGCGTGGGACCGCGTTCACCCCAACAGAATGGGAGCCCTGCTCATGGCGCGCGAATTTCTGAGACACTGCTCCTTTGATTTCAACCGTGACGGCGGCGCCGATGTCTGAGCCTTCGAAAAATGCTCCTATCGGCGTATTTGACTCGGGAGTCGGAGGCATCGGAGTGCTCGCGGAGCTTTTGCGCGTAATGCCGAGCGAGGACTTCATATACCTCGGCGACTCCGCCAACGCGCCTTACGGCGAAAAGGACGTCTGTGAGGTGCGTGAATGCGCGTACAGCGTCGTTCGGCGTCTGCTGAGCATGGGAGCCAAGGCAATAGTCATTGCCTGTAACACCGCCACAAGCGCCGCCGTGAGCTTTCTGCGTGGGACTTACCCTTCTCTTCCGATAATCGGAATGGAGCCCGCGGTAAAGCCCGCAGCGCTGTCGGCGCCGAGTCCGACTGTGCTCGTCATGGCGACGCCGCTGACGATCCGCGAAAGCCGACTTCGCCGACTTATCGACAGCTACAGCGACCGCGCCGAATTCATCGATGTCCCGTGTCACGGGCTCGTTGAGCTCGTCGAGCGAGGTGTCACCGACGGTGACGAGATGGACGTGCTCCTCACGGGAATACTCGACCCGTTTATAAGGCAGCGAAAAATCGATGCCGCCGTTCTCGGCTGCACGCATTTCATACACGCACGCGACGCCATAGCGCGCGTTATCGGAACGCACTCGCCGAGTGAGAGCGTTCAAATATTCGACGGTGCTCACGGCACGGCGCTTGAGACGCTTCACCGTCTTGAGGCGGCAGGGCTCTCCCGCTCACCCCGTGACAGCCGACACGTCGAAATACTCAATTCTTCACCCGATCACAAGCTCGTCGAGCTGTCACGTCTTCTGCTCGATGCCGCTTACAACAGAAAGGACCTGTAATTATGAACCACAGCTTACCGCCGCTCGGCATAAGCCTCGCACGTTCGCTCGGAGAAAAGCTCACCGAGGTCGACATTCGCGAGTGCGCCGACAAGATCGTCAAGTGCGGACTGCGCGACGCGGGATATGAGTACGTTATCATCCCCGATACCTGGTGCAAAAGCCGCAGATGTCTCAAGACCGACAGCCTCGTATGCGATACCGAGCGCTTTCCGAGCACGCTTTCGGGAATTTCCGAGCAGCTTCACTCCATGGGGCTGAAGCTCGGCGTCGTAATGACGCTCGGCTCACGCAGCTCGTCCGACCGTCCCGGTATTTTCGACCGCGAGTGGGCGGATGTCGAATACTTCGACAACGCGGGCGTCGACTATATTGCAGTCGACATGACACACCTTCCCGCGCGCGCCGAGCTTGAGACGCCGCTTCGCCGCCTCGGCATGGCGATCCGCACCGCAAGCCGTCCCATATTCTACGCAGTTTATGCCTGCGAGGATATCCACGCCATGGCCGCCTCCACGGGTATCAATTCGTATTGCCTACGCACGTTTGACAATGCTGCGACAGCCTGTGAGCTTTCGCTCGCCACTGCCGGCTACAGCGCAGACTTCTGCTTTGAGTCCTGCGGAGATATTTCCGTATGCGATACGGAAAGGCTTCGCGCACAGCTCATCACAGCGGCGGCTATGTCCTCACCCGTTATCGTCGACTGCGACGTCAGATGCATCACCGAGGAGCAGCTGTCGGTGCTTCTCAACAGCGATATGATCAAGGTCGCCCGCGACAGAGAGGTTCGTCCCGCTCGCTGCCTCTCCGAGGGCGTATATGTTAAGGCTCTTGAAAGCAATAGGTACGCCATCGCCTTCGTCAACAGCTCCGACGAGCTCCGTCGCTTCGCATTCTCGACCTACGACTTCGGTCTTACGTGGAATGCGGGTCTTGCCGCTGTTGCGACAAGGATATTCGGCGGCGACAGCATAACGTTCACCGACGGCATTGAAGAAACGCTGCCCGCACACAGTGCGTCGATGTATCTTATGGAACTTACGGAAAGGTAAAGGTACTTGTCATGATAAAGAAAACACCGCCTATGGGCTTTAACACATGGAATACATTCGGTGAGTGCTTCTACGATCACACTCTCCGTGAGATCGCAGACGCCTTCGTCGACCGCGGCTTTAAGGACGCGGGCTACGAATACATCATCATCGACGACCACTGGAACATGGAGTACCGCGACCCCGAGACGCACCGCATGATCGAGCGCCCCGGAAAATTTCCGAACGGTCTGCGTCCCGTTATCGATTACGTTCACTCCAAGGGTCTGAAGATGGGTATCTACAGCTGCGCGGGACTTCGCACCTGCGGCGTCAAGATGGGAAGCTTCGATTACGAATTCCTCGACGCCAAGACCTTCGCCGAGTGGGGAATCGACTACCTCAAGTACGACTACTGCCTCCGTCCCGAGCTTCTGCCGGGCGAGCTGTTCTACAGACGCATGAGCGTCGCCCTCCGCAACAGCGGACGCGATATTCTCTTTGCCGCGTGCAACTGGGGCTGTGATGACGTCTGGTCATGGATCCGCTCGACAGGCGCACACACCTACCGCTCGACCGGTGACATAGCCGACAATATCCAGTCGTTTACCGAGATCTACCGCTCGCAGTTCCCGAAGCTCGGAAGCTCGGCTCCCGGCTGCCAGAACGACCTTGACATGATGACGGTCGGCATGGAGGGTGCAGGCAACGTTGCAGCGGGAAATGATTTCGGAACGGAGGGCACGTACCGCATGCAGTTCTGCGTATGGTGCATGTTCTCTTCGCCGCTTATTCTCGGCTGCGATGTACGCAATGTTTCCGACAAGTACCGCGACCTGCTCTGCAATCGTGAGCTTATCGCCATCGACCGCGATCCCGAGGGTCGTCCCGCATTCCCGATCGGCTTCACAAGGACAGGCTTCGACAACTCGAATGTCTTCTGCAAGCTGCTTTCGAACGGTGAATTTGCTATTCTCTTTCTTAACGTCAGAGAGGACGAGCGCGAGATGGGCTTCATCCCGCACGACCTCGGAATTCCCGAAGCCGCACAGCGCCGCATTGTTATGAAGGATCTCTTCACCGGCGAGGAGGAGGAATTCACCGACTTCGTAAGAGTCAAGGTACCCCCGCGCGACTGCAAGATCGTCCGTGCAAGACTTGTAAAGTAATAATTCACCTGAGAGCGGGCTTCTTGAGGAGCTTGCTCGACCGAAACGCACCTGTGGGCCACCTTCCGCGTCCGCAGGTGCGTTTTTTCAATTGCTAAAGCGGCAAGCGCTTTGCGCGACCTTCGCTCGCCGACCTTATCTCAGCTCTGCCGCAAAACGTCAGCGCCATTCCGCGGCAGGGACTCGATGAGCGGCTCGTTCGACTCACCTCTGCTGCTTCAAAACGTCAGCGTAGCACAAAAAACGGCGTTGAACGCATTGCGCTCAACGCCGTTTGGAGTTTGTCCGTTAAATTGCAGCCTGCAATATCAGCCTGTGATACCGGAACGCTCGATTCCCTGTACGATATACTTCTGACCGAAGAGGTAGAGTATAAGCAGCGGGATAATGATAAGAATTCCGCAGGTATTTCTGATAGCGGCAGTAAACAGTGTGCTTGCCGCAGGATCCATCTCGGAGAGCGAGGACGGAGTCGAAATGATGCCCGAAAGGAGCGTCGGACCCGTCTTTGTGTAGAACACGTTCGTGTAGAAGGTGTCCGTCCACTGCCAGCAGAACGAGAACATGAATACCGTGATAAGCATTGTTACGGAAAGCGGAATGATGATGGTGAAGAAGGTCTTGAACACGCCGGAGCCGTCAAGGTAAGCCGATTCTTCAAGCTCATCGGGAATTCCGCGGTAGAACTGTCTCATCAGGAAGATGAACAGACCGTTCTTATACGCGAGACCCGTAGCGGAGAGTATCCACAGAGG
>CAYYKO010000002.1:57355-80839 GCA_964441695.1 uncultured Ruminococcus sp. | reverse complement strand
GGAATTGTGTCGAAGTATCTCATCGACGCGATAGCTGTGCTTGATGCGAGGCGGACGGCTTGCTTTGCCGTTCTTGCCCTGGCGAGTGCGGCTTTGGCACTCGGCGTTCGAAGCGTGGCGTCGCGCTTCGGTGCGAGGCTTTATATCGACATGCAAAACGACGTGCTTGCGGGAGCGTTCGACAGCTTTATTTATTCCGACTGGACGGAGCTGTCGCGCTTTTCGACGGGAGACCTTCTGAACCGCTTCGGCTCGGACATTCCGACCGTTGCGAGCAATGCGGTCAGCTGGCTGCCGAACGCGCTGATACATATATTCACCGTTGCCGCGACGCTTGCAGCAATCCTTTATTATGACCCGATAATGGCGCTGATATGCTTTGCTTCGACGCCGATACTGTTTCTTTCTTCGCGTCGGCTGATAAAGAAGCAGAGAAGCTACGCCGCCTCGCTTAGGCGCGTTTCGAGCGATATTTCAGCCTTCGAGAGCGAGACCTTCCGCAATATCGACACGCTCAAGAGCTTTGGCGTCGAGCAGAGCGTGTCCGAGGAGCTGACTCGCCGCCGCGAGAGGCTTCGCGAGGCATCGCTTGAGCACAACGGCTTTATGATACGCACGAATATTTGCCTGACGGCAATGAGCACGGCGGTGCAGTATCTGGCGCTTGCGTACTGTCTTTTCAGGCTGTGGCGCGGAGATATCCTGCTCGGAACTATGGTGTTCTTCCTACAGCAGCGCGGTACGCTCGGCTCGTCGTTTTCGTCGCTGATATCGCTCATCCCGTCGGCGCTTTCGGGCTCGGTGGCTGCGGAGCGCCTTCGCGAGATAACCACGCTTGAAAAGGAGCCGGAGACAAAGCACGCGGTGCCGCACATCGGAAGGTGCGGCGTGTATCTGAAGGATGTTTGCGTAAAATACAGGGACGGCACGGACTTCGTGCTCGCCGGAGCGTGCCTTACCGCGCGTCCCGGTGAGACGGTGGCTCTTGTCGGTCCGTCGGGCGAGGGAAAAACGACGCTGCTTCGCGTGATACTCGGGCTGATAGGTGCCGAGAGCGGCACGCTTGAGCTTGTGGATACAGAGGGAAGCTCGTATCCGCTCGGCGTTTCCACGCGATATTGCATTTCCTATGTCCCGCAGGGCAACACGGTCATGGCGGGAAGCATTGCCGAGAATCTTCGAATGGCGTGCCCCGACGCCGACGACGCACAGCTCGAGCAGGTGCTTCGCGACGCGTGTGCGTGGGACTTCGTCTCGAAAATGAGCGACGGTATAAACAGCGTTATTGGCGAGGGCGGAAAGGGAATATCCGAGGGTCAGGCACAGCGGCTGAGTATCGCGCGTGCCCTGCTCAGGAAGGCGCCCGTAATGCTTCTTGACGAGGCGACGAGCGCGCTTGACGCAGAGACCGAGCAGCGCATACTTGAAAACATCGCAAGGCGGCATGTGACGTGCATCGTAACGACGCACAGAAGCTCGGTTCTGTCCGTATGCGCGAGAGTATATAAAATTGAAAACAATACGCTCATATGCCGTGAAAACGGCGAGAGCTGACGCCTAACAAAAAAATCCCCCGACTTGGGGGATTTTTTGGCGTTCGATTGCCCTTTCGACACCGTGAGGGGAAACTCATTTTTCGGCAATAAAGAACAACCGCGGCATTATCAGGAAGACCTTGCCGTCATCGAGCAAGGGATACTCGTTGTTTATCTCCGCTTGCAGCGCGTTTAAGAAGTGCTCGCGCTCGCTGTCGTCAAGCAACTCAAGATACGGTCTGAGCCCGCTGCCGCGATACCATTCGATGACCGAGCTGCGGTCTGCTACATGATAATAATTGCTCTGCCACATCGTTATTTTTTGAAAGTGTCTCGAAAGTGCATTGTAGTACCCTGCCTGATCCAAATTATGAAAATTTTTCACTGACTTAAGGCGCGGCATGCTGCGCTCTATGAAGCTGTATAAAAGCTTGTAAAACGGCGACTCGTCGGTGAGAGGAAGCTGAACGGCGAGCACTCCGCCGACCGTCAGCAGCCGTTGCAGCTCATCGAGCAGCCTTTCCTGCTCCTTTATCCAGTGTATACACGCATTCGAGAAGATAAGGTCGAATTTGCCGGGCAGCTTTGCAAGGTCATCGGGGGCGCAGCCCTTGATGAATTCGATATTCGGAGCGCTTTCTCGCGCCTTTTTCAGCATATTGTCATCCGAGTCAAAGCCTATGACAGTCGAGCTGCCGAAGACCCTCGAAAGAGCCTCCGTGCTGTTTCCGGGGCCGCATCCGAGATCGAGAATGCGATTGAATTCTCCGCTCAAATGCGACAGGAGGTCTTTGCAGGGCTGATTTCTTTCGCTTGCAAACTTCAGATAAAGCGTTGAGTCCCAGGACATTGCGTTTCCTCATTCCGTGTTGTAAATTAATTTGCCGTCCGCATCAGAGCTGCATGTGAACTAATATATGTCCCAAGGCGTAAGGTCGCGTCGGCACGGCAGAAGGTCGGCGAAAGAGCATTTAGGTGTGCTGCCTTCGACCTTAAGGTGTGTCTTGCCGACGCTTTGCGCTTAATCGAGCGGCTTTCCGTCGGGCGTGAAGAGCGGGAGCTTTTCAAGGTAGATTATATCGTCGCGCTCTGCGGCGTCGCCCTCGGCAAGGACGGTCATGCGTCCGACAATGCTGCCGCCGACGGCTTCCACGAGCTTTTCAAGAGCCGCAAGGCTCTCGCCTGTGGAAATGACGTCATCTACGATAAGTATACGGCTGCCCTTCATCAGCGCAGCCTCCGCGCCGTCAAGGTAAAGCTTCTGCGCGCCCTTTGTCGTTATCGACTGAACGTCCACCTCGACCGTGTCCGTCATATAAAGCTTCGGCTTCTTTCTCGCAAGGCAGTAGCGGCGGTTTCCCGCAAGACGAGACATCTCGTGCGCGAGCGGAATGCCCTTAGCCTCGGCTGTGAGAATGTAATCGTACTCCGGTGCGCGCTTCAGAAGCTCCTCGGCGCAAGCCGTTGTGAGCTCCGGGTCACCGAACATTATAAAGCCTGCGATGGAAAGCTCGTCATTGAGCGGGCAAATAGTCAGCTCGCGGTCGAGCCCCGCGATATTCATCCTGTATACCATTTCAAGCGCTCCTTTACATCTGAACCTTGTTTTTAAGTGTGATGCCCTCTTTTTCGAGTCTGTCGGTCACATGTCCCACGACGTCGAGAACCTCTTCCTTTGTGAGCGTTCTTTCGGGGTGAGAGAAGAGAAGTCTTACTGTGATGGACTTTCCGTTCTCGTCGGTATAAACGTCCGCGACGGAAAGCTTCTTTATAAGCGGGCAGTTTTCTGCGGCAATTGCCTCGGAGATGGGGCGGAAGGTCTCGCTGACAAACGACAGGTCGAGCTCGATCTCGGGGAAGCGGGAGGGAACATCGTAGGTGATGCTGCGGTTGTCAAGCGTTGCAAAGGCAGCGCTGTCAAGCTCGGCGAAAACGATATTCGCCTTCTTGTCGATATTGCGCGCAACCGTGGGTGCGATAATGCCGATGCGTCCGAGCTTCACGCCGGCGCAGTAGATCTCGTTGAGATTCTTCGGATGCTCATAGGAGTGAGCGGCAGAGGAGGCTCTGAATTCAAGGCTCTCGTGCTTGATGTCGTCGGTAATGACGGCGAGCATGTCGCGGAGCTTGAAGTAGAGGCTCTGTGTATCCTCGGTCTTGCTGTAGAGCGTTATCGCGAGCATCTTGTGCTCGTCGCAGAGACCGTCCTCGCGAAGACCGTTAACGACTCTGCCGAGCTCGAATACGCCGAGCGAGGTAGCGAAGGAAGTATTTGCCTTGAGCTGGCACAGCTGTGTCGGAATGATGGACGAGCGAATGGTCTTGATGTTCGGGTTCGTCGCGTTGACGAGCTCGACATTGTCCTCGATCTCGATACCGAGAGCCTTGTACTCATCGTAATAGGTCCAAACATAGGAATGGAGCTCGTGGAGCGAGAAGCGCTTTACGAGGATGTCCTTTATGCGATCCTCATCACTCTTTTCGCGGTCTGCGCGAACGGGATAAAGAGGAGCGCTTGCTGTGTGAATATCGAAGTTGTCGTAGCCGTAGATACGTGTGATCTCCTCGATAATGTCAGCCTTTATGGTGACATCCTTTGTTGCTCTCCAGCTCGGTACGGTAACGCTGAAGCGGTCGCCGTCAAGAGAAACGCCGAAGCCGAGTGAGGTGAGCGTTTTGACGATGGTCTCGTTTGAGATCTCGATTCCCGTGTATCTGTCGACAAACGCCTTGTCGAAGTCGAGCTTCACGTCGTCGTAGCGCTTAATGTATTCGTCTGTGAGCGCGGAGGTGACCACAGCGCCGCTGTCAGCATCGCAGAGAAGCTTAACGAATCTTGCGATTGCAAGCGTAGTCAGCTCGGGGTCAAGGCTCTTCTCGTATCTGTTGGAGGCGTCCGTTCTGTGGGACAGACGAACTGTGGATTTTCTGATGGAGGCGGCGTCGAAGGTCGCGCTCTCGAGTGTAAGCGAGCTTGTGTCGTCAACGATCTCGGAGTCAAGTCCGCCCATGATTCCTGCGATAGCGACGGGCGTGTCGCCGTTGCAGATCATGAGAGTATTTTCGTCGCATCTTCTCTCGTTGCCGTCGAGGGTCGTGAAGGTGAAGGGCTCCTCGAAGCGGCGAACACGTATCTTCTCCACGCGACGCGAGTCGAAGGCGTGCATCGGCTGTCCGAGCTCGAGCATCATGTAGTTTGTAAGGTCGGCAAGAAAATTGAGCGCGCGCATTCCGCAATAGTGAAGACGTATCTTCATATTGACAGGGCTCTCGTGGCGAGTGATGCCCTCAAAGCGCAGGCAGGAATATCTGTAGCAGAGCGGATCTTCGATCTTGAGATCAACATGCTCGAGCTTGTCGTACACGGAAAGATCCGCCGTATCAAGGCTCTTCAGCTCGCGTCCCGCAAGAGCGGCAAACTCGCGCGCGATGCCGTAATGTCCCCAAAGGTCGGGACGATTCGTGAGCGACTTGTTGTCCACCTCGAACACGATGTCGTCGATGTCGAAAACGGTCTTGAGGTCGCGTCCTGTCGGAATTGTACTGTCGAGCTCCATGATCCCGTCGCCGGAGTCGCTGATGCCGAGCTCGCGCTCGGAGCAGCACATTCCGTTGGAGGTGTAGCCGGCGAGAGTGCGGGGCGCGATCGTAATGTCGCCGATCTGCGCGCCGAGCTTTGCAAAGGCGGTCTTCATTCCGACACGGACATTGGGAGCGCCGCAGACAACGTCGACAGGCTCGCCTTCACCCGCGTCCACCTTCAGAAGGTGAAGCTTTCTTGAATTCGGGTGCTCCTCCACACTGAGTATTTCGGCGCAGACGATACCGGAGATATCGCTTCCCTTGAAGAATATCTCGTTCTCCACCTCGGCGGTCGAGAGAGAAAACTTGTTTATAAGCTCGAGAGTGTCGAGCCCCGAAAGGTCGACAAAGTCGCGTATCCAATTCATTGACAAAAGCATATGTCGTGATCTCCTTTCTTATTTATCGTCCGTAAACTGCGAGAGTACCTTAAGGCTTCCGCTGTTGAGGTCGCGGATGTCCTTAATGCCGTACTTCATCATAACAAGTCTCGTCAGTCCGAGTCCAAAGGCAAAGCCCGTGTACTCGTCGGGATCGATGCCGCCCGCGCGGAGCACCGCGGGGTGTATCATGCCGCAGGGGCAAAGCTCGAGCCAGCCGCTGTGCTTGCAGGAGGGGCATCCCTCGCCGCCGCAGATAAGGCAGCTGATGTCAAGCTCGAAGCCCGGCTCGACAAACGGGAAAAAGCCCGGGCGCAGGCGCACCTTGATGTCGCGTCCGAAGACCTCGGAGAGCATCGTCTTCATGAAGAAGATAAGGTTCGAAATGGAGATATTGCGGTCGACCATGACGCCCTCCATCTGGAAGAAGGTGTTCTCATGGCAGGCGTCTGTGGCCTCGTTGCGGAAGCATCTGCCGGGGAATATGGCCTTAATAGGCTTGCCCTCGTTGATGAGCGCGTCGCGGTACTTCTTGTAGATGGCGTTCTGCGCTGCGGAGGTCTGGCTCTTGAGAAGCTGACCGTTCTCGAGATAATAGGTGTCCTGCATGTCGCGTGCGGGGTGATCCTTTGGAATATTGAGCGACTCAAAGCATTCGTAGTCCGTTACGATCTCGCTGTAGTCCTCGACGGTAAAGCCCATCGAGCGGAATATCTCCTCGCACTGACGCTGAACGAGCGTTATCGGATGATACGAGCCGCGCTCGAGCCTTGCGGGGACGGAAAGGTCGAATTCCGGCATGGCGTCGAGCTCACGCTGAAGCTCGAGCTGCTTCAGTGCCTCGCGACGCTCGGTAAGGCTGTCGGAAACAAAGCTCTTGAGCTCGTTGACCTCCTGACCGAAGCTTTTTTTCTCCTCGTTCGGAATATTTTTCATTTCCTTCAAAAGCTCCGTGACGTGTCCCTTTTTGCCGATGTATTCGACTCTGAGCCTTTCAAGCTCGTCCGCACCTGCGGCAAGCTCAAGCGCGGTAAGGAAAGACTGCCGCACCTCTGCTGTTTTTGTTGACATACAATTATCCTTTCTGTATGGGAAGCTATACTGTTTCGGTTATCTCTCCGAGCGGAGAGGGTGCTCAAAATAAAAAATCCGCGAAGCAGCGCACGAGCCGTACAAAACGGCAAACGCTGTCGCGGGACGGAGCAAAACGCTCCGCGGTACCACCCGGAATTCCGGCACGAGCCAACACTCATAAAAGCTGTAACGGGCTCACCCGCGGCAAGCTTTGCCTTGCCGACTCCGAAGGGAAGGGCGCCTGCCGCCGCGTAACCGTCTTTCAGCCGAGGACGGTCTCTCTTTGACGCTTGTGCGGAATTTGCCGACTTCATCAATGCTTTAATATATGAAACACCGATATAAGTATACCACAACACGCGGCGAATAGCAACAGAATTTTTGATTTTTTACCTGCGCCGGCGCAAAAAAAAGGCGCACTCCCTGCGTGAAAGCTGCAAAAGCAAGAGGCTTCGAGATATCCCGAAGCCCCGAGTGAATATATTAAAGCCGTTACTGCTGCTTGGCTGCTTCCTTGTCGTGTCTGAGCATTCCGACGAAGATGGAAGCGAGCGTGAACGTTTCGCAGAGGATAGCACCCCACGAGCCTGCCGAAATATTGTAGATAAGCCACGAGGGCGAGTTGACAAGTCCGCATTTTCTGATGCCCGCGGAGTCCTTCAGGCGGTAGCCGACAGTTATCGAGATCATGCCGATAACGGGCAGCAGCTCGATTATAAGATTGAATACCGTGGGCTCCTTGCCGAACACGGTGAAGTTCAATACATACACCGCAATATACGAGGCTATGAAGGCAGCAAACCAGTATACGCTGTCAGCCTTGAATTTGTCCCTGTAAAGGAAGACGCCGGCGCGTATAACGGCGATGATATTCATTATTCCGCCGACGGCAGCGCCGAGCAGCAGGAAATTCACCGCAAAAAGCGTGGAGCCGAGCAGCTGTAAAAGCATTACGGTCTTCTGACTTTTTCCCTGATAGGACAATATATTGAACGTCATGGCAACTATGCCTATGATCTGAGCTATGATTTCGATCGGCTGCATACATCTCACCTTTAAGCATTATATTTTGTGGGCAATGAACTCTGACACGCAAGGTGGGTGCGGAGTTGTTTCACCAAAAAAGCACCGACAAAGTCGATGCTTTTAATGGGGGAAGATGGATTCGAACCATCGAAGTCAGTGACAACAGATTTACAGTCTGCCCCCTTTGGCCGCTCGGGAATTCCCCCTGGAGCTGGTGATCGGAGTCGAACCAACAACCTGCTGATTACAAATCAGCTGCTCTGCCATTGAGCCACACCAGCTTATTTTGTTGTGCGCTTTTCAGCGACGCGATTATTATACCACAAAGTACGCGCATTGTCAACACCTTTTTTCGCTTTATTTCAAATATTTTTGCCTTGGTGAATTCCCGAAGTGAATTTCACAGTGAAATTCACTCCGCTTATGCCTTCGGACGGGTTTTGCAGTGAAAAAACGCCCGAAGGCAGTGCGACCGAGCTCTGCGGTATCAGACCTTGGCGATTATTCGGCTTTTGAGTCCTTTGATTATCTTTTTCTCAAGGCGCGAAATGTAGGACTGCGAAATTCCGAGCCGTTCCGCGACCTCCTTTTGCGTCAGCTCGCGGTGACCGCCGAGCCCGTAGCGAAGCTCGATTATTTCCCGCTCGCGCTCCGACAGGGTGGCGACAGCCTCTCTCACCGTTCGCTCGTCCTCGCTTTTTTCAAGGCTCTCGCCGACGCTGCTTTCAGTGCTGCCGAGCACGTCGGAGAGCAGCAGCTCGTTGCCGTCCCAATCGGTGTTCAGCGGCTCGTCTATCGACAGCTCACCGCGGCGGTGAGCATTCTTTCTTATATACATAAGTATCTCGTTCTCGATGCAGCGCGAGGCGTAGGTGGCGAGCTTTATCTTTTTCTCGGGCTTGTAGGTATTCACTGCCTTGATAAGTCCGATGGTTCCTATCGATATCAGATCCTCAATGCCCGTTCCGACATTGTCAAAGCGCTTCGATATGTACACCACGAGACGGAGATTGTGCCGTATCAGCCGTTCCGCCGCCTCGGGGGAATGACCGAGCTCGGCGAGCGCCCGTGCTTCCTCCTGCGCGTCAAGCGGCGGAGGCAGAGCTTCCGCTCCGTTAATATACCAAAGTGCGTTCGAGTCGCCTCCGAGAGAGAGCGCGCGGCGCAGCGCCGCAAGCCATTTGCTTTTCAGCTTCATTTCAGCCTACCGTCCTTTCAATTATATATGTATGCACCGCAAGGCGGGATATTCCGCGTTACGAAAACGAGCTCGGCAGGACCGCGTCGCAGTCGGAGACCGACAGCCCTTCGGACAGCGCAACGAGTGCGCGAAATTCCGTCCCTCGAATATAAACTCCGTCGAGTCGAAGCGCACGCAGCAGCGCTTCTCCCGAGACACCGCTTGCGGGAATAAGGCGCAGCCTGCCCTCAAGTGAGCTCGGCGGCTCACTGTCCGAGATGAGAGCAGTGTATTCCTCCTCGGTGAACAGCTCGCGAACGGCAGAAGCCTTGACTATGACGACAGCCTCTCCGGTGAACGGGTCGGTAAGAAGATTTCCGGAGTCGCACAGGCCGCGAAGCGTTACGCTTTTTTTGCCCTGCCGAAGGGTAATGCTCGAAAAGCGCGCTCTCGGCGTGCGCGACAGCGTGCGTGTGAGCAGCATCGCAAGCAGCGCACCTGCTGGAAGGAGAGTCGCCGCGTCAATTCCTGCATCCTGCGTCGAATGCGGCGAGAGCCTCCCTAGCTGAAGCAGTGCCGTCATGCAGCCACCGAGAAGCAGCCCTCCGAGCCACAAAATGATGCATCTTCTGATAAAGGGCGCAGCCCGTGCGCGACCGAAGGCTATCCGGCACATGACAAGTGACAGCGCGGCGCTGAGCGCAAGTGAGAATATGCGTGACGAGCCGAGCGCCACGGCGGCGACCGTTACGGCAGAGGACAGCGCCGCCGCTGCCGAGAGACGTGCAGCTCTCATCGGCGAATGCGTGAGCCTTCCCACAGCCCACAGCGTCAGCACGTCCATGCTAAAATCGATAAGAAACAGAATATCCGCATAAAGGATCATACCGCGCCTCCGAGCTGTTCGTTGCAGTAATGATTATAACACCCGTCGGTGCGCGCGCTCTGTCGCACTCGGTCGAGCGCGATATTTTTGTTTCGTTAAAAACAGCCTTGTCATGTCGCGCGAAATATGATACAATAATTGCAGGCGCACAGCGTCGGAATTACGTATAACATGAGACAGGTGGATCTTCTATGAATATTACACAGCTTTTTAAGTGCTTTGCCGAGGGGAATATCGAGGTCAAGGCATCGCTTTCGCGCAGAAAGAGCGCGACCATGACAAGCTTCGAATGCACTCGCGACGGTGATGACATCGTGCTTCACGCAATCGGCGACGAGGCGGGCGCGTTCAAGTATTTTGATCTCAGGCTGCACCGCGAGGGCTCCTGCGCCGTGCTGTCGGTCGACGCCGAGACACCGACCACGCTTTCCTCGTATCTCAGCTTTGCACCCGAGGACGCGGTCGTCCTTCGTCTGAAGCTTCCGGAGCCGGAGAGAATACGCGGTTATTTCCACGAGTATTTCTGCTGGACTCACACGTACTGCACAGAGGCGCTTTCGAAGATACCCGCAACGACGGACACGTTCTTCATGCGCTATCCCGACGCTCACGCGCATGTTTACTGCCTGTGCGGAGATAATTTCAAGTGCAACGCGGACGGAGACACGCTGTGCCTGTCGCCCTGCACGTCGGGAATACGTCACCTGAAGGGTGCGTTCGTGACAGTCGGCGTGGCTGACACACCGTATGAGGCATGCAGAGAAAACTTCGCCTTTGCACGACGCACCGGAGCGCTCAGAGTGCCGCTCGTTTCCGAGAGAAAAATGCCCGAATTTCTTGAGGGGCTCGGCTGGTGTACCTGGGACGCCTTCGAGCACGACGTGACTGAGGAGAAGATCTGCGAAAAGCTCACAGAGCTTCGCGACAAGGGCGTTCCGCTTCGCTGGGTGCTCATCGATGACGGCTGGTCGACGCTTGCCGAGGAGGATGAGTACATCACCTCGTTTTATTCGGACAAAAAGAAATTCCCGCTCGGGCTCGGACACTGCATTGAGCGCATAAAGAACGAGTTCGGCATAAAATACGTCGGCGTATGGCACGCCTTCGGCGCATATTGGAAGGGTGTCAAGGAGGGAAGCGAGCTTTACCTTGAGCAGAAGGAAAACCTCGTTTGCACTCCGACGGACTTCATCGTTCCCTCGTTCGACCCCGAGCGCGCCTTCGCATTTTGGGATGCATGGTACGCATATCTCAAGGAATGCGGCGTCGATTTTGTCAAGGTCGACAACCAGACGGGTCACTCGCTCATCGCAGAGGGCTCGATGGCAACGGCTGAGGCACTTCGCCGCGCACATGCCGCGCTCGAGAGAGCAGCGGAAAAATATTTCGGCTCGGCTGTCATAAACTGCATGGGCATGGGCACCGAGACCGTTCAGTCGCGCACACATTCGATAATTTCGAGAACGAGCGAGGACTATTGCAGAGACGACGAGGGCTATCTCGACCAGCTCACAATGCAGGATATATACATCCCCGCATGGCACGGTGAGCTTTATCGCTCGGACTTCGATATGTGGTGGACAGACCTTGCAAGCTCGCCTCGCGTCGCCGCTCTCCACGCGCTGAACGGCGCTCCGAACTACATCAGCGACCGCGTGGGTCACACCGATCCTGCACCGATTCTTCCGTCGATCGAAAAGGACGGCACGATAAGAATGCCCGATTTTGCGGTGCGTCCGACCTTCGACTGTCTCTACGACTGCACCCCGTGCCTCAAGGCTTGGAACCGCTGGGGCGACGCGTTCGGCGTTTTCGCGGTCAACTGCTCTAGCATCGAGATGTCCGACGAGCTGACGCTTTGCAGCATCGAAGGCGCGACCTCCGAGCGAGGCTATATCGCTTACATGTACTTTGAAAAGCGCTTCGAGAGGGTGACCGACGCGCATGCGCTTCCGTTCACGCTCGGTGCGGAGGCTGCGGAGAGCATTTCGCTTTATCCTGTTTGCGAGGATGAGAACGGCGAATACATTATGCTCGGCAGCACCGAAAGATACTTCGGCGCCGGTGCCGTAAGGCTTGAAAAAACCTATATTTCGACACTCCCGCTCAAGGCGTAAGAGCGGCAGACGAAAAACAACATGCCCCCAAGGTGCTTGACCCTTGGGGGCATGTGAATTATCCGAGGTGCCGATAAGGCTGCCGCTCAGGCGATAAAGTCATCGAAGTCGTAGTCGTCGATGTCAAAATCGCCGAAGTCAAAATCGTAATCGCCGAAGTAGTCGTCGTAGTCGTAGTAGTCGTCATCATAATCGTAGTCATAGTCGTAGTAATCGTCGTAATCATAGTCGTAATCGTCGTCACGACCGGACTGAGAATTGTCGAAGAGCTCCGATATTTCGGTGAAGAAGCCGAGCAGCTGCTCCTTCTTCATCAAATATGCAGCGAAATCCTCGGTGAGCTCGTCAATCCTGTCGTCTGCGTTGTCGACGGTAATTGCATCGCTGTCGCTGTAGTCGGCGCTCTTGAGGTCGTCGAGCTTTTCGAGAGCTGCCGTTGTCTCAAGCTTGAGGTAGGTGCCCATGAAGCTTACATCGAGCGTGCTTTCAAGCTCGATGTGCTCCTTGTCATAGCTTCCCTCAAAGGACATGGGTATCTTCAGCGCAACGCCCTCTATGGAGAGCTCAAGCTCTGCGTCAATGTCAAAGTCCTCGTGGCTGAAGGTGCCGTCGATGTCGGCTGCCAGCTCGAAGCTGTTAAGCGAGGAGGAGGCTTCTTCGTCCGCAAAGGTGGGCTTGAGACTGAGCTCGCCCGTGAGCTCCTTGCCGTCGAGCTCGAAGGAGCACTCGGAGTCAAGGGACATAAGCTCGCTGCCGTCTGCGGAAAGACTGAGCTCTGCGACGCGCTCGAATTTCTTTTCACTGTTCTCGAGCTCAACGCGACCGTCAAGCTCAAAGCCGTCGCCGTCAACTTCGCAGTCGAGAGAAAGCGTGCAGAGGCGGAGCGACGTTCCGTCAAAGAAGAAGTCAAGCTGCGCGTCAAGCAAAAGCTTTGCCTCGTCAAAGAGCTCGTCGAGCGTGCGACCGTCAAGAAGCCCGTCGTCGGTTCCCTCGGGGAGAGCGTCCAAAACAGTGGAGAGCACGTCCTTTAGAGCTTCTTCGTCGAGAGTGAGCGTCAGGCACTCAAGCGACATTTCCTCGCCGAATACCTCCTCGCTCTCGTCGAAGCTTCTTTCGAGATTGCCGTCGAGAAGCACATCGTCAAGCTTCCCGAAGGCCTCGGCAAGGGAAGCGATTGTGTCGGGTACATTATTGATGCCTTCAAGCTCGGAGGAGTCATACTGCTCAAGGAGCTCCTCAAAGCTTGCTGTGATGTAAAGGTCGCTGGCGTCGGGAAGTGAGAGGTAGAAGCGCTCGCCGTCCTTGAGTTCAAGCTTTGCGCCGAGCCGCTCGCCGTCGAGCTCCATGTCCGCTTCGAGCGCGAAGCTCCGGTCTCCGTAGCGGAAGAAGTCGAGACCGACGCTCGGGAGAGTCGGAAGCTCAATGCCGATGAGCTCCTTGAAATCGGCGTCGAGCCTGTCGACGGATACGGAAGCGTGGTTTGCAGTTGTGAAAAGCTCGCTTTCGGTCAGCTTTTCAAACATTTTGGGTGTAAAGAGCTGACTGAGAGCTTCGTTAAACAGCTCGGTGTCCGTCATGCTCTTTGTGCTGTCCTTGCAGCCGCTCAAGACGAGCGTCGAGCAGACAAGCACGAGTGCGAGAAAAACAGATAAAAATTTTTTCATTGCGATGGATTCCTTTCATTAAAATATAGGCTAATGCGGCATGCCGCACGGCTTTCGGTTTTCGATACAGCTTTTTCAGCCTTCGATACAGCTGTAGATCACGTTTTTCAGGCGGTTTACGGTGTACATCTCCTGATTGTTCAGCATATGCATGCAGTAGAATGCTGCAAGACGGTTGTCGGGGTCTATCATGACCCAGGCACCGGCGGCACCCGCCCAGCCGAATTCACCGACCGGACCTATGCTTCCGCCGACCGAGCGGTTGACCATCGTGCGAACGCCGAGTCCGTAGCCGTAGCCACGGTACTGACCGACGGTAATATCGCGCATCTCGTCCTCGTTCAGCGCATTTTCGCGCATAAGCTCTATCGTGCTTGCGGCGAGTATCCTCTTCCCGTTCACGCCGACACCGCCGTTTGCCATGGCGTATGCAAATTTTATGTAGTCGTCGACCGTGGAGATGAGTCCCGCACCGCCGCTGTCGTAGTCCTCACCGAACACATAGAAGTTCGAATTGTTCGAGGGGATGGCGACGTTCTTTTCATCGTCGAAGCTGTACTGACGAGCCATTCTTGCAAGAAGCCTCTCGCTCGGCACGCCGTAGCACGAGTCGTTCATCTCAAGCGGCTCGAAGATGACACGGCGAACATAGTCGCGGAAGCGCTCACCCGAGACCTCCTCGACGAGCCCCGCGAGAATATCGTGGCTGATGCCGTATATCCAGTGCGTGGACGGCTCGGAGACAAGCGGTATTTTCGCAAATGCGCGCACCATCTCACGCGTCGGGCACCTTCCGCCCGATGCTTTTTTTACCTCGGAAACAGCCTCGCAGTCGGTGCTGTAGTTATATCCTGAGGTCATAGCGAAAAGATCGCGCACGGTGATCTCGCGCTGTGGAGAGACAAGCTCAAACGTGCCGTCGGACTTTTCGTGCTTTACCTTAACGTCCTTATACTCGGGAAGATAATTGCTCACGGGATCTGTGATGAGAATGTCTCCGCTTTCGACGAGCGTCAGAGCCGCCGCGCAGGTTATCGGCTTTGAGCATGACCACATATTGTACGTCTCGCTGCCGTTCATTCGCCGTCCCGCCTCAATGTCGGCATATCCCGACAGGTGGCGGTAGATGACCTGTCCGTCCTTCATTATAACGCAGTCGTTGCCGGGTATGCGCCATTCGGTGAGCCGGTCGAGAAATGCGTCAAGCCTTGAAAAATCCATTGTGTGACCTCGCTTTTTGTTACTTATAAGTATAATATACCGCAAAGAGCGCCGCTTGTCAATAGCATTTTGTATTTGCAAGCCCAAAAAACGTTCGGACTCGCGGCAAAATGACCAATTTCCGTTGACATAAAGCGAAAAATGTGATAACATATATACGCAGATATATTTCGCACAATACAGAAAGGAAAAGCGAAAAAATGAAAAAGCTGAAAAGACTCGTGAGCGCGCTGCTCGTGCTCATGATGCTCGTTTCGTCGACAGTTGTTGTATCGGCGGCGGGCGAGGACTGGCCGTATAAGGACGTCGGTAAGAAAAAATGGTTTTACGAGGCCATCAAGTACGCCGTCGACAACGGTCTGATGAACGGTACGTCAGGCACGACCTTCGAGCCGAACGAGCCCATGACGCGCGCGATGTTCGTTACGGTGCTCGGACGTCTTTGCGGAGCCGAGGAGGTAATGGAAAACACCTTCTCCGACGTTAAGATGAATCAGTATTACGCAGGCTATGTCGGCTGGGCGGTAAAGAACGGCATCGTTTCCGGCTACCCGGACGGCACCTTCAAGCCCGGTGACAATGTTAACCGCCAGGAGGCGGCTGCAATGCTCTCCCGTTACATCGAATGTGAGGATCTTCTTCTCGATTTCGTAGATGAGCTTCCCGGCGAGTATGCGGACGACGCGAAGTTCCAGAGCTGGACACGTGAGTTCATCGAGGAGCTGAGCATATACGGAATCTTCGAGGGCGACGAGACAGGGAAGTTCGCACCTAAGGACAATCTCACAAGAGCGCAGGGCGCTACACTGTTCATGCGTCTGAACGAGATGTTCACAAAGTCGAAGAACGCGACCTCCGTGGTTTCCGCCTACGACCTTATCAACACACCCGAGAGCTTTATCAGTAACTTTGACTCCGAGCTTAACACTGCGGGCGACTATCCCGTAATGAGTCTCGTGCCGCACAGCTACTTCTCCGCTCCCTGGTATATCGGCATGGACGTGCTCAAGACCGATATTCCCACAGGCGCGCTCGAGTATGTTAAGATCGCATACAAGGGCGACTCCGTTGCCGATGCTTATATGGTAGTCAAGTCTCCCGTTTTCGAGAGCGAGCAGGTAAAGCCTGTTGCCACAGGTGAGGAGAACGGCTATCTGACCGCTATCTTCCGCCTCGGCGACCTTGTTCGTTCTCACCGCGAGAGCTACTTCGGCGCCGAGAACCCCTATGACGGTAACCAGAAGCTCGTTCTCGACGAGCTCAATCTCCGTTCGCTCTACAACACACACCTCAATATTCTCTTCTATCCCTACGGTAAGAACGTAGAGTCCGCAGAGCTGCTTTACATCAGCTACTTCTCCTCCGAGAGCGAGGCTAAGGCGTTCACGGCAGAGTCTGCCGCGTCCTACATCAAGGGCGGCAAGGACGAGTACCCCGCACCGGATATCCGCGAGAACGGCGAGGCTGCTCTTACCGAGTACACCGACAAGATGAATGACCGTATCGACGAGATACGCGACACCGAAAGCGCTGTAAAGCCGAGCAATATCAAGGGAAGTGTATACTACATTTCTACCGTAAACGGAAACGACAAGAACGACGGTCTGACCCCCGAGACAGCTTATGCGTCCGTGCTCCCGCTTTACGAGATCAAGGCGGGCGGTCTTGTCATAAACGACAGACTTGAGAGCGGCGACGGCGTGTTTATCGAGCGCGGAAGCGTGCTTTATCCCCAGAAGAAGCTCGACACGAGATGGTCGGGCGATAAGATCATCACTCTCCCCTCCGGCGTTACACTCGGAGCATACGGTGAGGGCGAAAAGCCGATCTTTACCACCGCTGTTGATATCGAGGGTAAGACTAAGTGGCTCCCGACCGAGTATGATAACGTATGGAAGCTCGACTTCGACTTCTCCAGCAGCAAGGCTGACGCTGCCGCATACTACGACGTCGGAAGCATTGCCGTATACGACAAGAGCGGCAATGTCGGCTTCGGAGTTAAGGTCATCCCCACAAAGCCTAATGATCCCTATGCAGAGGGCTCGATGACCGAGGGACTCGGACTTGTTTCGAACGGCTTTGAGACCTTCGTGAACGAGGAGCTTCCCGTTAAGGATCCGTCCGTTGTAAAGCACAACCTCGAGTTCTTCCAGGACTACGCCGCAGGCGCACTCTATATGTACTGCGACAAGGGTAACCCCGCAGAGTACTACGACAAGCTTATCGTTGCTCGCCGCGGCTCCGCGTTTACCGTAAGCGGTGTCGATATCACAGTCGACAACGTTACGCTGGCACATTGCGGAAGCCATGGCTTTGACATCGGCGACGCTAAGGACTTCGTCATTACAAACTGCACCGTTGAGTGGATCGGCGGCTGCCTCCAGGGCGGCGGCGGAGACGACAAGGTCAGATACGGTAACGGCTTCCAGAACTGGCAGAACTGCGACGGTATCTACATCGAGAACACGTTCTTCAATCAGATATACGACGGCGCGTGCAGCACTCAGGTAGCATGGCCCGACGATAAGATCAGCATTGTTAACGATTTCCACGTAACGGACTGCGTATTCATCGACTCCAACTCTCAGATCGAGATCTGGAACCTTGCAGAGGACGAGGTCACCGCAAATACCTCCATCACCGGCTGCTACTTCCTCAATGAGCCCATGGAGAATCGCTTCGGAGCACAGAGAGTAGCCGCAGACGGCACCGACATGGAATATGCGGGCGCCTGCATGTTCTACTTCTCACCTCTCGATCCCATCACCTACGACAACTGCCTCATCGAGGACAATGTTTACATTTCCTACGACAGTAAGGTATACGAGGGACGTCAATTCCTGTACCGCGGAAATGACAACGGTATCATAACGAAGAATAACGTATTCTTCGGCGGAGCCGAGGGAACCTCAGACGTTCTCGCGTCTCTTCCGAGCGTTGACCTGCGCTGCTACTTTGTAGGCGTAAACGAGTGGGACATCCGTCACAACCGTTCGTACTACAATAACGAGTTCATCACAAAGTGGACGGGACTCGGCTGCGACCGTGGAAGTGTCTTCTACGTTGTAAAGTAACATTCTCTTTCTTCAAAGCGAAGGGCTCGTCACCTTGAAGTGGCGAGTCTTTCGCTTTTTTGCAGCATAAAACGCCGATGTGTGACGCTTGCGCTTTGTGGATTTTTCAAGAGGACGATTTGCTATTGACAATTGCAAATGCAGACAGTATAATAAAGATGTGAGGTCGTGAAAATGACCGATAATCTTTCCGAACAAGGAGAAAACAATGAGAAAAACAAGAATTATCTCCCTGCTGATGGCGCTGCTAATGCTTCTTAGCATGCTCACAGTCGGCGCAACGGCAGCGGAGAGCTCTCCGTACAAGGATGTCAAGACCACTCGTTGGAGCTTTGACGAGATAATGTACGCGACGGAGCAGGGCTACATGAACGGCAAGGGAGGCGGACTCTTCGCACCCGAGGAATTTCTTACCCGCGCCATGGTCGTTACGGTGCTTTACCGCTTCCAGGGCGAGCCCGCGGTCGAGTACAGCGCGACCTTTGAGGATGTAAAGGCAAAGGACTGGTATGCGAATGCTATCATCTGGGCTGCCGAGAACGAGATTGTCAACGGTATCGAGAAGGGCAAGTTCGCGCCGATGGATTACGTCACGCGCGAGCAGCTCGCCGCGATCCTCATGCGCTACGCACCGCTTGAGTACATCATCACCGACGACTCCAAGGATATTTCCGGTTACAAGGACTATAATAAGGTTCATGCATACGCCAAGGAGGCTATGGCGTGGGCGAATGCCGTCGGCATTATCACGGGCGTGACAAGCACTACGCTCGAGCCGAGAAGCGGCGCGACCCGCGAGCAGTTCGCGGTAATGCTCATGCGCTTTAAGGAAAACGATGTGTTCAAGTTTGAGCTTGTATACAACGAGCCCACAGGCTTCAGCAAGTATACAGAGAAGGATTATCCTCTCGTTGAGGATGCCGACATTTACGTTGCAGTTGACGGAAACGACGCTAACAGCGGCACAAAGGACAAGCCCGTTGCAACCTTCGCACGCGCAAAGGAGCTCGTCCGTGAGCTGAAGAAGACCGCGACCAAGGAGATAAAGGTCGCCTTCAAGGCGGGAGAGTACGGAAATCTTGACAACCTCACCTTTACAGCCGAGGACTCGGGAACGGCAGAGGTGCCGATCACGTACTGCGCTTACGGCGACGGCGAGGTTGTCTTCTCGAACGGCGTTCTCATTCCGAGCGACAGCTTCTCGAAGCTTGACGCGGACGAGCTTAACATGTTCTCGGAGAAGGCGCGTGATAATATTTATAAGGCAGATCTTACAGGCAAGATATCGAAGCTTGAAAGCAACAACCTTGTGTTCAGCGCAACGGGGCTCTGCCACGAGGCACGTTATCCCAATAAGAGAGCGGACGGTACAGACGAATCCTTCAAGGGCTTCACGACACGTGTCGAGGAGGAGGGCAAGGAGGAGTACGAGTACGATAAGCTCGAGCTTCAGGGTCTTGCAGCATCTGTCTGCGACAAGTTCTCCACCGTTGAGGGCTTGAAGATCACCGGAATGTTCCGCACGGGCTGGTTCTACGATACCTTCGCGACGAAGGGCTACGACAAGACAACGAAGTACCTTACTCTCGACTACGAGAACAGCGGCTTCGAAAGCGGCTATAACCTCCATCAGTTCCCGCTCGCATACGAGGGAAGAATGACAGACACAATATTCTTCCACAACCTCGCCGAGCTTCTTGACGCCGCGGGCGAGTACTGGTTTGATACGAAGACCTGCCGACTCTACGTATACAAGCCGAACGGTGACTATGCGATAAGCACGGGCGGCACCTTCATGACGCTCGAGAGAGGGGCTGACCACCTCAGCTTCGTCGGACTTGAGTTCAACACCTCCACCTCCACCGCCATCGACAGCTACGGTAACAATGTTACCTTCAAGCTTTGCACCGTCGGTAATGTAGCAAGCGAGTACGCGCTCCGCGCAGACCGCGTTGTGAACATGACCGTTACGGAGTGCGAGTTCTTTAATTTTGTCAGCCAGGGCGTCTCTGTCTCGTCGTCGACTAACAGAAACCTCCTCATCCCCGGCAACAACGTTATCGACAACAACTACTTCCACGACTTCAGCCTGCCGCAGTACTTCAATGCAAGTGCCGTTACCATAAGCGATGACGTTGCGGCGAAGATCTCGCACAACTATTTTGAGAACGGCGCACATTCCGCTATCCGTTATAACTCCTGTGTTGATACCGAGATCGAGTATAATGTATTTGACAACATGATGATGACAACCGACGACTTCGGTGCGGTCTACACATGGCACTCAGACGCATACCGTGACAACAAGATCCGTTACAACATCTTCATGAATATGGCGGGCGGTGCGAAGTACAGCGTTTACCTCGATGACGGCTCGAGCGGTCAGCAGGTATACGGAAACATCTTCTACAAGGTCGGTGCCTTCGTATTCAACGGCGGACGCGACAATGTCGTTCATGACAATATCTTCATTAAGTCCAAGTTCCTCACCTACAACTCCGGAGTTTACGGACTTATCGTTGACGGAAAGCCCGAGGAGGTCGTGAATCACGCAAACTATCAGTACCTTGTCAACGGAAGAGTTAACGAGGGCGAGGTAGGCTATGACCTTTGGAGTGAAAGATGGCCGATCATGTACAACTTCAACCTCGACCCTGACAGGATCGACGAGAAGGAGTGCCTGTTTAGAATGGTCAACTATCTTGACAACAACTACGTTATCGGCGATGAGATACACTTCAATGAGGTGGCACAGCTCTTTGCAGAGGGGGAGAATAACGTTGCCTTCGAGGATACCGAGAATCCCGTATTTGTCGACCCGACGCACGGTGACTACAGAATCCGCGATGACGCAGATTTCTTCAAGATCCCCTACGACAAGATAGGCAGATATTAATACCGAGCCGAAAAGGGCGTCCTGAGTGGACGCCCTTTTTTTGTCGTTGTGTGTCGCATGAGCCGTGCTGACTTTGTACGTTCGTGTGTAATGCGCCTATTGACAATTGCACATAATAGCGGTATAATTAAAGCACGAGGTCGCGAAAATGACCGATAATCTTTCCGAAAGAGGAGAAAACAATGAGAAAAACAAGAATTGTCTCCCTGCTGATGGCGCTGCTCATGCTGCTTAGCATGCTCACAGTCGGCGCGACAGCGGCGGAGAGCTCTCCGTACAAGGACGTCAAGAGCTCGCGTTGGAGCTTTGACGAGATAATGTACGCGACAGAGCACGGCTACATGAACGGCAAGGGAGGCGGACTCTTCGCACCCGAGGAATTTCTTACCCGCGCCATGGTCGTTACGGTGCTCTACCGCTTTCAGGGTGAGCCTGATGTGATATTCAAGGACAGATTCGACGACGTCCGCGAAAAGGACTGGTACGCGGATGCTATTATCTGGGCGGCTGACCGTGACATCGTCAAAGGAGTCGAGTCGCGTAAGTTCGCGCCGATGGACTACGTAACGCGCGAGCAGCTTGCCACGATCCTCATGCGCTATGCCCCGCTTGAGTTCGTTATCACCGACGATACAAAGGATATTTTCGGCTACAAGGACTACAATAAGATCCACGAATATGCAAGAGAGGCTATGGCGTGGACGAATGCCGGCGGCATTATCACCGGCGTGACCGAAACGACGCTCGAGCCGAGAAGCGGCGCGACACGCGAGCAGTTCGCGGTAATGCTCATGCGCTTTAAGGAAAACGACTCCTTCAGCTACAAGCTTGCCTATAATGCTCCGACCGGCTTCAGTACATATACAGAGAAGAATTATCCCCTCGTTGAGGATGCCGACATTTACGTTGCAGTTGACGGAAATGACGCTAACAGCGGAACGAAGGACAAGCCCGTTGCGACCTTCGCACGCGCAAAGGAGCTCGTCCGTGAGCTGAAGAAGACGGCAACTAAGGAGATCAAGGTAGCGTTCAAGGCGGGCGATTACGGAAATCTTGACAACCTCACCTTTACAGCCGAGGACGCCGGAACGGCGGAGGTGCCGATCACGTACTGCGCTTACGGCGACGGCGAGGTCATCTTCTCGAACGGCTTCATCATCCCGCGCGAAAGCTTTGAGCCGCTTGACGAATCAGATGCCGAGATGTTCGGCGAGCGCTTCCGTGAAGATATCTATAAGGCAGATCTTACAGGCAAGCTGTCCGAGATGACAAACAGCAATCTTGTATTCAGCGCAACGGGTCTCTGCCACGAGGCGCGCTACCCCGATAAGGATCCCAGCGGAACCGACCGTATCTTTAAGAACTTCACGACACGTGTCGAGGAGGAGGGCAAGGAGGAGTACGAGTACGATAAGCTCGAGCTCAGCGGACTCGCTTCTAAGGCATGCGACAGCTTCTCCACTGTCGAGGGCATGAAGGTCACCGGTATGCTCCGCACGGGCTGGCTTATCGATACCTTTGCGGTAAAGTCATACGACAAGGCAACGAAGCGTCTTACGCTCGACTACGAGAAGAGCGGCTTCGAGAACGGCTACCCGATAACAATGTTCCCGCTTGCATACGAGGGAAGAATGGACGACACTATATTCTTCCACAATCTCGCCGAGCTCCTTGACGATGAGGGCGAGTACTGGTTTGATACCAAGACCTGCCGGCTCTACGTATATATGCCGAACGGCGACTATTCGGTAAGCACGGGTGGCACATTCATGACGCTCGAGAGAGGTGCTGACCACATCAGCTTCGTCGGACTTGAGTTCAACACCTCCACCTCTACCGCTATCGACAGCTACGGTGATTATATCACCTTCAGGCTTTGCACCATAGGTAATGTTGCGAGCGAGTACGCGCTTCGCGCTCATGATGTCAACGATATGACCGTTTCCGAATGCGAGTTCTTCAATTTCGCAAGCCAGGGTCTTACCATCAGCTCAAATGCCAACAAGAACCTTCTTCTTTCAGCAAACAACGTTATCGACAACAACTACTTCCACGATTTCAGCCTGCCGCAGTACTTCAATGCAAGTGCCGTTACCATAAGTGATGACGTTGCGGCGAAGATCTCGCACAACTACTTCAAGAACGGCGCGCACGCCGCTATCCGTTACAATTACTGTATCGACACTGAGATCGAGTATAACGTGTTTGATAACATGATGATGACCACCGAGGATTTCGGTGCTGTGTACACATGGCATGCAGAGTCCTTCCGCGACAATAAGATCCGTTACAACCTGTTTATGAACATGGCAGCCGGCTCTAAGTACTGCGTTTACCTTGATGACGGCTCTGCCGGTCAGCAGGTCTACGGAAACATCTTCTACAAGGTCGGTACGTTCGTGCTGAACGGCGGTCGCGACAATGACATTCATGACAACATCTATATCGAGACACCGTTCCTGACGTATAACGCCGGACTGTATACTCATATCTATGAGGGCGATCCGGAGAATGTATTTACCAACGCGTATTATACCTACATGATGAACGGAAGGGTCGACGAGGGCGAGGAGGGCTATGACCTCTGGCGCGAGAGATGGCCGATCCTTTATACCTTCAACACCGATCCCGACAGACTCGATGAGTATGAGTGCATCTTCAGAACGGTAAATTATCTCAACGATAACTACGTTATCGGAGGCAATGGTGTTCGCCTCGGAGACGTGGCACAGATGTTTGCCGAGGGCGAAAACAATGTTTCCTTCGGAATTGATGAGAATCCCGTATTCGTCGACCCGACACACGGTGATTACAGCATCCGCGAGGACGCAGATTTCTTCAAGATCCCC
>CAYYKO010000002.1:0-57345 GCA_964441695.1 uncultured Ruminococcus sp. | reverse complement strand
TGATAAACATGAAAAAAACGGGCATCCCGCGTGATGCCCGTTTTTAATTGCTCAGAAGCGTCTGTCGTATAAAAGCGCTGCTATCAGAATTACAAAGCAGGAGCCGATATTGTGAACGAGGGCGCCCGTGGTCGGGGTGAGCAAGCCGAGCACCGACAGCAGCACGGCAAGCACATTGATTGCCATCGAGAGCGTAATGCCCGCCTTGATCGTTTTCACCGTCGCGCGCGACAGCCTCATCAGGTACGGCAGGGAAGCAATGTCGTCGCGCATCAGGGCAATGTCAGCCGCATCGAGCGCGATATCGCTGCCCATGCAGCCCATGGCGACACCGACATCTGCACTTTTCAGCGCGGGAGCGTCGTTAATGCCGTCGCCTACCATGCAGACGCAGCTTCCGCCGTGGCGAAGCTTCTTGATGCTGTCGACCTTGCCCTCGGGAAGCAGCTCTCCGCGAACGTCGGATATTCCCACCCTTGCCGCCATGTGCTCGGCGGCTTTCCTGTTGTCTCCCGAGAGAAGCACGCAGCCGACCTTCATCTGCGACAGGCTCAAGACGACCTCGCAGCTCTCGTCGCGGAGCACATCCGAAAGGGCAACGACACCTACGCAGCTGCCGTCCGCGGCAACAAGCACGGATGCCTTGCCCTCGCTCTGAAGTGAGTCAAGCGTGTTTATTGCAGGCTCGGAAAGCGAAGCGCCGTTTTCACGGAGATAATCCGCGTTTCCGCACAGCACGCGGTGACCGCCTACATCAGCTGCAACACCGCGACCTGCCTTCATTGAGAAATCGGAGCTTTCCGCAATCGGAGCGCCGACATGCTTCGCATGCGAGACTATCGCGCGGGCGAGCGGGTGCTCGCTCTTTGCTTCGGCAGCTGCCGAAAGTGCAAGAAGCTCATCCTTATTCATGCAGTCGGTGAAGGGGATAATGTCGCATACGCACAGCGTGCCGCGCGTTAGCGTGCCGGTCTTATCGAAGGCGACCGTGTCAACGTGTCCCATGCGCTCAAGCGCCTCTCCAGACTTGATTATAACTCCGTGCCGCGCCGCCTGACCTATTGCTGCCATTATCGCCGTCGGCGTGGCAAGCACGAGCGCGCACGGGCAGAATACGACAAGCACCGTTACCGCACGGACGATATCACGTGTTACGAGGTAGGTTATAACGGCAATAAGCAGAGCCGCCGGTACAAGGAAGCTTGCCGCGCGGTCGGCTACGCGTGCGGTCGGAGCCTTTTTCTCCTCCGCCTCGCGAACCATACGGATAAGCTTTGCAAGCGAGCTGTCCTCGCCGACCTTCGACGCGCGAATGTCAATGGCGCCGAAGCGGTTTATCGTTCCGCAGAATACCTCGTCTCCGACGGTTCGCTCCACCGGCAGCGACTCTCCCGTGATGACCGACTGGTCTATCGAGCTTTCGCCGTCGACGATAACTCCGTCGACCGGTATTGCCTCTCCGGGGAGGATTCTCAATATATCGCCGAGGCGAATATCCTCTGCGGACACCGTTTCCTCGCGACCGTCGCGGATCCGTCTGCCCTGTGTCGGAGCGAGCTCAATGAGCTTGCGGAGTCCCTTCCTCGCGCGGTCTGTTGTCACGTCCTCAAGTATCTCGCCGAGAGCCATTATGAACGCGACCTCGCCCGCCGCGAAGAGGTCTCCGATAGCGATGGCGGCTATCATCGCTGCGGTAATGAGAAGAGGCGAAGAAATTTTTGATAGTCCCTTCGCGCAGACAAGGCGGCGAAGCGCGGAATAAACGAGCGGCAGACCGCTGATTATTACCGCGACCCAAGCGGGGTCGACCGGCAGGGAGTGACCGAGCTTTGACAGGACAAAGCTGAGTACGAGAAATGCACCGCCCACAAGCGTTGCGGGGATGCCCGTTAGAACTTCGCGGATTTTTCGGATCATGACTGTGTCTCCTTCTTGACATCGCACCTTCAGTGCGGTATAATGTGTATGATAACAAACACACCGTTCTGTTACTGTCTTAATTATACGTGCTCGGTGTGCAAAATTCAAGGAGCAAAAAAACGCACCTGTAGCTTAATGAACGTTTTTTTGAATTTGTTCGGGAGGGAATATGGACAGACGCCAAAAAAGGACGCGCGAGGCGATATTTTCGGCATTCACGGAGCTTTTGTCGGAGAAAAGCTATGAGCACATATCCGTGCAGGAGATAATCGACGCCGCAAATATCGGCAGAACTACCTTTTACGCGCATTTCGAAACCAAGGAATACCTGCTCCGCGATCTTTGCGAGGAGCTTTTCGGACATATAATAGGTACGGCGATGGGACTGCCGCAGGGTCAGTACCACTGCACCTGCGGCAGCAGCACGGATTCGGTGTTTCTGCATCTTCTGCGGCACCTTCAGGAGAACGATCGCAATATTCTCGAGCTGCTGAACTCACAGAACAACGAGATATTTCTCAGCTACTTCAAGAGCGGGCTCAGGAAGCTGATAGTCGCGCAATACGCGCACCGCGGGCTGCTGAAGCATTCGCTGCTGCCCGAGGACTACCTTGTAAACCATATATCCTCGTCGTTCGTCGACACGGTCGTCTGGTGGCTGTCGCGCGGCATGAAGGAGTCGCCGGAGCAGCTCGCGGAGTACTTTCTCGCTACGGTCGAGCCGATACTGTAATTGATAAAGCACCGCAAAGCGCCTTTTCGACATGTGTATAACATGCGTCGGGAGGCGTTTTTCTTTCCACTTTGCAGCCTTAAAAAGTTACAAATGCGAACAGCTGCTCGCCATTCGCCGCCGCGTTCGTCGTAATCGTTACCAATTTTGCATCCGAAAAGATGCTCGGCACCCGTGCTAATTCATAAATCGTCGCACAAGGGCGGTTAATATTCGGAAAGGCTGAATTGCGGAAGAATATCGCAAAAATGGGAAATAATTGTATATCTGCCGTCGCTTTACGTGACTTTGGCTCGAATATTCGGAAAAAGGCGCAAAAAACGCGAAAATAACATAAATATTTTTATGCTAACCCCTTGCTATTTAGCCTTGATTGATATATAATAATATCGAGGTGGAGCAAAGTGCCACAAAGTGGAGCGAAAAGGAGGAAATAAGCCATGTTGATGGGAACCTACCCACATTCGATAGACGCGAAGAACAGACTTATAATTCCTTCCAAGCTGAAGGCAGAGCTCGGCGAGAATATCGTGCTTTCCCGCGACTCCGACAGATGCCTTGCCGTGTATTCGGCTGAGGAGTGGGAGCGCTACGCGGCAAAGTTCGACGAGCACGCCAAAAGCTCGATAAAAAGCTCCGCACGTATAATTTTCGGACAGGGCGCTCAGATACAGCTCGACTCGCAGGGCAGAGCGGTCATCCCTCAGGCGATGATAGAATATGCCGGAATCACGAAGAATGTCGTGATCGTCGGCTGCGGCAGATATGCCGAGATCTGGTCTGAGGAGAGATGGCAGAAGGTCGAAGAGGAGAGCAACCCCGATGACCTTGCCGAAATGCTCGCAAGCCTCGGACTGTAACGGAGGCTGAGGCAAATGGAATTTAAGCATAAATCGATACTTTTTGACGAGTGCATGGAGCTGCTTGACCCTCGTCGCGGCGGAATTTACGTCGACTGCACGGCGGGAGGCGGAGGTCATTCGCTCGGAATAGCGCAGAGACTGCCCGAAGGGTCACGCCTGATATGCCTTGACCGCGACGACGATGCGCTTGCCGCCTGCCGCGAGAGACTTCGCGACTACAGCGACAGAGTAACACTTGTAAAAAGCGAGTTTTCCGAGCTCGGCTCGGTCCTTGACTCACTCGGAATTGATAAAATAGACGGGATCATGTGGGATCTCGGAGTTTCCTCATATCAGCTCGATAATGCGGAGCGCGGCTTTTCGTACATGGCGGACGCGCCGCTCGATATGAGAATGGACAGAACAGCCTCGCTTGACGCGGCAACGGTGGTCAATACCTACGACGAGGCGGAGCTGAAGCGGATAATATACGCATACGGCGAGGAGAAATTCGCCCCCGCAATCGCCGGCGCGATAGCCCGCGCACGGCGCACCGCACCGATCGAAACGACACTTGAGCTTGCGGAAATAATAAAGGGTGCGATACCCGCAGCCGCACGACGCCGTGAGGCACAGCACCCCGCAAAGCGTACCTTTCAGGCGATACGCATCGAGGTCAACCGTGAGCTCGATGTTATAAGACCCGCGCTTGAGACGGCAGTCGAGCGACTGAACGTCGGAGGGGTAGCCGCGGTCATTACCTTCCACTCGCTTGAGGACAGGATAACAAAGCAGACAATGGCGTCCTTCGCACGCGGCTGCACATGCCCGCCGGAGTTTCCCGTTTGCGTGTGCGGCAATACGCCGAAGGCAAAAATACTTACAAAGAAGCCCATTACACCGGGTGGGGACGAGCTTGCGGACAACCCGCGCTCAAGAAGCGCGAAGCTTCGCGCACTGCAAAGGGTGTAAGACACCGAATAAGTCGGAATTTTACGGAAAGGAAGAACTCACATGACATATCAGGCGATAAGAGGCACCGCACAGCCCCGCATCCATGTCGGTCGGACGGATATTGCACTCGGTGCAATACATAACAGCCCCGCAATGGGTCGAGCTCCCGAGCGTTCTTCCGCTTCCCGTACACAATACGAAAATGACGCCGCACGCCGTGCGAGGGCAGTAGCGGCACGTGAGGCGGCAGCACGTCGCGAGCGTGCGGAGCACGAAAACGCGCACAGACTCGAAAGGCTCGAGCGTGAGTATATCATGCGCGAGAGAAACGAGGCTCGCCGCCGCGCGCAGGCTGAAGCATATGCGCGCCGGGTCAGAGAGGAGCACAAGGCAGCACGCCGTGCGGCACGCCGCGCCGAGCGACTTGAGAGACGCCGCGAGGAGCTTGCACTGAGCCACCGTGAGATCAAGATCAAGCGCACGAAGCTTCCGATGAACGTGATACTCGGAATACTTACCGCAGCAGCGCTGCTTTCCGGAGTTGCTTACAGCGCCAATCGCGTTGCGACAAGCTCGGCGCAGCTGTCTGAGCTGAAGAGCACTCTTGAGGAGCTTGACGGACAGATTGAGAGATACAGACTGAAGCTCGAGGACAAAAACGACCTCGGCGAGATAGAGCAGCTTGCCGCGGGCGAGCTCAATATGGTCAAGGAGGGCTCGGTCGAGAAGAAATACGTGACCGTGTCCGAGGGGGACAGGATCGTTCTCGAAAATAACGAAAGCGATTCTCCCGAAGGCTACGGCGGCATCCTGTCGGGACTTTCCGCGGCGTTCGACGATATTCTCGACTACATCCGCTGAAATAAGCGTATTTGCGACAAAACAGCATATTATGGATCGGCGCACTTTTCCGGTGCGCTTTGATTTTCTCGAATATCCCGCGCACACGGCAAATAAAATTGATAGCGGGAGCACCCGCGGACGTGCTGCGGGAATTATAGGAGAGCAGCGTGAAAGAGAAGCTAAGAAACAGAACGGATAAAAGAACCTGCAAAAGAATATACTTCGCACTGTTTATCTTCGTGTTCCTTTTGGCGGTGATCCTCGGTGTGCTCGTCAAGTATCAGCTGATAGATTACGATTATTATCAGTCCGAGGTGCTCGGTCAGCTGACTACCGAAACGCTCGTGTCGCCGAAGCGCGGCGATATAACCGACCGCAACGGAGTCGTCCTTGCCACGACGAAGACGGTCTACAATATTATTGTCTCTCCGAAGCACATGATAGACCGCAACGAGAAGATAGAAAAGCTGAACAGCGACGACGACCCGGACAACGATTTTCGTTACAATTGGGTGTCGGAGGACGGCAAGGCGTCGTATTCCGGCACGCGCGTCGAGGAGCTGATCACGGAATTTTTCGCGAATCTTTTCGATTACGACGCCGAAAAGAAGGCAAGCCTTCGCGCGAAGCTCGACCTGTCCGACGATAAGGTGAAGAAAAGACAGTACCAGGTGGTCGAAAGCGAGGTTGAGGAGGCGCTTGACCAGCGCGTTCGCGACTTTATCGCGGAATTTGAGCTTGGCGAGCAGATATACGACCGCATGTCGGGAAAAAGATATTATCCCTACGGCTCGCTGGCGTCCCATGTCGTCGGCTTCATGTCGTCGTCCGGCTACGGAAGCGGCGGCATCGAGGGCTACTATAACGATTACCTTGAGGGAACGAGCGGAAAATACGTCCTCGCACAGGGCGCGGGCAAAAACGAGCTTCCCTTTGAATACGAAACCTACATTCCCGAGCAGAACGGCTACACCGTCGTCTCGACGATAGACAATTATATTCAAAGCGCGCTCGAGAACCAGCTTGAGATGACCTATGAGGATTCTCTTGCGAATAACCGCGTTATGGGCATCGTGCTCGATATCGACACGGGTGGAGTGCTCGCGATGGCGACATACCCGAGCTTTGACCTGAATGACCCGCTGTTTAAGGCGGAGGGAGCGAAGGAGCTGCTGAACAGTCAGCGCATCGGCGATTTCACCGACGGCAATAAGCAGAGCTACGAGCCCTCGGACAGCGAGAAGCTTTACAGAATATGGAACAACAAGGCGATATCTGAGACCTACGAGCCCGGCTCTACGTTTAAGATAATCACCACGGCGATGGCGCTCGAGGAGCAGGTGATAACCTTCGACACGCCGTTCAATTGCCCCGGATACTGGATAGTGGAGGGCTGGCCGTACCCGATATATTGTCACGACCACTCCGGTCACGGCACGCTCCCCTACAGATACGGACTTCAGCAGTCGTGTAACCCTGCGCTCATGCAGGTCGCCGCTCTCGTCGGCAGGGAGAGATTCTACAATTATTTTGAGGCGTTCGGCTACACCTCGGTCACCGGCATCGACCTTTCGGGTGAGTCGTACAGCGTGTACAACACCGCCGACAGCTTCACGAATGTCAGCCTTGCCGTGTATTCCTTCGGTCAGACCTTCCGAACGACCGCGATACAGCAGCTGTCCGCGATAGCAACGGTGGCGTCGGGCGGATATTACAAGACGCCCCACGTGCTCAAGGAGATAGTCGACGAGGACGGAAGCGTTATCAAGTCCTACGAAACAGATATAAAGCGTCAGGTCGTGAGCACCGAGGTGTGCGAGCAGATAGCCGCTGTCCTTGAGGACGGCGTTTCGGGAAACGGCGGCGCTAAGAATGCCTATGTTAAGGGCTATAAGGTCGCGGCGAAGACCGGAACCTCGGAGAAGCGAGACGCGACGGGCGAGGACGCGGACACAAAGCGCGTCGGCTCGTGCATTGCCTTTGCACCTGCGGATGACCCGGCGGTCGCCGTGATAATCGTCGTCGACGAGCCGATGAACGGCTCGGTTTACGGAAGCGTTGTTGCCGCTCCCTACGTTTCGAATCTTCTTTCCGATATACTGCCGTATCTCGGCTTTGAGAGAACGTACACCGACGAGGACCTTGCAACACTCAGCACAGATGTCGCAAACTACGTCGGAGGCACACCGGAGCAGGCGAAGACCATGATCGAGGAGGCGGGACTGACCTGCGAGATCATCGGCGACGGCGGCGTCGTTACGAGCCAGATACCCGAGGCGGGAAGCTACATGCGTGCCGAGAACGGACGCGTGCTCCTTTACTGCGGTGCGGAGAGCCAAAAGAGAACCACGGTCGTACCGGATCTCATGTCAAAGACCGCCGAGGCGGCAAATATGCTGCTTCTCGGCTCAGAGCTCAATGTACGTATTACGGGTGCCGCGAACGGCTCGTCGGCAACGGTAATTGAACAGACACCCGCGGCGGGAAGCACCGTCGAGGTCGGAACCGTGGTGGAGATAGAGCTTCGCCATATGGACGGCACAGACTGATGCCGCCTTACGGAAGTTTAAGTTTCTTTTTCGGTTAATTTAAGCTTTCGGAGGTAATATATGAAGCTTTGCGAGCTTTTGTCGGGCGTTCGGGTGAAAAAATACGGTGTCGCGCGCGACACGGAGATCGGGCATATCTGCTCAGACTCACGCTGCGTGCTCAGCGGAGGAATATTCATCTGCGTGAAGGGTACGCACCGCGACGGTCACAGCTATATCGGCGAGGCACTGTCGCGCGGAGCTGTGGCTGTTGTGGTCGAAAGCGAGGCTGAGCTGCCGGACGGCGTGCCGTACATTGCAGTCGACGATACAAGGGTCGCTGAGGCATATATATGGAATAATTTCTACAGACATCCCGCCGCCGACATGCACCTTATTGCGGTGACGGGCACAAACGGCAAGACCTCGTGCGTCTTTATGCTGCGCGAGATACTTCGCTGCGCGGGACGGCGCGTCGGCATTATAACGACGGCGGGCTCAATGGCTGAGGACGAGGTGCTCGGCACGTTCGGCGGCTCGTCCGTGAGCGACGCGGCAGGTGCCATGACGACGCCGGATCCCGAATATCTTTACGGAAGCATCGCAATGATGCGCGAGCGCGGAGTTGAATATCTCGTTTTCGAGGCGTCCTCGCACGCGCTGTCTCAGCACAAAACAGCTCCGCTGCACATCGACTGCGCCGTGTTCACGAACCTCTCCGAGGAGCATCTTGATTACCACGGCACAATGGAGCGCTATTTCGCCGCAAAGGCTCGCCTTGCGTTGGCGACCGAGCTTCTTGTCATTAATTGCGACGATGAATACATGAGCCGACTTGAGGGCATGTTCGCGCAGGAAAAGCGTGTTATCACCTGCTCGTCGGACGCCTCGTCGGGGCGCCAGCTGACCGCTGAGGTCTCGGCATTAAGACAAAAGCCCATAACGCTTGACGGCGCGGAATATGTGTATTTCTCGCGCGAGGCGGTGTTTCGCCTGAAGTGCCGCGTGCCGGGCGTGTTTACAATTCAGAATTCACTCCTTGCGGCGACGGCGGCGCTTGCACTCGGAATTGACGCTGTGTGCGTTCGCGATGCACTTGGGCAGCTTTCCTCAATTAACGGAAGGCTCGAGCGCGTGGAGCTCGGAGAGCTCGGAGCTCCGTTCGAGGCATTTGTCGATTACGCGCACACACCGGCGGCTCTTGAGGCGTTGCTTGTGTCGGTGCGACAGCTGAGGCGCCGCGAGCAGAGGATAATACTTCTTTTCGGCTGCGGGGGAGAGCGCGACCGCTCAAAGCGCAGACGTATGGGAGACATAGCGTCGCGTCTTGCCGATTTTGTAATTGTGACCTCGGACAATCCGAGAGGCGAGGACGCAGATGAGATAATTGCCGAAATATTATCGGGGCTCGACCTCGAAAGACCGCATGCGGTCATAAGGAGCCGACGCGAGGCGATATGCTACGCCGTCGACTGCGCGAGAGCGGACGATATTGTCCTTCTTGCGGGAAAAGGACACGAAAAATACGAAATTGACGCCATGGGTAAGCATCCGTTCGATGAAAGAGAAATACTTCGTGACGCTGTCAGAAAAAGAAAAAACCAAGAATAAAATGCAGAAAGGCCGAAAAAATGAGCATTGAACTGAAACTTGTTGCTCCGTCCGTTGAAACGCTGTGCGGCGTTATCGGCGGAACGTGTGAGTGTATTGGAGAGATAGACACTGCCGTAAAGGTAAGAGGACTTACCACCTCATCGAAAGAGGCTGACCTTAACTGCGTATTTTGTGCCATAAAGGGAGAGCGGGTCGACGGCGCGGACTTTATTGCCGACGCCGTGCTCCACGGAGCCGTGTGCGTCATAACGACCCACCTTCCCGATAACGCACGCACGTGCGGCGAGGCGTTTTGTGCAATTATCGTCGATGACGTGATAGACGCCATCGGTCGCTTCGCGGCGTGGTACCGCAACCATTCGAAGGCAAAATTCGTTGCCGTTACGGGAAGCGTCGGAAAGACCACCACCAAGGAAATGATAGCCTCTGTCGCCGCCTCGCGCTTTAAGACTCATAAGACGCGCGGAAACTACAACAACGAGCTCGGGCTCCCGCTCACGATATTCGAGCTGGCGCCCGACGACGAGGTGTCGGTGCTTGAGATGGGCATGAGCAATATCGGAGAGATCGAGCATATGTCTCTGATAGCGCGCCCGGATATCGCAATCGTTACGAATATCGGTACCTCGCACCTTGCCACGCTCGGCACTCGTGAGAATATCTGCCGCGCAAAGCTTGAGGTCTGCGCCGGAATGACGAGAAAGGGACGCGTGATACTCAACGGCGACGAGCCGCTGCTGCGTCGCGGGGGCTTGGAGGTTCAGACACGAGTCAGCTATATGAGCGTGTACAACAGAAATGCCGAATACAGGGCGCTCAATATGCGAACCAACGCTAACGGCATACTGTTTGACATGATCTACGACAACCGTGCGCTGACAAATATCGAGGTCCCCGTACACGGACGCCACAATGTTTACAACGCACTCGGCGCTTATGCCGTCGGAACGCTGCTCGGCATCGACGACACGCATATAAGACGCGGACTGCTTGATTTCGTGGGAGCGGAAATGCGCCAGAGCATATATGAGCTCGGCGGACTTACCGTTATCGACGACTGCTATACCGCAAGCCCCGAATCGATGCGTGCCGCACTTGACGTGCTTTCGTCTATTGCGAAGGGACGCAATGCGCGACCGCTCGCTCTCATCGGCGACATGCTTGAGCTCGGCGAATATTCACGCCTTATGCACGACCAGCTCGGACAGTATATCGCGCAGGTCGGAGTAAAGAAGCTTTTCTGCTACGGTCTGATGAGCGACGTTATCGCAGAGGCTGCAATAAAGAAGGGACTTCGCGCGGAGAATGTCTGCGTCTGCCTCGACACGCGTGACCCGCAGACAATGGCTGATATGATCCTCAGCCTTTACGAGGACGGAGACGTGCTCCTTGTAAAGGCAAGCCGCGCCGTACACGCGGAGCGTGTCATCCAGTGCATCAGAAAAAAACTCGTAAAGAACAGGAACCGCCGCGCCGCTAATGATGCGACGGATGACGGAAGGAATGTAAAATGAATTATAAGCTTATATTTGTCGCCGCGCTTTTGCTGACCTTTGCGCTGACTGTGCTCATCTCGAGGCGCCTTATCCCCGCGCTGAAGAGCAGAAAAATGGGTCAGAAGATCCTTGATATCGGTCCGAGATGGCACAAAAGCAAGGAAGGAACTCCGACAATGGGCGGTCTTGCTTTCATTATTTCGTCGCTTGCGGTCGGAGCGGTGCTTTCGGTAATTATTGCGCTGAAGGAGGGCGCCGAGACGGCGTGGCCGTTCGTGTTCACGCTCGCGCTCGGACTTGCGGGCGGACTTATAGGCTGTATCGACGACGCGGCTAAGCTTCGCAATCAGAGAAACGACGGCTTGACCGCCTCGCAGAAGTTTCTGCTCCAGCTCGTCGCGGCAGCGCTGTACCTTTTCGGTATGTCGCTCGTCTGCAAGACGGGAACGGCACTGCACATCCCATATTTTGACGTCACGCTCGAGCTCGGAGTCGGCTATTACGTGCTGTCGCTCATCCTCATCTGCGGCGTGATGAACAGCGTGAACCTGACGGACGGAATTGACGGTCTTGCCTCCTCGGTGACGCTCGCCGTCGGTGTTTTCTTTGCCGTCTGCGGCTTTTTCGGCGGCACGACGGATGTCTCGCTTGTTTCGCTCGGCGCGATACTCATAGGCGCGTGCGCGGGCTTTCTTGTGTACAATATTAATCCCGCAAGGGTATTCATGGGCGACACGGGCTCGCTGTTCCTCGGCGGACTTGTCGTCGGCGGAGCGTATATGATGGGCGAGCCGCTTATCGTTATCGTTTGCGGACTCGTTTACATTATCGAAACGGCGTCGGTGATGCTTCAGGTGACATACTTTAAGCTGACGCACGGAAAGAGACTGTTCAAAATGTCGCCTATACACCACCACTTCGAAAAGTGCGGCTGGTCGGAGAACAAGGTCGTTATCGTATTTACCTGCGCGACCGTGGTCTTCTCCGCTGTAGCACTGCTCGTGGTCATTAAATAAGAAAAACTCAATCTGAAGGGACGGTGCAGCATGCATGAATAATAACAAGGGCTACGGTCGTGCGGTGCGCCGTCCGTCCGATACCTCGCCGTCGCGCACAACTGCTGACAGTACGCGCTCGCGTACATATTCCCCGGCGAGAAAGATCAGCTCGCCGAGTACACCGAGGCAGCCGCGTGCAAACGCGGGCAGCCGTCCCGGCGTCACGCGAAGCTCTTATCGCCCAGACAGTGCTCGCAGAGTACGTGCGACGCGAGGCGAGAGCGCCGTGTACAGAAATTCGCCGCGAAGGGCTGCGACGCATACCGCAGGCGCGGAGCGCAGCCGCAGCACGCGCAATACCGCAGCGCGCTCGAGCGCTCCTGTATTATACGGGAGAGAAGCAAGGCTTGTCGAGAGAACCGACAGACAGCTTCGCCGCCTCGAGAAAAAGGAGCAGCGGCTTGTTGCCGCAGAGCTTGAGTGGCAGTCCGAGGTCGAGCGAGTTCGCGGTGGCGTCGACAAGGTGATGCTTGTCATAATCCTCATACTTCTCGCGCTCGGCACGCTTATCATATACAGCGCCAGCTATCCTATCGGAATTTCGTCCTACGATGACGGAATGTACTACCTGAAGCGCCATCTGCTCTTCATGCTTCTCGGCGGCGCGGCGATGTTTGTAGCCTCATATGTTCCGTATACCTGGTATAAAAAATGGTTCGGCTTCGCGCTTTACGCTCTCGCGGCGGTGCTGCTCGTTGTAGCGGCATTTGCCGGGGGCAGTGACGGCACCGCGGTGTCGCGTTGGATATCGATAGGTCCCGTGCGCTTTCAGCCGTCGGAAATAATGAAGATCGCTCTTGTCATGCTGCTTGCGTGGTATCTCGACAAATATGCCGACAGGCTTAAAAGTCACAGAACGGTCGGCGAGAAGATCGAGCTTCTTCGGGACAAAAGACGCGGCGCTTTCTCAAGCCGCGTGTCAAAGGCGTTTCCGAGAAACGGCGGCACAGATAAACTCGGAACATACCTCTACAACACATTTTTTCCGCTGTGCATAGTCGGCGGCTCGTGCCTTCTCGTGCTCATAGGAAAGCACCTGTCGGGAACCGTGATCGTCGGCGTTATCGGACTTGCGGTAATGCTTGTCGCGGGCTGCCATGTCGCCTACACCGTGCTGACAACGCTCGCTGTGGGAGTCCCGGTCGTCGCCGTATATCTTATGTCAAACGCATACGCCCTGCAAAGGGTGCTTACCTTCACCTCGGACAATGCGGACACTCTTGCCGAGAAGTGGCAGGCGACACAGGGCGCGCTCGCGATTGGCTCGGGCGGACTCTTCGGCGTGGGCTTTGCCGAGAGCCGACAGAAATTCGGCTACGTTTCCGAGCCGTACAATGATTTTATATTCAGCATATGGTGCGAGGAGTTCGGCTTTATCGGAGCGGCGCTCCTTATAGGGCTGTTCGTTGCGTTTATCTGGCGCGGCTGCGTTATCGCAATGCGTGCGCCCGACAAATATTCGATGCTTCTCGCCTTCGGAATTACAACACAGGTCGGAGTGCAGGCTGTGCTCAATATGATGGTCGTGTGCGGAGTGCTTCCGACGACGGGAGTTTCGCTCCCGTTTATTTCCTACGGAGGAACGGCGCTCGCCGTGCTGATGGCGGAAATGGGAGTCCTTCTTTCGATATCGCGAAGGTCATACAGAAAAACGGCGTGACATTGCCGCTCAAAGGAAAGGATACGTCAATACACAATGAGAGTTATAATGACGGGCGGCGGCACGGGAGGTCATGTTAACCCCGCGCTTGCCATCGCCGAAACAATAAAAAGAAACGAGCCCGATTCCGAGATACTCTTCGTCGGAACGGAGCGCGGTATCGAGAATAAGCTTGTCCCCGCGGCAGGCTACGAGCTTCGCCACGTTGATGTTCGCGGTATCAGAAGAAGCTTCTCGCCGGCGAATATCCGCGCGTTTTGGCTCGCGCTCACCTCGCCGTATAAGGCAAAGCGCCTGATACGCGAGTTCAAGCCCGACGTTGTCATCGGCACGGGAGGCTATGTTTCGTGGCCGGTAGTTAAGGCGGCGTCAATGATGGGCGTGCCTTGCGCGCTCCATGAGTCGAATGTGGCTCCCGGTGTTGCGGTACGTATGCTTCAAAGCAAGGTCGACCGCGTATATCTGAATTTCGAGGCGACGGGTCGCTCGCTTCATTGCCCCGATAAGCTTCTCCGCGTCGGAAATCCGCTCGCGGGCGATTTCTCGCGCATGAGCCGCGAGGAGGCAAGAGCGGCGCTCGGCATTGAGGGAAAATACAAAAACGTTATTCTATCCTACGGCGGAAGCATGGGCGCCGAGAAGGTCAACGACGCAGTCCTCGAGGTAATGAAGAATTATTCCGCAAAGCATCCCGAGACCCTGCACATTCACGCAACGGGCTCGATAGAGTGGCAGATATGTCGCGGACAGTTTGCAAAGGCGGGTCTCGACAAATACCCGAACCTTGAGCTTGTGGAGTATATTTACGACATGCCCGTGAAGATGGCGGCGGCTGATCTCATAATCTGCCGCGCGGGAGCTCTGACCGTATCAGAGCTTGCAAAGTGCGGAAAGTGTCCGATATTCATACCGTCTCCGAATGTTACGGAGAATCATCAGTACAAGAACGCGCGAGTGCTCGCCGACGCCGGTGCGGCATTCGTGTTCGAGGAGCGACAGCTTGCCGAGAACAGCTCGATCCTCACGCAGACAGTGGCGGGACTTATGTCACCGGAGGGCGAGGCGGAGCGCGCTCAGATGAGCGAGAAAATACGCGCTTTCGCGCTCGATGACGCAAACCGCCTGATATACAACGACATCAGACGTCTTGTCGACAGCGCACGACGCAAATAATCCGAACCAAAGGAAGATTTAAGATGACCGAGAAACAGCAAAGCTTCGAACGGGACTTTTACGTCTCGGCGCATGCACGCCCCACTGCGGTTTTCGGCAGCATCGGCAATAACCGACGCTCTTCGGCTTTTAAGAACAGCTCGGAGAGCCGCGGAGCACGCGGTAGCGGCACGTCACGAGGGCACACCGCCGAAAACGAAAGGGCGAGAGCACGGCGAGGCGGACGCAAGGTGGACGAGGCAAGGCGCAGCGCGGGAGAGCGCAAACGGACGGTACACCGCCGCCGCGCGCTTGTTCTGTTTGCGGTGTGCGTGCTTTTGCTTGCGCTGATCGCGGGAGTGATCTACCGTTTTTTATTCGTTGTAAAATACATAAACATCAGCGGCAGCAGCGTTTATTCCTCCGACGAGATAATGTCGGCGGGCGGTCTTTCCGAGGGCGTGAATCTGTACTCCTTCCGCTCAAGCACGCTTGAGTCGAGCGTGACCTTCAGGTGCCCGTATATTTCGCATCTGACGCTCGACCGCCAGCTCCCCGACACGGTTAATATCAGTGCGACCGAGGAGACGCCGCGCTATTACGCCGTGATTTACGGAGAGTACAAGCTCTTATCCGACAGCCTTCGCGTGCTCGGCACGGTAACGCAGGACGCACTGCCTGAGGGGCTTATAAAGCTTAAGCTTCCGAGCGTGAGCTACGCTGTGACAGGTCGGCAGATAGCGTTTGCCTCGGAGCGGCGCATGAGCGATATAAAGCAGCTGCTTTCGGACATATCACAGTCTGAGCTTGCCGACAGGCTCGACATTGTCGACGTGCGCGACAAGTATGACGTCCGTGCGCTGTGCGACGGGCTGAGACTGCTGCTTATCGGCGAAAACGAGGACACGTCGTACAAGCTCCGCGTAGCCGCGCGTGTGCTTGAGGACGAGATGTTTGCCGAGAACGAAAAAAAGTACCGCGTAGACCTGACCGTAAGGGGAAAAACAGGAGTGCTCGAAATAGACGAGCTTGGGCTCGAGTGATGTTATACAAATGCATAACAGGTAAAACCGAGTTATGCATGCGCCTAAAACATGCGATTTTCACTCGCTGACACCGAAAAACGCGTGCAAATCAAAAAAATTCGCGTCTTTTTGAGTTTTTGCCTAAAATATTTTTCAAAAGCTCTTGAAAAAATCCTGAATTTAGTATATTATATATAGTAAGTAATAATTCGAACCGTAAGCATACCAAGAAGTAAAAATCTTAAGGAGGCAACTGCAATGCCATTTGAATTTGACGATAACTATCAGAGCAAGGTCAACATAAAGGTCGTCGGCGTCGGCGGCGGCGGAAACAACGCCATCAATCACATGATCGTGACCAACGTCCGCGGTGTTGACTTCATTTCCGTTAATACCGATAACCAGACACTTCTTCACTCGAGCGCGACCATTAAGGTTCCGATCGGTGAGAAGATCACAAAGGGACACGGCGCGGGTGCTAACCCCGAGATCGGTGAGCACGCCGCAGAGGAGAACATCGAGGAGATCAAGAACGCACTCAGCGGAGCTGAAATGGTCTTCGTTACTGCCGGAATGGGCGGCGGTACGGGAACAGGTGCCGCACCTGTCGTTGCTCGCGTAGCACAGGAGATGGGCATCCTCACCGTAGCTATCGTCACAAAGCCCTTTGCATTCGAGGGTAAGAAGAGAATGGAGCAGGCAGAGCGCGGTATCGCCAACCTCAGCAAGTACGTTGACTCTCTTATCATAATCCCGAATGAGAAGCTCAAGGAGATCGGCGAGAAGATCACACTTATGAATGCCTTTGCCGTTGCGGACGATGTCCTCAGCCACGGTGTACAGAGTATTTCCGAGCTTATCAATGTTCCTCAGTACCTCAACCTCGACTTCGCGGACGTTACGACCGTTATGAAGAACGCAGGCTACGCTCACATGGGTATCGGTGAGGGAAGCGGCAAGGACAAGGCAGAGACCGCGGCAATGAACGCTATCTCCAGCCCCCTTCTCGAGACCACTATCGCAGGCTCGATGGGTATCCTCGTCAGCATCACCGCATCTCCCGACATTGAGCTCAACGATATCGACACCGCATCCTCTCTCATCGCGAGCCAGGCTCACGAGGACGCAACCGTAATTTGGGGTGTTGCATTCGATCCCGAGCTTGAGGACAAGATGAAAATCACCATCATCGCTACTGGCTTTGACAACAGCAGCGAGATGTTTGAGATGAAGAAGGGAAACGCTGAGGCTCCCGCAAAGGCTGCCGAGCCCGCAAAGAAGGAAGAGCTTCCCGAGCTTGCTGAATCCAATGTTTCCGACGACGATATCTCCGAGATAATCAATATGCTCCGTAAGAGCAAGGAAGCCGGAAGATAATCAAGCTTCGCGTGCTATTTTTCATGTTATAAAAAGCAAACGACCGATGCTCCTTTGTGGGCGTCGGTCGTTTTTTTTCTATGCGTCAGGCGGATATCGGTAACTGCTTTACGCGAGCATGCGTGGAAGACAGAGCAAGCGGTGAAAATCCGAAAGCACGTTGAGACGCCGACAGACATGTGAAAAGGGCTCCGCAACAAGTCTCTGTAAGCCGAGCTTGCTGCCAGAGCCCTTTAATATACGGTTGCGTTCAGCTCAACAGCCTCGCTGCGGCGAGCAGCAACGCAAGCTGTGCTACAATGATCGCCGGTATGCCGAGCATGAATTTCGCGTGAAGTGTTTTATGTCGGATCAGCTGCATTGTAATGTACATGGCGACAGAGCCGCCGAGTGCGCTGAGAATCAACAGACGCCGCTCGGGCACTCGCCGTGCGCGGCGAACGGCTGCGCGCTTATCGTGAATTGTAATTATCACCGATATTACGGACACGGCGATAAAATATATGAGTCCCGCGTGTGCCGTCACAGATATTTACCCGACTCGGTCTGCGCGAGAGCATCGCAGCGCTCGTTGTACGGATGCCCCGCGTGTCCCTTGACCCAATTGAAGCTTACGCTGTGCAGCTCGCACAGCTCGAGCAGCTGCTCCCAAAGATCGGGATTCAGCGCGGGCGAGCCATCGCCCTTTTTCCAGCCCTTCTTCTTCCAAGAACGCGCCCAGCCCTTCGTAATGCCGTCACAGACGTAGCGCGAGTCCGTCGTGAGCTCAACGCGGCACGGCTTTTTTAATTTCGACAGCGCGGTGATGACGGCGGTCAGCTCCATGCGGTTGTTTGTCGTGTCGGCACAGCCGCCGCACAGCTCAAGCTCCCGCCCGTCTGCAACAAGTATCGCGCCCCAGCCGCCGGGACCCGGATTCTTCCGGCACGAGCCGTCGGTGTAGATGCTGACGCTTTTAGGCGAGGTTGCGGCACTGATTTTCGAAGTGTTCTCGTCGGCGCTGCTTTTCGGTGTGCCGCTTTTCTGTGCGCTCACGCCGACACTGTCCTTCGCGGTGCTGCCGGAGGCGCATTTTTTGCCTGTCCTTTCACTTGTGCTGTGAGCGCGTGCCTTTGCGGCGTAGGGCAGAGGCAGTGACACGCCGTCAAGCACAGCCTCGGTGAGCGTGCCTCCGTCGGCGTACACGAGCTTCAGCGAGAAAAACGGCTGCGCCCTGTCCTCGATAAGGTCGAGAAATATATGGTCTCCCTCCCACAGCTCAAGAGTGCGTAGCCTGCTTCTTTCGACCCATTCAAGCTCGCCCTCGTCGCAGTCGCAGAGCTCTCCTTGAAAATCGTCGCAGGTGAAAAGGTGCATGTATTCGCACTCGTCGCCGTAAACGAAGGTCACGATGCCGCGAAACGCAAGCGTAATTGCCGAAAGGGCGGTTTCCTCGCGTATCTCACGGCGAATGCAGTCCTCGGGTGACTCGCCGAACTCGAAATGCCCGCCGATGCCTATCCACTTGTCACGATTCAAGTCGTGCTCCTTCTTGACGCGGTGCAGCATCAGGTACGAGCTGTCTTTTTCTATGTAGCAAAGAGTTGAATTTATCATGCTCATTTTTCTGTGTCCTTAAAGCACAGAGCCGCCTCGACGTTCGTGAGCCCGTCCCCGCGCAGCGTGCGGAGGTAATGCACGCCGTCAAGCTCCGTGCGGTACACGGTGAGCCTTTCGCCGAGCGGTGCTTCGTTCAGGAAATTAATATTCATTCGCCAAAGCCTGCGCCCCTTCATGTCTCCCGTGCAGCCGCAGAGAATGTCGGGGTATTTGGCATTATTCATGTGACCGTTGATGTCGCAGTCCGCGTATTCGACAAGCCTCTCGCCGAGCTTTACGGGCTCGGGCGTGCTCGGAATTCTGAAGCGCGTCGGCATGTTGAGCTCAAGCGGCTCCTCATCGCGGTAATCGGCGCCCGAATCCGAGACACGGCAGGGGCGACCGCGGGCAATGTCAAGCAGAGCCCATGCTGAGGACGCCTCAACGACTGTAGCTCCATCCTTCGTTATGCGGTAGCAGCGGTTGAAGGTCACGCCCCTGGAGCCCGACGCCCACGTTTCGCAGTCGAAGCTGTCGTGCGTGTGAAACTCACCGTGGAAAACCACCGACATGCGGCTCAAAACGAAGGCGAGCCCTCTCTCGAAAAGCTCGTCGTAGGAGGGACGCACCGCCGCAAGATGACAGTTCGCGCAGTCCTGAAGATAACGCATGACCGCGGACGCGGAGGCGATGTTGTTTATATCTGTCTCGGCAGCGCCGAGTCTGTAGTGCTCAAGCCACTTCATTTTTTTTCGGAACCTCGCTTTGTAAGCAGTATACTCTATTATTATATTATACTATAAAGAAAAAATCAAGCACAAGAGCGTAAATACACACGCAGAAAAGCCCCGCGGTATTCGCGTGTCTCGTTGACATTTCGTCGGGGGTGTGGTACAATATATCAAAACAGAGGATGACCGTCGAAAGGTGCTCGATAGCGCATGAATAATAAGAAGCTTTACATAATCAAGATCGGAAGCAGCTCGCTTACCGGGAAAAACGGCGATATTTCGCGTGAAAAGATACAGACTATCGTGCGCCAGGTCGCAGACGTCCGTGATGCAGGTCACGACTGCGTTATAGTTACCTCGGGCTCGATTGCCGCGGGCTTCCGCGCACTCGGCTACACGACACGTCCGACCTCCGTTGCCGCAAAGCAGGCGTCGGCAGCCGTCGGTCAGGGACTGCTCATGGAGGAGTATGAGAGATTCTTCTCGGAGCGCGGATACGTTTGCGCTCAGATACTTCTCACACGAGGAGACTTCACGGACAAGCGGAGATACAAAAACGCCTTTGCGGCGCTCGAGATACTTCTCAGCCGCGGGGCTGTGCCGATAATCAACGAGAACGACACCATAGCCGTCGAGGAGCTGAGGCTCGGAGACAACGACACGCTCTCCTCGCAGGTCGCGGCAATGCTTCATGCGGATATGCTCATACTGCTCACGGATACCGACGGGCTTTATACCGCGAACCCCGCAAGCGACCCCACGGCTCGCCATATTCCGACAGTCGAGCGGATCACCCCGGAGATCGAGCGCTACGCGGGAGGTGCGGGAACGAAAAACGGCACCGGCGGCATGATAACGAAGCTTCGCGGAGCGTCCCTTGCGACACGCGCCGGAGTTCCCGTATTCATCTGCTCGTCAAAGGATGAAAATGTTATAATCAACGCGGTCGCGGGAAGCGCCAAGGGCACGCTCTTTAAGGCGGACGGAAGCCTCAGAACACGCCTCCAGTGGATGGCGTTCTATGCGCCGTCGAAGGGAAATATTTACGTTGACCGAGGAGCTGCCGAGGCTGTGGCACATCACGAAAAAAGCCTGCTTTGCGCGGGAGTTACCGCGGCGGAGGGCGACTTCGCAGGCGGAGATGTCGTTCGTATACTGACGGCAGGAGATCACGTGTGCCTCGGACGGGGAATTGCGTCATTCTCGAAAAACGAGATATGCGACATGGTAAACACGGGCGACAGTAAGAGCTGTGTCGTTATAAGAAAGGACGACCTTGTTCTTACGACGCTGTAAGGACGATATACGAGCGAAAGGAAGCTTTTTAATATGAACGAGATACTTGTAAAGCAGGCGCAGAGCGCGAAGACGGCAGCCGGCGCACTTGCGTGTGCGTCGACAGACGAGAAAAATCGCGCACTCATGCTTATTGCCGACGCGCTCGAGTCGCGTGTTGACGAGATACTTGAGGCAAACGGCAGAGACGTTGACGCAGCTGTCGCGAGCGGCACCTCTGCGGCACTCATTGACAGACTGACGCTTAACGAAAAGAGAATTGCCGACATTGCGCTCGGTGTTCGTCAGGTCGTCGCTCTCCCCGACCCCGTCGGTGAGGTCATCGAGGAGACGACAAGACCGAACGGACTTGTGATAAAGCGTGTTCGCGTGCCGCTCGGCGTTATCGGAATGATATACGAGGCGCGCCCGAACGTTACGGTGGATGCCGCCTCGCTTTCGCTGAAGGCGGGAAGTGCCGTCATGCTTCGCGGAAGCTCGAGCGCCCTTGAATCGAACAAAAAGCTTACCGAAATAATGCGCGACGCGCTAGCCGAGAGCAGCCTTCCGTGCGACGCGGTGTCGCTGGTCGATGGACGCTCGCACGACGTGGTCGACGAAATGATGTCGCTTCGCGGCTACATTGACCTTATGATACCTCGCGGAGGCGCGGGACTCATCAGACGCGTCGTTGAGAATTGCCGCGTGCCCGTGCTCGAGACGGGCGTCGGAAACTGCCACATTTACGTTGACCGCGACGCGGATGCCGAGATGGCTGAGAATATTCTCATCAACGCAAAGACTCAGCGCCCCGCTGTCTGCAACGCCGCTGAGACTCTGCTCGTTCACGCGTCCCGCCCCGAGCTTGCGGTAAGGCTTTGCGACTCACTTCGCGCCGCAGGCGTTACCGTACACGGCTGCCCGAGGCTTTGTGCCCTTGTCCCCTATGCCGTTCCGGTCACAGAGAGTGAGCTTGCGAGTGAATTTCTTTCGCTCGATATGGCGGTGAAGCTCGTCGACAGCATAGACGATGCCATTGCGCATATCAGACGCTACGGCACGGGACATACCGAGGCGATAATCACAAACGACCGCGCGGCGGCTGACAGGTTTATTCGCGAGGTCGACGCGGCGGCTGTGAATGTCAATGCCTCGACACGCTTTACCGACGGCTTCGAATACGGCTTCGGCGCGGAGATCGGTATTTCAACACAGAAAATGCACGCGCGCGGTCCGCTCGGGCTTCGTGAGATAACCTCGTACAAGTTCATCGTCGAGGGCACGGGACAGATAAGAAAGTGAGGCACGGGAAATGAAGATTGAAGGAAAGCTTGCCTTTATCGGAGTCGGCTTCATGGCGGGCGCAATGATAGACGGAATTCTCGGTGCGGGACTTATTGCGCCGGAGAATATATACTGCATAAACGACGCCTTCCCGGAGGTCGCGAAAAGCGCGGCGGAGAGCCACGGAATTGCCTGCCGCACGGCGGAGAGCCTTGCGGAGTGCGACACCGTTGTCTTCGGAATCAAGCCGCAGGTGCTTCCCGAGGCACTTAGCATGTACGGAGAGTATCTTACCTCCGACAAGCTTTATTTTTCGATAATGGCGGGAATATCGACCGCACGTCTCGAGGACGAGCTCGGCGGCGCACGTGTCGTTCGCTTTATGCCGAATATGCCTCTGTCCGTCGGACGCTCGGCTACCGTGTACGCGCTCGGACGCGCCGCGGGTGACGCTGAGGCGGCTCTTGCCGAGGCTGTTTTTGCCCCGCTCGGAATAATCAGACGCGTCGAGGAGGACATGATATCGGCATATACGGCGCTTTCCGGAAGCGGACCGGCGTATATTTGCCGCATGGTCGAGTCTATGGCTCGCGCGGCGGTCACGCTCGGAATTCCCGAGGACGCGGCAGAGGCGTTTGCGGTGCAGACGCTCGTCGGAACGGCGCAGGTCATCGATCAAAACGGAATTTCCCCTGCGACCCTTCGCGAGAGAGTTACCTCGAAGAAGGGAACGACGGAGGCGGCGCTCGACTCCCTCAATGCCTCCGATTTCGACAAGACGGTCGAGGACTGCATGAAGGCATGCCTCAGACGCAGCGATGAGCTTGCAAAGGCGTAAGCTGCCTTAGACACTTGAGCTTAGTAATCAATTGCCGCCGAACGGCGGAGAACGGAGAAATATTATGGCAGAAAAATATCCCTTTTCAATGTGGGTATATAACCCCACGTCGGATTTCACTCCCGACGAGGTCGAGGTGTGGAAGGAATGCGGAATGACAGTTCCGATGACCCCCTCGATCCCGTGCAGCGAGGAGGGCGTTCGCACGGTAAAGCCCTTCCTTGACCGCGCAGCGGAGCTCGGTGTGAAGATGATCGTCAATTGCGCCGGTCTTTCCTACGGAGATCTCAGACATATCAGCGAGGAGCAGCTTGAGCAGAATCTTCGCACGGTATACGAGCCTCTTAAGGGTCATCCCGCGCTTTACGGCTTCTTCATCGGCGACGAGCCGAGCGATAAGGAGTCGCTTGAGGCGACAGCCAAGTGCTTTGAGATACACCACCGTGTAGCTCCCGAGCTGAAGGCATACGTTAACCTTTGCGGAGACACCCCCGTGCTTTCAAAGGATGCTCTCGGCGGTCGCACGCTTGAGGAGTGGTTCAAGTATATCCGCGAGAAGGGCGCAAGCTTTGCAAGCCTCGACCTTTACGGAAGCATGATAAACGAGAAGACTCTCAGAGACGATATTTATTCGCTTAAGGTAGTCGTCGGCGCAGCCGAGAAGGCGGGTCTCGATATTTGGGCGAACACACTCTCGAGCGCACATTACGCATACAGAAAGCCGAATTACCACGAGCTTCTCTGGCAGATAACCGTTCCCGCAGCCTGCGGCTGCCGCGGTAATATCTGGTTCCGCTTCTACGACCGCATGATGGGTAACGAATATTTCGGCTCGCCTATCGACGAGTACGGTAACAAGACCGATACATACTACGATATGCTCCGCGCACAGCGCCGTTTTGCTGATCATTACGGAGAGATAATGCCGACGCTTCACAGAAAGAGCACGTATATGCTCGGCGACAACATCACCGATGTTTTTCCGCGCTTCCGGGAGGGAGACCACGACCTTGTCAAGGTCAGCGCGGTCTGGGACGACATTCTCGTCAGCTTCTTCGAGGATGACAACGGTCAGGAATACCTCTGCGCCGTTAACGCGATGACGAAGATCCACGGCTCGGTGAACATCGAGTTCGACCCTGCAAGGTGTGCCGTTCGCGAGGTTATCTGCAACGGAGCGGGTATCGGCGACAGCTCCGACTCGGGTAAGGAAAACATTGCGCTCTATGCCGGACAGATGCGTCTGTTCAGAATAGACAGAAAGTAAAAAATGTGCGGGAGCCTCGGCAATGACGCGAGGCTCCCGCATTTTTTATACGAAGAAAATGCGTTTTTTTCTTGAAAAAGCTTGACAAGTCGGGCGAGCGGTGGTATAATAACGGCAACTTATTCAAATGCGTTGATGGAATTATTCCTCCGCTTTGCCACATTTCAGAGAGTCGGCGGCAGGTGCGAGCCGATATTGGCGGTGGATGTGAAGTCTCATTTCGGAGCAGAGTCGTCGAATTACAGTAAACGGCTACGGACGGTCCCGTTATCATGACCGGGAGCTTGCCTGAGCTCTGACGAGTTGACCGTTTTTTCTTGACGGTAAACAGGGTGGTACCGCGAAGCATTTCGTCCCTGAAGTCGGATTATCCGATTTCAGGGCTTTTCTTTTTCGCAGACGCCGCAGGCAGAATATTTGATTGAATTCGAAAGGAAAACAACATGAACAAGGTCAAAATTGCCGATGCCACGCTTTGCCGTGAGGACAGAAGCTTCAGCTTTAAGGAGAAGCTCGAGATCATCCGCCAGCTCGATCGCATGAGGTGCGATATTATCGAGCTGCCCGAGATCGCCAACCCCAAAAGTGATATACTGATGGTGCGTACAGCGTCATCCTTTGTAAAAAACAGCACACTTTCCGTCGCTGCGGGAAGCTCCGCCGAGAGCATCGAAAATGCCGCTGCCGCACTCAGCTCGGCGCCCCGCGCGAGAATTAAAATCGCACTCCCCACCTCGTCTGTCGGAATGGAGTACTTCATGATGAAGAAGCCCGCCGCGATGCTTGAGTGGATCGAAAAGTCGGTAAAGCTTGCAGTGTCTCACGTCGCCGAGGTTGAGTTCTGCGCCGTTGATGCGACAAGAGCCGAAAGGAGCTTCCTTGACGATGCTATCCGCACGGCAGTTGACGCCGGAGCATCTTATGTCAGCGTTTGCGACAGCGCCGCCGAAATGCTCCCCGACGCATTTGCAGCCTTCACAGAGAGCGTTGCCTCCTGTGCCGGTGTTCCCGTCGGTGCGTCCTGCTCCGACAAAAACGGTCTTGCCGTAGCCTCCCTCACGATGGCGGCTTGCCGCGGCGTATCGTTTGTCAAGTGCGCCGTTGACGGCGAGAGCGCGCAGACCGAGACCTTCGCGACACTTGTCAAAAACTGCGGAGAGAGCTTCGGCATCTCCTCCGACATTACTTATACAGAGCTTCACAGAATAACCGAGCAGCTTCGCCGCATTACCGGAAGCGCAAAGAGCGAGAAGACAGTCGGCGCGCCGTCGGCAGACGAAAACGACGGAGTCAGCCTTGACGCCTCCGACACCGTTGAAAGTGTTGCCGCTGCTGTCGCACGACTCGGCTACGATCTGTCCGATGAGGACTGCGCCCGCGTTCATGAGGAGATCGGACGCGTCGGCGAGAAGAAGAGAGTCGGCTCTGCGGAGCTTGAGGCGATAGTCGCCTCGGTAGCGCTCCAGGTGCCCGATTCCTATAAGCTTGTCAGCTACGTTGTAAACAACGGCAATATTATCAATTCAAGCGCGCAGATCACGCTCGAGCGCGACGGACGCACGCTTGTCGGCGTCTCTCTCGGTGACGGTCCGATCGACGCCGCCTTCCGCGCGATAGGTCAGGTAACAGGAAGCAGCTACGAGCTTGACGACTTTATGATCCGCTCCGTAACGGAGGGTCAGGAGGCTATCGGAAACGCAGTCGTAAAGCTTCGCTTCGAGGGCAGACTGTATTCCGGAAACGGCGTGTCCACGGACATCGTCGGCGCAAGCATCAGAGCATACATTAACGCCGTAAACAAGATAGTTTACGAGGAGCACAACGCGTAATGCGGGGAGGAGACCGAAATGAAGCTTTCTTTTTCAACAAAGGGCTGGCATGATTGCAGCTTTGAGGATTTTTGCAATATCGCTCACGACCTCAAGTTCGACGGAATCGAGCTGCATAACGTAAACGGCGCTCTCTTTACCGACCGTGACGGAGCCTTTCACGATTATTCCGCGGCGTCGACGCAGCGTATGCTCTACGACCGCGAGCTTACCGTTCCCTGCATCGATACGATCTGCGATATTTCAGCCGAGGGCACGACCGATACGGCTGTGGAGGAGACTGAAAGATGCTTCGAGATAGCACGCTTTCTGCATATTCCGTACATCCGCTTCAGAAGCTGCTGCGGTGACGACGAGGACGGAGTCGAGCGCGTTGAGGCATTTATCGAGAGGGTGCTCCCGCGCGCCGAGGAGCTTGGTGTTACGCTCCTGCTCGAAACCTCCGGTGTTTATCGCGACAGCGCACGCCTTTGCGAGACGCTTGACCGCTTCGCAAGCGACAGCGTCGGCGCACTTTGGAATGTTTCCGAGGCATATTTCGCCGAGAAGGATCCCGAGGTCATAATAAAGAACCTCGGCGCATACGTCAGGCTCGTGCACTTCAGCGATATCGACGCGACCGGCGGCGTTGCCGAATATCGCCTCGCCGGCGAAGGCGAGCTGCCCGTGCGCGAGATCGTGTCCGCGCTCAGAAGCGTCAATTACGACGGCTTTGTATCGCTCGTCTGGGATCCCGCATGGTGCGAGGAGCTTGACGACATGGAGACCGTGCTCACGCAGTTCCAGAATTACATGAGACAGTTCGGCGACCCCTCTCAGAACGAAAAGAGCTTCTACTACAACGAGACGCACACCGGTCGCTTTGTCTGGAAGAAGGACGACCTTATCGACCTTACCTTCTCAGAGGTGCTTGACCGCATGGTCGAGGACTTCCCCGATCAGTACGCCTTCAAATATACGACTCTCGATTACACACGTACCTACAGCGAGTTCCGCGACGACGTCGACCGCTTCGCACGAAGCCTCATCTCTCTCGGCGTCAAGGCGGGAGACCACGTTGCAGTATGGGCGTCAAACGTGCCGCAGTGGTACATCTCGTTCTGGGCAACGGTAAAGATCGGCGCGGTGCTCGTTACCGTCAATACCGCATACAAGATACACGAGCTCGAGTATCTGCTCCGCCAGTCCGATACGCACACGCTTATCATGACTCAGGGCACGAAGGAGACAGACTACGGCGCGATAGTTGCCGAGCTTTGCCCCGAGACGCTTACCGCACGCGCGGGTCATCCGCTCCACTGCCGCCGCCTGCCGTTCTTACGCAATATTATCACGGTCGGCTTCAAGCAGAAGGGCTGCCTCACCTGGAAGCAGGCTGAGGAGCGCTACGAGGACGTCCCCGTATCCGAGCTTCGCCGCATGGCTGCCGCCGTTGACCGCAACGACGTCTGCAATATGCAGTACACCTCAGGCACGACGGGCTTCCCCAAGGGAGTCATGCTCACCCACTACAATGTCGTAAACAACGGTAAGTACATCGGAGACCGCATGGATCTCTCGACCGCCGACCGTATGATGATACAGGTGCCTATGTTCCACTGCTTCGGAATGGTGCTCTCGATGACAGCATCAATGACGCACGGTGCTACGATGTGCCCGCTGCCGTATTTCTCACCGAAGCCGGCTCTCGCCTGCATAAATCAGGAGAGGATCACGTGCTTCAACGGCGTGCCGACCATGTTTATTGCGATGATGCAGCATCCCGACTTTGAAAAGACAGATTTCTCGCACATTCGCACGGGTATCATGGCGGGCGCGAACTGCCCCGCGGAGCTGATGAAAAAGGCTACGGAGACGATGAACATGAAGCAGATCGTCTCGGTATACGGTCAGACGGAGGCGAGCCCCGGCTGCACGATGAGCAGCTATTACGAGTCGCTTGACGTGAGAACGGAGACTGTCGGAAGCGCGTTCGCGAATGTCGAGTGCAAGATCGTCGACCCCGAGACGGGAGAGGATTGTCCCGACGGAGTAAACGGCGAGTTCGTTGCACGCGGATATAATATAATGAAGGGCTACTACAAGATGCCCTCCGCCACGGCGGCTGCCATCGACAGCGAGGGCTGGCTCCACACGGGAGACCTTGCCGCACGCGACGCCGACGGCAATTACCGCATCACGGGTCGACTCAAGGATATGATCATCCGCGGAGGAGAGAATATCTATCCGAAGGAGATCGAGGAATTCATCTACACCTGCCCCAAGGTCAAGGACGTTCAGGTCATCGGCGTGCCCGACAAGCAGTACGGCGAGGAGATCATGGCGTGCATTATCCTGAAGGAGGGCGAGGAGATGACCGCCGACGAGATGAAGGAGTACATTCGCTCTCACATGGCGCGTCATAAGGTGCCGAGATACGTTGAATTCGTAAAGTCGTTCCCGATGAACGCGGCGGGCAAAATTCTCAAGTACAAAATGCGCGAGGATGCCGCAGAGAGGCTTGGACTCAACAAGTAAGAGCGGCTGTGCCGAAAACGAAAATAACGGGTATTCGGAGATATTCCGAATACCCGTTATTTTGATATTTAAGTAGCCTGCAAAAACGGCGGCTTTACGAAAAGGTGTACTTTTTTGTAAGGTCGCAGTTTTGCTTGATATATACCTATTATATATCTATTGCAGGTTTTTTTCAAGTGGTTTTAAGAATAATGCGGCAATTTATTATCGTTTGGGGCGGCAAAATGCCTTTACAAAAAAGTACACATTATTGTAAGGCTGCAAATAAAATGAGGAGTAGGTATAATTATGAAGCTCGGAAAGACAATCGTGTCGTGGCTTCTGGTCGGAGCGATGGCACTGTCGCTTGCCGCTTGCGGCTCGAACGGCTCTGACGACGCGGAGGACTCGGCAAATGCAGGCGACAACCGACAGACCGAAAGCGTGGAGAACGGCGAGGGCGAGGGCGAGAGCACGGACGAAAAGCCCACGGCGTCCGGAACATACATGAAGGGCGCGCTGTTCCAGTTCGGAATCGTTCCGGTACACCTTAAAGATGGAGGAGGTGCCGGCTACATGAATATGAACGGCGAGTGGTACATCGAACCCGTTTACGATGCTGTGAAAAGCTTCGGCCCCGACGGAGTAGCCTTTGTTTTTAAGAAGGGCGAGGGCTGGAGATGCATCGATCTGAACGGCGAGTATGTGACAGACACCGTTTACAAGGACGTCGGAAGGTTTTCCTCAAGCGGCATTGCCACGATAGTGCTCGACGGCGCCGACGGAGAGGAGAAGGGCTACTTCCACAAAGGCGAAAACGGCTTTGAGCACGTTATAATCGAGGGCTGCGATTACCTTAACGAATTCAGCGACGAGGGCTATGCGGTCGCCGGACGCTTTAATAAGGCTTACGGATTGTTAAACAGTGATTTTGAATGGGTCGTTGAGCCGAAGGAGGGCATCTTCCTCGGTCAGAATGCGATAACTCACGGACTTTGCGCCATAGAGGATAAGAACGAAAAGAAAGCCGGCTACATCGACGCCGAGGGTAACTGGGTGATAACCATTCCCGAATACAACCCGAATAAGTGGTCGAGATACGGCTTCGGCGACAACGGACTCGCATATTACGACGGTGCCTTTTACGACACCTCGTGGAACAAGGTCTCTGAAGCGAAAACCGAGATGCGTATCGACTTCACCGAATCTGTGTGGGCGCGCAGCGGTAAGAAAAGCTTCACTTATTACAACGAGTCCGGCGAACAGGTCTTGCAGATGACAAGCACCGATCTCAGAGGCTTTGCATGCACCGAGCCTGTTATGATCGCCGACAGAATGTTCTGCGTTTCTCCCGTATACCTTGATGAGGACGGCAAGACCGTGGATATCGTGTGGGCGGATCTTGGCAGAACGGACTGTGAGCGTAAGGAGTTCGAGAAGGTTGTCATAAACTCGAAGCTCGAGATCGTCTTCGTGCTTTCAGACAAGGGACTTTACGATATCTCGAACTACTATGCCGACGGATACGCGTATTCGGAGATCGAGGATGATGTGTTTGCTATCATCGATTCCGAGGGAAATACCGTATGCACGACTCCGAAGGATGCTGTTGTCAATTCTGTCGGTGCTGATATCAGAGAATTTACAGACATTCAGTGACGGCGAGGTAATGAGACCGGCATAAAAGCGAATACACACGAAAACCGACCTGTTTACACGGGTCGGTTTTTTGAGGCTATGCAAAATTCAGTTTTCACGTGCGGCTTTTGTACAGTGCGCGGTACTCACTCGGCGACACACCGTAGGTTTTGCGAAAGAGCCGACTGAAATACATCGAGTCGTCGATACCGACGGAGAAGCTTATCTCCTTGATGCTCTGCGTGCTTTGTGTCAGTGCATCGGCTGCAACGGAAAGACGGTAGCTGTTCAGATATGCTATCGGCGACGTGCCGACGTGCCTTCTGAAGAGCGCGTAAAAATTTGATTCCGACATATTCGAAGCCTCTGCGAGAATTTTTACGGTGATGTGCTCGGTGTAGTGCTCGGATATATACGAGAGAGCCGTTTTCAGCCCGCCGTGAGAGCCCTCCTTCGCTTCTTTTCCGAGCTTTGTCAGGTATCCGAGAAGCCGACAGCAGTCCGCGTGATTTTCAAATGCGTCGTCGGTCGCGAATAATCTCTCGAAAATCGAGTTCAGCTCATGCCGCTCGTCGCCGTTTATCACCGTCGGAAAGGTATAAAGCGAGTCGGGCGAAAGCTCGCGGTTTATCCGCGCGTCGATAAATATCCAGCGGCAGCTCATCCTGCCGCTTTTTTCGTTGATGTGGTGCGTTATTGTTTGCTGCACGCCTGCCGGAGCAATGAAAAATCCGCCGTCCGTCGTTTGCATTTTATCCCCTCCGCCGAGCGTGATGTCGTAATGTCCCTCGAGCGACTGAACGACGGAAAGGCAGGGCAGTACCTTCACATGAGTGACGCCTTCGTTCGGAACGGAGTAAAAGCCGTCCTTCTTAAAATAGCGTATATTTACGCTGCTTATTTTCAAATGACTCACCTCAATAGTATTATACATGTATTGTGCGGAAATGTCAATTGAATTTAATAGCTTTGTACTGTATAATCATATCATCGGAGGTGATAACATGGAGTTTTACACTCAAAACGGAGGCAAAAGACCGGTGAGACTGTCAGAGGCGACACGACGCTTTGCACATGACTCGCTCGGCAGAAAATACGGCAAGGACACCTTGAAGTGCAGTGCCGTTGTCCTCGACGACATACCGAATTTTGACTCGCTCTCAAAGATAGAAAAGTACGACATCGCGATAATGAAGATCGCAAAGGAAGCACCGATTCGCATTTGTGAGGGGGAGAAGCTGAGCGGAGCGGCGACGCTCGGCAAGGCGATAAGTCATTCCGTGCCGGCAGATTATAAAGGCTCACGCCTGTGCGAGAGCCAGAGCCACCTGACTGCCGATTTCGAGACGGTATTAAAGCACGGTGTCGGATATATAAGGGAAAAGTCGCGTCGTGCATACGAAAAATATCGCGGGAGCGAAAAGGAAGCTTTTGCAAAAAGCTGTCTGAACTGTATCGATGCCTTTGAGGTTTGGCACGGACGGTACCTCGACGCACTCCGCGAGCTTCCCGAATATCGCGCAAATTACGAAAACCTGAAGCGCGTCCCGTTTGAGACGCCCACATCCTTCTATGAGGCGGTGCAGAGCATTTGGTTTACGTTTGCGTTTATCCGTCTCACGGGAAACTGGCCGGGCATCGGACGTATTGACTACCTGCTCGGAGATTATCTGAAGCGCGATCTTGAGAGCGGAAAGCTGACGCTCGACGAGGCACGCGAAATTTTGGCGCATTTCTTTATCAAGGGCTGTGAGTGGATAAACGGAGAGGATATAGGCAGCGGTGACGCACAGCATTATCAAAATCTCCTGCTTGCGGGAATCGATGAAGACGGCAACGAGGTCACAAACGAGGTGACATATCTTGTCCTCGACGTAATCGAGGAGCTCGGCATCAGCGATTTCCCGACGACGGTGCGCGTGAATTCGAAGACAGATGAAAAGCTCATCCGCCGTGTGGCAGAGGTCATGCGCTACGGCGGCGGCACGCTTGCCGTGTATAATGAGGAAACTATCATCCGCGCGCTTGTGCGAGATGGCTACGACGAGCGCGAGGCGAGAAAATTCGCAAACGACGGCTGCTGGGAGGTGCAGATCCCCGGAAAGACCTTCTTCTCCTATCATCCCTTTGACGCCCTTCAGGTATTGCAGCAGAAAACGCTCGGCGGCTATGAAGACGATGTAAGCTTTGATACCTTTGAGGAGCTTTACTGCGAATACGTAAAGGGTCTGCGCGAGCGAGTCGATGAAAAGTACCATGTGTACGATGAGCTTTTTGCTGTCATGGGCGACTGCGCGGAAAACTCGAAATGGATCGAGCGTACACCGTGCACGGTAGTTTCGATCTTTGAGGAGGGATGCATCGAAAAGGGGCTCTCATACCTCGAGGGCGGACCTGTTTATAATCTCATTTCACCTCATATCGGCGGACTTGCCGACACGGTCAACAGCCTTTACGCGATAAAGAAGCTTGTGTACGATGAGAAGAAGCTGACTCTTCCCGAGCTTATGAAGATACTTCGCAACAACTGGGAGGGCGAGGAAGCTCTCAGACAGTACGCGCTTAAAAACTACGATTATTACGGAAACGATAACGACGAGGTTGATGCGATAGCTGTGAGAATGCTCTCGGATTTCGCCGATATTTGCCAAAGCTATAACGGCAGAAGCGGCTACCGTTTCCCCGCGGGAGTCAGCACGTTCGGCCGTCAGCTTGTGTGGTCTCCGCAGAGACTCGCGTGCCCGCACGGCAGACGCGCGGGAGAGATTCTGGCGGCAAACTGCTCCCCGACACCGAACACGGATAAGACCGGCGCGACTGCCGAGATACGTTCGTACTGCAAGATCGACCTTGAAAAGATCGCAAATGGCGCGGCGCTTGACATAAAGCTCCTGCCGTCGAACGTCGAGGGCGAGGCGGGACTTTCGGCACTGTGTGGACTGATACGCGGCTTTGTCGCGCTCGGAGGCTTTTTCATGCAGCCCGACGTTGTCGACGCGGCAGTGCTTCGTGAGGCGCAGGCGCATCCCGAAAACTACGAAACGCTTTCGGTGCGCGTCTCCGGATGGAATGCACGCTTTGTAACGCTTGACCGCGAGTGGCAGCAAATGGTGATAGAGCAGAACGAGCACTGATGCGTGCTTCGTGTGCTGCGTAAAACGCCGCTGACGGCGCGAGCACTGCTATAACCGATAAAACGAAAGCTCGAGCGGAGCCTTACCTTAAACGGGGAAGCTTCGCTCGAGCTTTATTCCTTTATTGTGTCGCGGACTCAAGATGCGACATTTGCTTTTTATATATGACGGCGAAATAAATTATCTCGGCTGCGGACGTAATGCTCCAGGAGAAGAGGTAGAGCAGATAAAGCGACGGGATCGTCTTGAAATGTGCGAAGACGGTGTATATCCAGATGATGCGGAATACGACCGAGCCCATGACGACAATGAAGGTCGGGACGACGCTTTTTCCGAGACCTCGCGAGGCGGCTATCGTGCAGTCCATGAATGCCGATATCCAATACGTGCAGCCCATTATGCGAAGTCGGTAAAGTCCCGCCTCGACAACGGCGGCGTCGGAGGTGAAGAGTCCGAGAAAGCCGCGTCCCCAAAGCACGACAAGGGCGCCCATGAGAATTCCGATTCCGGCAGAGTACGCAAGACTGATAAGGTAGCTTTTCAGCACGCGTCGACGCTTGCCTGCGCCGTAATTCTGTGCCATGAAGCTTGTACATGCGGTGTAAAAGGCTGCCATAATGTCAAACACAAGCCCGTCTGAATTTGCCGCTGCGGAATTTCCCTCGACCGCGACGTGATCGAAGGTGTTGACGCCCGCCTGAATAAAGAGGTTTGCAACCTGAAAGAGCGCGTACTGGAGCGCCGACGGTATTCCGAGACGGAGAATTTCGACAGAGCACATGCGATCGGCTCTGAGGCTTGACGCGCGAAGCGCGTATATCTCCTTCGAGCGAAGCAGGGCTGCGAGAATGAGGAAGCACGAGAGGTATTGCGAGATTATCGTAGCGATCGCTACGCCGGCGACGCTCATCTTGCAGCCGAGGACGAAGACGAAATTCAGTATTACGTTCGTAACGCCCGCCGTGAACAGGAAGTAAAGCGGCTTTTTCGTCTGCCCGACCGCGCTGAACACAGCCGAGCCGAAGTTGTAAAGCGCGACTGCGGGCATTCCGAGGAAGTATATTCTCAAATACAGCGCCGCGCCGTCGATGAGCTCGGGCTTTGTGCCGAGAAGCGAGAGAAAGGCATCGGTGAATATCTCGCCGACGGCGAGTATCGAAAGCCCCGCGATAAAGCAGATTATCGCCGCGGAGTGTACCGTGCGAACAACGCCGCGCCCGTCACCCGCGCCGTACCGTCTTGCAACGAGAGCCGAGACTCCGCTTCCGAGTCCGATAAGAAAGCCCGTGAACAGCGACACAAGCGTTGCGGTGGAGCCGACCGAGCCGAGCGCCGTCGAGCCGGAAAAGCGTCCGACCACGGCAATGTCCGCCATGTTGAAAAGAACCTGAAGCACGTTCGATATCATCAGAGGAACGCTGAAGAGAAATATTTTTTTCGTAAGGGAACCGCTTGTGAGAGAGGTGACCTCGTTGTTCATTTAGCAATCGCTCCGTTTTATTTTAATATTAAATGTCAATGTCCATGATATTGTATCACTAAATGAGACACTTGTCAATGCTTGGCCGGCGGCGACGGGAACTTTGCCTCGGTGTATTGACAAAACGGCGATAACAAAGTACAATTAATATAAGCTAATGCGTGTCTACGTGAGTTCAAGTCTTTCGTGAAGGATGAGCTCGCCGTCACGCCACGTGTCACGGAGAATGCGTCGACGGCACGTCAGCTCTCCGCTTTTTTCGCGAAGGCGTGCGCTGATGCCGAGCTCGATGCACAGCTCGCCGTCGCTCACGCTCGAGCGGCAGACGATCCTGTAGCTTCGCAGCCTTGTCGGCTCGCTGTCGCAAAATTCGGCGGCGCGTTTGCCGAGCTGCGCGTAAAAGCGAGAGAAGCGCGAGTCGTTATTGCCGTCGCTCGGCAGGACGAGCATCGCATTTCGGTGACGTATTACTTTATGCTCGATAATATTATCCATGTATATTACGCTCCTTCCGTAAATGAATTGTATGACGCGGAGAGGGCGATTATTTCAGTGAGGTGTCAAGGTTTGAACAGCTACGAAACAAAGCCTGCTGCGGACAGACTTCGTCCGAAAAGCTTCGATGAGATGGCGGGTCAGGAGAGACTTGTCGGAAAAAACGGAATACTCAGAAAAATGGTGCAGGCGGGACGCCTTTCCTCGGTGATATTTTACGGTCCTCCCGGCTGCGGAAAGACGACGGCGGCCTCGATCCTCGCGGAGGGCTCGAATCTTGAGCTTTACCGACTCAATGCGACTACCGCAAGCCTGTCCGACGTTCGTGAGGTCGCCTCTGCAACGCACGGCATCGGCGGAAGCTGCGGAGTGCTGCTGTACCTTGACGAGATACAGTATTTTAACAAAAAGCAGCAGCAGTCGCTGCTTCAGTATATCGAGGACGGAAGCATAACGCTTATCGCCTCGACGACGGAAAACCCGTACTATTATATATACGACGCGCTGCTCTCGCGCTGTGCGGTGCTTGAATTTAAGCCGGTCTCCCCGCGCGATATCGAAAAGCGACTTGCAGCGGTGAGCTCGGAGCTCGGCGCCTCTGACAGAGTTTCGCCGGAGGCGCTTCGGATGATATCGTCGGTGGCGGCGGGAGATGTCCGTCGCGCGCTCAATATGCTCGAGCTTGCCGTGACGGTCAAGAGCGAGGGCGAGATCACGACGGAGGACGTTGGTGAGCTGCTGCCTTCCGTTTCGATGGGAAGCTTCGACCGAGACGGTGACACGCATTACGACCTTTTATCGGGACTTCAAAAGTCAATACGCGGAAGCGACCCGGATGCGGCGGTGTTCTACCTTGCGCGGCTGCTCGAGGGCGGAGACCTTATCTCTCCCTGCCGCAGGCTAATGGTAATAGCCTCCGAGGACATAGGAGCCGCGTATCCGATGGCGGCGGTCATAACCCGCGCGTGCGTTGAGAGCGCAAAGGAGCTCGGACTCCCCGAGGCGAGAATACCGCTTGCAAACGCGGCTGTGATGCTTGCTACCTCGCCGAAGTCGAACACGGCATATGCGGCGATAAACGCGGCGGCAGCCGACATTGCCGCGGGGTTCGGCACGGAGATACCGTTCCACCTGAAGAGTCCTGCCTTCAAGGGCTACAAATATCCGCACGAATATCCGAACAGGTATGTTAAGCAGCAATATCTGCCGAGCGACCTGAAGGATCGGAAATACTACAATTACGGCGACAACAAGACCGAGCAGGCTGCGAAGGCATATTGGGAGAAGATAAAGGGAGAAAAGCAGTAAAACAAGGCATTAATTCCTTTTATGTGGAAAAGCCACAAACAAACGAGAAAATTTAGACAAAGAATTTATTAACAAATTGTAAACTCGGCGAACGCGTGTTTATTTTTGACGAAGAATGTGGTATAATAAGTGCGGACGGTAAAATATCTCGGGGAGATATTTTACCGCGAAGGCGGACTGACGCATTACGTTTTTTGAAAGACCGCGCCCAGAGCGCGTAAACACGGAGTTTATATGGCAGCACTCAGCGAAAGAGAACAGCAGATACTTGACTACATAAAGGAAAACATACTGAAGAACGGATATTCTCCCTCCATACGCGATATCAGGCGCGACCTCGATATCAAGAGCACCTCGACAGTACATACGTATCTCGAAAAGCTTGAGAAGAAGGGCTATATTCTCAAGGAAGGCGGAAAGAGCCGCACCCTCCGTGTGGATTCTCTGGTAGCCGGAGCGGATACCGCACCGCGACCGATGATACCGATCATCGGAAAGGTGACGGCAGGCATGCCGATACTTGCCGTTGAGAATCACGACGGCTACATCGCATACCCCTTTGACAAGAAGAACGCAGGTGGACGCTCGATGTTCGCGCTTCGTGTCACCGGCACGAGCATGATAGAGGCGGGCATCCTTGACGGCGACATTGTTATAGTGGAGCAGACGCGGGTCGCAGAGAACGGCGACATTGTTGTTGCTCTGATCGACGACGAGGCAACGGTCAAAACCTTTTACAAGGAAGGCGGACACTTCAGACTTCAGCCGCAGAACAGCACAATGGCTCCGATAATCGTAGAGAACCTTACGATCCTCGGACGAGTTATAGGAAGTCTGCGAACCTACGAATGATTATTTGAGAAAGGACGGCACCGAGTGTAAAATGAAGACCTTCGGAAAGAAAATGTCAAGCGAATTTTATACTGCGGATGCTTTGTGCCTTGCTCGGGCTCTGCTCGGAAAGCTTCTCGTCACCGTGTCGGACGGCGCGGTAACGGCGGGAATCATTGCCGACACGGAGGCGTATATGGGTACGACAGACCGTGCCTGCCATGCCTTCGGCGGACACAGAAGTGCCCGAAACGAGTCAATGTACCTGCCCGGCGGCTGTGCGTATGTCTATATGATATACGGAATGTATTACTGCATGAACGTCACGGCAAACGCAGAGAATATCCCCGAGGCTGTGCTGATAAGGGGCGTCTTGCCCTATTTCGGACGCGAGACCATGCTCGAGCGCCGAGCCTCCCGAGCGGGAGTGACCGCGAATACCCGGCGACATATCGCAGACGGTCCCGGTAAGCTGTGCCGAGCCATGGCTATTGACAGAGACTGCGACTCTTTGCGCCTTGACGGCGAAAGAATTTACATTTGCGATGCCGAGCTTTACCCGACAGGGGAAATTGCGGTGTCGAAGAGGCTCAATATCGATTATGCCGGGGAGGATGCTCTGCGACCGTGGCGCTTTGCGCTGTCGCAGGACGACCCTCTCCGCCGTTATGCGGCGGCACAGTGAATGTGTTGCCGTTTTTTTGCAGCGAAAGTTTTTTGAGACGACAGCTTCCGCGTGCTTTTCGGCGCGGAGGCGAATATAATTAAAAGTATCAACGGAGATGGCATGAAAAATACAGAATCCGAAAAGCTTCAGGCATACCTGTTCCACCAGGGAACGAATTTTGCGTCATACGAATATCTCGGCGCGCACGAGACCTTCGACGGCGAGAAATATACCTGCATCTTCCGCGTCTGGGCGCCGAATGCGCGAGGCGTGGCTCTCGCGAGCGACATTACCTCCTGGGACGCGCCGCGGGCAATGGAACGCGCGAGTGAGGCGGGCGTCTGGCAGACCTCGCTCGAGGGCACGCACTCCTTTAACGGAATGTATTACAAATACGCAGTAACGGGCGCCGACGGAGCTACATATCTTAAGGCTGACCCCTATGCGTTTTCCGCGCAGACGCTCGGCGAGAGCGCATCAGTGGTTTATGATACCGATTCCTTTGTCTGGCACGATAACGCGTGGCTGCGACGTCGCGCCGAGCGCTCGAAGAAGGATGTGCGCGCGGGTCATTATTACGCCTCGCCGATGAACATCTACGAGCTGCACCTCGGCTCGTGGCGCACCAAGGACGGAAAGAGCACGGAGAACGGCGAGAATTACCTCTCCTACCGCGAGGCGGCAAGGAAGCTTGCCGCGTATGTCAAGGACATGGGCTACACGCATGTCGAGCTGCTCCCGATAGCGGAGCACCCCTTCGACGGCTCGTGGGGCTACCAGGTCACAGGCTATTTTGCGCCGAGCGCAAGATACGGAACTCCCGAGGATTTCGCGTATTTCGTCGACAGGCTCCACCGCGCGGGCATCGGCGTAATACTCGACTGGGTCCCGGCGCATTTTCCGAAGGACAGGTACGGTCTTTACGAATTCGACGGCGAGCCGCTGTACGAGTATCAGGGGCGCGACCGCATGGAGCATCGAGGCTGGGGCACGCGCTGCTTTGACGTCGGACGCTGCGAGGTGCAGTCGTTCCTTATCTCAAACGCGCTGTTCTGGATGAGGCGCTACCACATTGACGGTCTTCGCGTGGACGCGGTGGCGTCTATGCTTTACCTTGATTACGACAGAGAGCCCGGCGAGTGGGTGCCGAACTCTGACGGGGATAACAAAAATCTCGAGGCTATAGCCTTCTTCAGAAAGCTGAATACGGCGGTGTTCGCCGAATTTCCCGATGCGCTGATGATAGCAGAGGAGTCGACCTCGTGGCCGATGATAACGAAGCCCGTCGACGTCGGAGGACTCGGCTTTAATTTCAAGTGGAACATGGGCTGGGCGAACGACATGTTTGAATATGTTGCGACCGACCCGATATACAGGCAGTACAGCCACACAAAGCTCACCTTCCCGCTGATGTACACCTTCACGGAGAATTACATCCTTCCCGTGTCGCACGATGAGGTCGTCCACGGTAAGCGCTCGCTTGTCGACAAGATGTACGGCTCCTACGACGAGAAGTTCTCGGGAATGCGAGCCTTCCTTGTCAACATGATGACGCTCCCCGGAAAGAAGCTGACCTTTATGGGCTGCGAATTCGCGCAGTTCCGCGAGTGGACGGAGAAGGAGCAGCTTGAGTGGTTCATGCTCGAATACCCGCGGCACACCGAGATGCAGCGCTTTGTTCGCGAGCTTAATCACGTTTATCTCGACTCGCCGCAGCTGTGGCAGATCGACGACGGCTGGGACGGCTTCGAGTGGATATATGCCGACTCGGCGGACATTAATACGGTCGCCTATAGCCGCCTTGACGCCGCGCGAGACGAGCTTATCGCGGTGATAAATTACTCTCCGATATGCAGAGACGGCTTTGTGCTCGAGCTCTCCGACGCCGGCGAATACGAGGTTCTTATAAACTCGGATATGTACATGTACGGCGGAAGCGGAACGGACATCGGCGAGGTGCTGACCTCCTCCGTTCGAGAGGCTGACGGACGCGATGTGCTCACCTTCAGCTTACCCGCGCTTTCGGGAATCATACTTCGAAAAAAGAAGGCTCCAAGGAAGCGCAGCGCAAGAAAAACAGCGAATACCCGACGCAAAACGGATTCAAATAACAAAAAATAAAACAGAAAGAGCGGTGCAGACTATGTACAAAAAGCAGCAATGCGTAGCAATGCTCCTTGCCGGCGGACAGGGAAGCAGACTTTATACGCTTACGGAAAAAACAGCAAAGCCCGCAGTACCCTTCGGCGGCAAATACCGTATAATCGATTTTCCGCTTTCAAACTGCGTCAATTCCCACATATATACGGTGGGCGTGCTGACGCAGTATCAGCCCCTCGTGCTCAACGAATATATCGGAAACGGACAGCCGTGGGACCTCGACCGCATGCAGAGCGGAGTTATGGTTCTCCCGCCGTATCAGGGAAAAAACGGCGCGGACTGGTATAAGGGCACGGCAAACGCAATTTACCAGAACCTCGACTTTATCAACAGATATGACCCGGATTACGTGCTCATCCTCTCCGGCGACCACATATATAAGATGGATTACAATGCGATGCTTCAGGAGCATATCGCAAAGGGCGCCGACTGCACGATCGCGGTGCTCAACGTGAGCCTCGAGGAGGCGAGCCGCTTCGGCATTATGAATACCGATGACGACATGAGAATACTCGAATTCGAGGAGAAGCCCGCGCGCCCGAAGTCGACAAACGCTTCGATGGGAATCTACATATTCAACCGCGCGCTGCTTGAGAAATATCTGACCGAGGACGAGGCAGACCCTGCCTCCTCGAACGACTTCGGCAAGAATATAATTCCGAAGATGCTCGCAGACGGACGCGAGATGTTCGCCTACCCCTTCCACGGCTATTGGAAGGACGTCGGAACGATATCGTCGCTTTGGGAGGCGAATATGGATCTGCTCGGCGAGAGCCCCGTGTTCGATCTCAAGGACAAGAGCTGGCGCATTTACTCGCGCAACACCGCAATGCCGCCTCAGCACGTCGGCGAAAAGGCGAAGATCTCGAATTCGCTCATCACAGAGGGCTGCGACATTGAGGGAATCGTCGAAAACTCGATACTCTTCAGCGGAGTAACGGTCGAGCGCGGCGCGTATATTAAGGACTCCGTCATCATGAGCGGCGTTCACATCGGAGCCGGCGCGACGGTAAACTACAGTATAATCGACGAGAACACGAAGATCGGTGCGAATTGCGTCGTAGGACGCACGAAGACCATGAGCGACGCGATAACGGTAGTCGGCTGCTCGCTTGAGCTCGAAGACAATGCAAATATCCCCGGCGGGGCAATGGTAAACGGCGAGTGGCTCGCGCAAAATAAGTAACCCCCGCAAAGCTATCAAAATAAACCGCACAACAGCGGAAGAACGGAGAATCAAATGTCAGCCACAGGAATTATTTTTTCTAATATACACGATTCCAATCTGCCCGAGCTCACCGTCAGACGAACGGTCGCCTCTGTGCCCTTCGGTTGCAGATACAGATTCATAGATTTCGCGCTTTCCAATATGGTAAACTCCAATATTTTCGATATCAGCGTCATTGCGCATTATAATTACCAGTCGCTCATGGATCACATCGGAAGCGGTAAGGACTGGGATCTCGCGCGGCGCAGTGGAGGCGTTAAAATTCTGCCGCCGTATATCACGGCATATGCGAACGCGGCAAACTCGCTCTACACCTCCCGCCTTGAGGCGTTAAAGAGCGTCAGCTACATTCTCGGCAGACTGACCGCCGACTATGTCGTAATGTCCGACTGCGATGTCGTGTGCAATGTCGACTTTAACGATATAATAAGGTTCCACAAGGAGAGCGGCGCGGAGATGACAATGGCGGTCAAGAGCGTCGACCTTACGGAAAAGGAGGCGGAGTCGAGCACGATATACTACTCCGACGACAACGGCTTTGTCACAGATGTGCTCGCCTTCCCGAAGAAGTTCTCGGGTCGCGCCGACGTCGGACTCAACATTACCGTCGTGAACACGAGATTTTTACAGCAGACGGTGCTTGATGCCATCGCGCACGGCTACACGAGCATGACGCGCGACGTTGTGCTGAGAAATCTGAACACACACAAGTTCGCCGTCTACAGATACGACGGACACTTTGCCTGCATTCGTTCCTTCGCGGATTACTTCAAGTACAGCATGCAGCTTATCGGCGACGACAGCTTCCGCCGTGCCATATTCGGCGTGAAGAACCGCCCGATCTACACGAAGATCAGAAACTCGGTGCCGACGTATTTCAGCAACGACTCCGAAGCGCGCAATTCACTCATCGCCGACGGCTGCCGCATTGAGGGCACGGTCGAGAATTCGATACTGTTCCGCGGAGTCAAGGTCAGCCGCAACGCGACCGTCCGCAACTCGATAATCATGCAGGACAGCTACATCGGAGAGGGAGCATATATAAATTGCGTCGTCAGCGACAAGAATGCGTTCATCAGAGACGGACGGCTGCTCTCGGGAACCGAGGAGCTTCCGTATTACATATCCAAGGACAGAGTGCTTTGAGACAGCTTGAAAGGAAATTGAAATGAAAATATTATACGTAGCCTCGGAGGCATTGCCGTTCGTATCGACGGGCGGTCTTGCCGATGTTATCGGCTCACTTCCCGCCGCGGTGCGCCGTGCAACCGGAGGAGAGGCGGATGTCCGCGTCGTTATCCCCATGTATCCCGCGATAAAGGAAAAGATGGACGACAGCTTCGAGCGTGTTTCCGAGGGAGAGCTGAGACTTTCCTGGCGCAGACTCTACTGCGGAATATGGAAGACGGAGCGCGACGGCGTGACCGTGTACTTCATTGACAACGAGTACTATTTTGCCCGCCGTATGCTCTACGGACAGTACGACGACGGAGAACGCTTCGCTTACTTCGGAAAGGCTGTGCTGCACCTGATGGCGACAGTCGGCTTCGTCCCGGACGTTATGCATGCCAACGACTGGCAGAGTGCGCTTGCCGTAATTTACCTGAAGCGCCGCCTTGCGGGCATCGAGCCGTATTGCAATGTACGGACGCTGTTTACGATACATAATATCGAATATCAGGGAAAGTACGACCTCGGCATTCTCGGCGACGTATTCGACCTTGACGAAACGGATCGCTCTGTGGTAGAATATGACGGATGCATCAACCTTCTCAAGGGCGCTGTTACCTGCTCCGATATGGTAAGCACGGTCAGCGAGCGCTACGCCTCGGAGATCCTTACGGAATATTATTCGCACGGGCTTTACCACATCCTGCGTGACAGCCGCGACAAGCTTACCGGAATTACGAACGGTATCGATATCGAGTACTACAATCCCGAGCACGACTGCGATATCGCCGAGTGCTACAGCGCAGACAAAATTGCGGGCAAGGCACGCGACAAGGCGGAGCTGTGCGAGATATGCGGACTCGACCCCGACCCGAAAAAGCCGCTCATCGTTATGGTATCGCGACTTGCGGGGCATAAGGGCTTTGAGCTTGTGAGATGTGTGCTTTACGATATTCTCGAGCACACGGACGCCTCCTTTGCAGTGCTCGGCACGGGTGAGTGCGAATATGAGGACTTTTTCCTCCGCGCGGCGGCTGACCACCCCGGTCGCGTTGCGGTGCGCCTCGAGTACAATAAGGCGCTGTCGAAGAAATTCTACGCCGGCGGCGATATATTCCTCATGCCTTCAAAGAGCGAGCCGTGCGGACTGTCGCAGATGATAGCCTCGCGCTACGGCACGGTCCCGATCGTTCGCGAAACGGGAGGACTCTACGACACGATAAAGCCGTACAACGAATTTACCGGCGAGGGCAACGGCTTCTCGTTTGCAAATTATAACGCGCACGACATGATGGCGGTCATCGAGTACGCCCTCGAGATATACAGAAAGAAGCAGAAGTGGGCTGCGCTCAGACGGCGCGTCATGAAGGTGGACTTCTCGTGGAATGCATCCGCCGAGAAATACGTTAAGCTGTATAGCTCAATGCTCTGAGTGACAAAATAATTTCTGCCGACCTTAACGGAGGCTTTTCGGAGGGGTCGGCAGGAGTCGTTTTATTGCAGCGGAAAAATTAAAGCAAGGCTCGCCGAAAGGGCGGCACGGAGAGACAAATGAACAAAGAAGAACAGACAAAAACACAGATAAGACAGTCGGTAGAGGACAAGCTGATAAGATATTTCGGTGTGCATTCCGACGAGGCTGACGCGGAGCAGATATATAAGGCGACCGCCCTCAGCATCAAGGACACGCTCGCGGCAAAGAGAGTTGAATTCAAGCGCCGCCAGAAGAAGACGCGCGGCAAGAAGATATATTATATGTGCATGGAATTCCTTGTCGGAAAAACAATGAAGAACGCCGTGATGAACCTCGGACTTGAAAATGAGTACCGCGAGGTGCTCTCGGACATGGGCTACAGCCTTGACGACGCATATGAGATGGATGTCGATCTCGGACTCGGCAACGGCGGACTCGGACGTCTTGCGGCGTGCTTCATGGATTCGCTCACAACGCTCGGCTATCCCGCAACGGGCTTTTCGATATGCTACGAGTACGGCTTCTTCAAGCAGAAGCTTGTCGATGGAGAGCAGATCGAGCTCCCCGATTCCTGGATGGACAGAGGCAGCGTTTGGCTCAATCCGAGAACCGACAAGGCATTTACCGTTCGCTTCGGCGGCACGGTGCATGAGAACTGGAACGGCGACAAGTGCGACATTACCTATGAAAATTACAGCGAGGTACGCGCGCTGCCCTACGATCTGATGATCTCGGGCTACGACAGCGACGCTGTCAACAATCTCCGCCTCTGGAAGGCGGTGGACACCACGTCCTTTAACATGAACCTTATCTCGCAGGGCGAGTATGTCCGTGCGATGCAGGAGACCTCGAATGCCGAGATAATTTCGAAGGTGCTCTACCCGTCGGATGCGCACGACGAGGGCAAGCTGCTCAGACTGTCTCAGCAGTATTTCCTCGTTTCCGCCTCGCTTCAGAGCATCATAAGCGACCACCTTGCCTCCTACGGCACGCTTGAGAACCTTTCGGACAAGATAGCTATCCACATCAACGACACGCACCCCGCGCTCGTCGTTCCGGAGCTTATGCGAATACTCATCGACGTGTATTCCTATTCGTGGGACGAGGCATGGCGAACCGTGACACGCGTCGTGTCCTACACGAATCACACGGTGCTTCCCGAGGCGCTTGAAACGTGGAATGTCGACCTGTTCCGCCTGAAGCTGCCGAGAATCTACATGATAATCGAGGAGATAAACCGCCGTCTTTGCACCAATCTTTGGAATATGTACCCCGGCGACTGGGATCGCATCTCGAGAATGTCCGTCGTCGCGTACTCGCAGATACGCATGGCAAATCTCAGCGTTATTGCTTCGCATACCGTAAACGGAGTTTCGGCGCTTCATTCGGATATCCTGAAGAAGACCGTGTTCCACGACTTCTATAAGGCGTACCCGCAGAAATTCACGAATGTAACCAACGGCATCGCGCACAGGCGCTGGCTTTGCTACTCGAACCGCGGGCTCTCGAGCCTGCTTGACGAGACGATAGGCGACTCCTATCGCAAGGATCCCGAGAGACTTGAAGACTTTCTCAAGTACCGCGACGACGCGGCGGTCCTCGAGCGCCTGCGCGATATAAAGGCGGAAAACAAGCTTGCCTTCTCGAAGCATTACTTCAACAAGACAGGCGTCGCACTCGACGCGTCCTCCGTATTCGACACGCAGGTAAAGCGTATTCACGAATACAAGAGGCAGCTGCTCAACGTTCTCAAGGTGCTTTCGCTTTACGCAGAGCTGAAGAATAACCCGAATGCCGACATCACGCCGACAACGTTTATCTTCGGCGGCAAGGCTGCAAGCGGCTATTACATGGCGAAGAATATAATTCGCCTTATCTGGAGCCTCGGTGAGGAGATAGCGCGTGACCCCGTGGCACGCGACGTGATCCGCATAGCGTTTGTCGAGGAATATAACGTCACCGAGTCCGAGCTGCTCATGCCCGCGACCGATATCAGCGAGCAGATCTCGCTTGCCGGCAAGGAGGCGAGCGGCACGGGCTGCATGAAGTTCATGATAAACGGAGCGCTCACGCTCGGTACGCTCGACGGAGCGAATGTCGAGATACGCGATGCTGTAGGCGACGACAATATTTATATCTTCGGTCTGACCGACAGCCAGGTCGACGACCTCTGGAAGCGCGGCTACGAATCCGTGAAGTATTACATGCAGAGCGACAGACTCCGCGCGGCGATAGACATACTTTCGCAGAAGTCGCTTGCGGGCAATGATTTCAAGTCGATAGTCAGCTACCTTTTGTACTCTCACGGCGTGTCCGACCCGTACATGTGCCTTGCCGACTTCGATTCGTATATCAATACCTTCGACACCATGATGACAGACTACGCAGACCGCGAGGCATGGACGAAGAAGTCGCTCGTGAACATTGCAAAGGCAGGCTTCTTTGCCGCAGACAGAAGCATCAGAGAATACGCTGAGAATATATGGAATATCAAAAGAGTATGATCAGCGAAGAAAAGCGCATAACGGAGGGGGACGTTGACATGTCCCTCTTCGGAGCCCTGCCGAGCGGAAAAAACGTGTGCTTCACGCTTCGCGTGCCGCGTGAGCTTGATGCGCACGGAGCGCTCCTTCGCATCCACTCGGACGGCTACGAGGGAGAGATAACCTATCTTAAGCTCCCGCTTTCGTCGGCGCAGAGCGATATGGAGCATGACGCCTTTGAGCTGACGCTCGATACGTGCGAGCTGTCAGAGAGACTTATCGGCGAGAGCTACGGGCTGTTTTACTACGAATACGAGCTTGACACGCGCGACGGCGTGCTTTATCTCGGAGGTGAGCGGCCGCGCGAGCTTGTGTCCTCGCACGAAAACGGCGAAAGGCAGCTTTTGATACATAAGCAGCCCGACAGCCTGCCGAGCCTCGGCAACGGGATCATCTATCACATATTCGTCGACCGTTTCAGAAAAAGCGGCAGGTGTCCCGTAAAGGACGGCGCGATACTCAACGACGACTGGGAGCACGGCATTCCGCAATTTGCCGAGTATCCGGGCGGCGAGGTGAAGAACAACATGTTCTTCGGCGGCGACCTGTACGGTATTGTCGAAAAGCTGCCGTACATTGCCTCGCTCGGCACGACAACTGTATACCTGTCGCCGGTGTTTGACGCCGCGTCAAATCACAAGTACGACACCGCGGACTATATGACAGTCGACGAAATGTTCGGCGGAGATGCGGCGCTCGAGCTTTTGTGCCGCGAGGCGGAGCGCTACGGGATTGCCGTAATGCTCGACGGTGTCTTCAACCACACGGGAAGCGACAGTGTTTATTTTAACAAAGAAGGAAATTACGGCGACGGCGGCGCGTACCGTTCGAAGAGCTCGCCGTATTATCCGTGGTACACGTTTACAGATTATCCAGACAGCTATGAGTGCTGGTGGGGAATTAAAATACTGCCGCGCGTGAAGAGCGACAGCTACGAGTATCTTGACTTCATCTGCGAGCAGGTCGTGCCAAAATGGATGTCAGCCGGCGTGCGCCATTGGCGGCTTGATGTCGCCGACGAGCTCTCCGACCGCTTCCTTGACCGCTTTTCGGAAAGGGTGCATGAAGCCTCACCTGACGCATGCATTGTGGGCGAGGTGTGGGAGGACGCGTCGGACAAGGTAAGCTACGGCAGACGTCGACGCTATCTGTCGTCGGGACAGCTGTCCTCGGTTATGAATTACCCGCTTAGAAATGCCGTGATCTCATATGTGTTGAACGGCGAGTGCGAGCTGCTTCGCCGCGCGACGGAGGGACTTTACAGGCGATATCCGAAGCACGTGTCGGATTCGCTGATGAATTTCCTCGGAACGCACGATACCGAGCGCGCGCTGACGGTTTTCGGCGACAGCGCCTACGGTGAGCTGTCAAATGCGGAGCTTGCCGTGCGGCGAATGAGTGACGTGGAGCGCGAGCGCGCTGTGCAGCGACTTATCGAGGCATATGCAATCATATGTGCGCTGCCCGGAGTGCCGTGCGTGTTCTACGGTGACGAGGCGGGAGTCGAGGGCTATCGCGACCCGTTCTGCCGCAAGACCTTCCCATGGAAGGCTGCGGACGCGCGCCTGACCGAGGAATACAGACGCCTCGGCAGGTTCAGACAGAGCGAGGCGCTGCTGCGCGATGCGAGCTTTGAGCTTGTGACGCTTGATGCGGAGAGCCTTTCCTTTGTCCGACGCGGAATACACGGAGAGGGCGGGCTTTATGCCGTGTTCAACAATACGGATACCGAGCGCAGCCTTACACCCGAGCTCGAGCTGCGACGCATGGACGGCACACCGGTCGGAGACAGTATTACGCTGCCCCCGCGCGGCTACGCTTACTTCAGAATATAGCAAAAGGCTCCCCGACGACCTGTCGGGGAGCCTTTGTGAGCTTACGCTATGCCGTAAAGCTCCTTGTATTTCTTTTCGAGATAATCGGTGTAGTGTGTCGGGTCGAAGGGCTCGCCGAAAACTTCCGCCAGAAGCTCACCCGGCTTCAGCATGCAGCCGTGATGCCAGATCTTCTCGCGGTTCCACTCGTTGATCGGTGCGAAATCTCCGCGCGATATGCACGCGTCGACATCGATATCCTCGCGCATCTTGTCAAGAAATTGCGCGCCGTATGCGCTGCCTAAAGCATACGAGGGGAAATAGCCGATCATTCCGCCCGACCAGTGGCTGTCCTGAAGGACGCCGTGCGTGTCGTCGGGAACCTCGACGCCGAGATATTCGCGATAAAGGCGATTCCACTCGCGTGGCAGCTCGCGCACGGCGATCGAGCCGTTCATTACCGCACGCTCAAGCTCATAGCGTATCATAACGTGCAGGCAATAGGTGACCTCGTCGGCCTCGGTCCGGATGAGCGACGGCGTGACGCAGTTCACGGCGCGGTAAAGCTCCTCGGAGGTAAGGCTCGGAAGCTTCAGGCACTCGCGCACGTCGGGAGCTATCATATCGATAAACGCGCGGCTGCGTCCGATGAGGTTTTCGTAGAAGCGGCTTTGGCTTTCGTGTATTCCCATCGAAACGCCGCCGTCGAGGAAGGTGTATGCAAGCTCCTCGTCCGAGCTCATGTCGTAAAGCGCGTGACCGCCCTCGTGAATTACACTGAACATCGACGAGGAGAAGTCGTCGCTCTTGAAATTCGTCGTGATTCGAACGTCGCGGTGCGAGCCTATCGACGTCGTGAACGGATGGAGCGTCGTGCCGAGTCCGCAGCGCCGACGGTCGATGCCCATCTTGTCCATGAGTCGAAGCGAGAGCTTCAGCTGGTCGGCGTCGGAGAAATTACCGTGCAGAGGTGAGGTGTCGAGCTGCTCGGCACTCGAGAGCTCGGCGATGAGCGGCAGCAGACGAGCTTTGAGCACGGCGAAGAATTCGTCGCATTTTTGCGTCGTCAGACCGTCCTCAAATTGACCGAGGCAGTAGTCATACGGGTCGGCTTCGCTGTCGCAGTACCCTGCAAAGCGGCGCTTTGTGTCGAATATTTTCTCAAGATACGGGCAGAACGCGTCGAAATCGTTGTTTTCCTTTGCGTCGTGCCACACGTCCTCCGCCTCGACGATGAGGCGCTGATATTCCACATATTCCTCGATGGGAATGCTTCTCAGCTCACGCGTCTCGCGCTCTGCAAGCTCAAGGCACCTGCGATCCTTCGGCGAAAGACTGTCGCGCACGGCGGCGAGCGCGTCGATATAGGACAGCATCTCGTCCCCTGTTGACAGGCGATAGCATTCCTCGCTGAGAATTCCGAGCGCGTGGGCGCGGTTTTCGGCGGTAGCCTTCGGGGCTGTGGTCGCGCCGTCGTAATATATCAGCTCGACGGCATGATTGTATGCACTCAGCTTTTCCTGAAGCGCATAAAATTTTGTCAGTATATCCTGTGTGTTCATTTGTCTGTCTCCGATTGCCGACTGTCGCGGCTTTTCATATAAAGCGAGCCGCTTCTCATTCGGCGTATTTCTTCGGTGATTTTTGCGCTGCGCTCTCCGACGTAGTCAATAATATCGCGATATGCCGCCCTCAGCTGATGTGCGCTAATTGCCGAGCGATGCACGGCAACGGCGGTCTTTTCAGCGCATGCGGGTGTTGCCGCACCGATAAGCACCGTTGTGCCTTCGACTGTGCGAAGGAATACCGCGTGCCCCTTCGGCGAAGCCGAGACCGAGGCATTCAGCTGCCGTATAAGGTCACGCTCGGCGGAGATAAGGTCAGACTCCGCCTCAAAGGGCGTCACCTCCGGCAAGGCACTGTCCGTCGGCGAATACGATATTACATAGCGGGCGTTTTCAAAGCCTTGGTGCATCAGTCGGTGAAGGCGGAGCTTTTCTCCGTCGCCGCTTGGCATCGTCCCATCGCAGCTTACAAGGCACGTGCCCGCTTTTATCAGTCCGAGCGCCTCAAGGCGCTTGACCGACTGCTCGGCGTTGCGCGAAAATTCGCTGTCCGCCATCAGTCTATGAAATCAAATTCCATGCCGCAGAAGTTGACCGTGTCGCCCTCCTCGCAGCCCGCCTCGCGGAGACGGTCGATAATTCAGGCGCGAATGAGCGAGCGATCGAAATACATGAGCGAGTCGCGGTCTGCGAAATTGACGCGTCCGGCAAGCTTTTCAGCCCATTCGCCGGAAACGATATAGGAGGCGTCGTCGCCGCGACGGATGGTAACGGCGTCCGCTCCTGCGAGCTCGTCGTCTCGTGTCTCGTCCTCGATTATCTCGGGGTCGTAGGTCACAACGGGAGGCAGTGTCGAAAGAAGACGCGCGCTCTCGGCGATAAGCGCACGGAGATTGAGCCGTGCTGCGGCGGAAATGTAGACCACGCTGTAGCCGCGCTCGGCGCAAAGAGCTTCAAGCTGCGCAGCCTCCTCGGAGACTTCGGGAATTTCCGCGAATTCCTCCTCACCGTTGACCATGAGATCCGCCTTGTTTGCGGCTATGATCCTCGGGCGTGCTGCAAGCTCGGGCGAAAAGCGCGTCAGCTCCTCGTCGATGACGCGGAAATCCTCAACGGGTGTGCGACCCTCGGTTCCCGCAACGTCTATGACCTGAATGAGCATTCGGCATCGCTCGATGTGACGCAGAAAATCGTGACCGAGACCGAGTCCGTCGGACGCGCCCTCGATAAGTCCGGGAATATCCGCGGCAACGAATGCGTTTTCGTCGGACACGCTGACGACACCGAGGCTCGGCTCGAGAGTCGTAAAGTGGTACTCCGCGACCTTCGGGCGTGCGGCGGATATCGCGCCGAGCAGGGAAGACTTGCCCGCTGACGGCAGACCGACCAGTCCTACATCGGCTATCATTTTAAGCTCAAGCGTGACTTCCTTTTCCTCGCCCGGCAGACCGCTTTTCGCAAAGCGGGGAATTTGTCTTGTCGGGGTTGCGAAGTGGCGGTTTCCCCAGCCTCCGCGACCTCCGCGGCAGAGCACGAAATCCTCGTCGTCGCACATGTCCTTGATGATGCGTCCGCTTACCGGATCCTTGATCAGTGTGCCGCGCGGAACCTTTATAACGACGCTCTCGCCGTTTTTGCCGTGGCATTTCGCTCCCGATCCGCCACCGCCGTTTTCGGCGGCGAATTTTCTTTTATATCGGAACGCGAGCAGCGTGTTGACGGAATCGTCGCAGCGGACTATGATATTACCGCCGTTCCCGCCGTCACCGCCGTCGGGACCGCCCTTGGCAACATATTTTTCGCGTCTGAAGGAGACCGCGCCGTCGCCGCCGCTGCCTGCCTTGACGTTTATCTTTATCTTGTCAATAAACATTAATATTCTCCGTAATGTGATTTCTCAAAGGTTTGTGAAGTATCTGTCGTACCGCTCGATCGATTCGTTGATTATCTCACGTGCCTCGTCGGGACCGCGCAGGTCGTCGACATTTGTTTCGCGATCCTCAAGCTGCTTGTACACCTTGAAGAAGTGGCTCATCTCCATGAAGATGTGGCTCGGCAGGTCGAAGACCGACTTGTACATATTGTAGTTCGGGTCGGAATGCGGGATGGCGATGACCTTTTCGTCGTTGCTTCCCGAGTCGACCATCGTTATAACGCCGATGGGGTACACGTCGACGAGTGTCATGCTGTCGATAGGCTCGGAGCAGATGACAAGCACGTCGAGCGGGTCATTGTCCTCCGCGTAGGTGCGGGGGATGAAGCCGTAATTTGCGGGGTAGTGCGTAGAGGTGTAGAGAATGCGGTCGAGCCTCATTATGCCCGTTTCCTTGTCGAGCTCGTACTTGAGCTTGCTTCCCTTTGATATTTCAATGACTGCCGTAAAGCTTTCGGGAGTTATTCTCTTTGGATTGATATCGTGCCAGATGTTCATACTGCTTCTTCCTTTCGTAGGGTGAGATGTGTTTTGTGAATCAGAACAGCTCGTGAGCCGCCTCGCCGAGAGCGTGAACGCCGGTCACTATCTGCTCGTCGGAGGGCATGGAGTAGTTGAGGCGGAAGGAGGGCGAGGGTGCTGTGGGGTCTGCATTGAAGGTCGCGCCGGGAACGACCGCTACCTTGCGTGCGAGCGCACTCTGCACGAATGCGGAGGCGTCGTCGGTGCCCTGAACCGTACACCAAACGAACAGTCCGCCCTCGGGGCGTGTGAAGCTGATGCTTTTCGGGAGCTCGCGCTCGAGGCAGTCGAGCATGAGAGCGCACTTTGCGCCGTAGAGTCGGCGAATTCCCGCAATATGCGCGTCAAGGTCGCATTCGGTCATGAAGCGGTGGCAGAGCATCTGGAAGAACATGTTCGTGTGAACGTCCTCGACCTGCTTTGCGATGACCATCTTCTGAATTATCTCACGCGGTCCTCTGATAAAGCCGACGCGCATTCCGGCGGAAAGTATTTTCGAGAAGGACGAGCAGTAGAGCACGATGCCGTCCGTGTCGAAGGATTTGATCGTCGGAACATCCTCTCCCGCGAATCGAAGCTCGCCGTAGGGGTTGTCCTCGAGGATGATAAGACCGTAGCGCTTTGCGATGTCGTAAACTTTTTTGCGGTTCTCGAGAGTCGAGGTGATTCCCGCGGGATTGTGGAAGGTCGGGATGAGGTAAAGAAGCTTCGCATTCGGCGTCGCCTTTACGATCTCCTCGAGGCGCACGGTGTCGATACCGTCGTCGCCGAGCGGAACGCCGACAGTCTCGGCTCCGTTCGAGCGGAAGGCGTTGAGCGCACCGATAAAGGTCGGGTTCTCGCAGATGACAGCGTCACCCTCATTGCAAAGAGCCTTGCAGGCAAGCTCGATGCCCTGCTGACCGCCGGAGGTGATTATCGTCTGGTCGCCGTCGCCGAAAATGCCGAAGCGCGATGCCATACGTGCATCGACGGCATCAATTAAGGGCGCATAGCCCTCGGTCGTGCCGTACTGGAGAGCAGTGGTAGCGTCGTTTGCGAAAATATCCTCGGCAATTCGCGCCATTTCCTCGGAGGGGAAGGAGAGCGGAGAGGGATTTCCCGCCGCAAAGCTGATTATCGTCGGGTCGGTAAGAGACTTGAATATTTCGCGGATAGCGGAGGGCTTCATAGAAGCAAGCTTATTTGAAAATTTGTATTCCATATCGGGGTGTCCTTTTTGTGATATTACTTCCTCTATATTTTATCACAACAGCCCTGATTTTACAATAGGGCGTCTTTCAAAAGAAGGAAAAACATACCGAAATGCACAGTGCCGCACACAAGACGTGCGTGCAAAAGGCTCCGGGGCGTGAGCCCTCGGAGCCTTTCCGTTACGTTGAAGCGAAGCCTTCGGTCGTTATGTTAAATACTCGTCCCTCACACAAACGAAAGATACTTCCGTGTGTATTCGCGGTATTTTTCTCTGTAGGTCTCGTTGTCGCTTCTGAGCATTTTTAAGGATTCGTGGAGGTTCATGTTCTGCTCCTTCATGTCCATGACACAGCCTGCGATGTTGGAGCAGTGGTCCGAAACTCTTTCCATGTCTGTGATAAGGTCGCTCCATACGAAGCCTGCCTCGATGCTGCAATCGCCCACGCACAGGCGGTCGATGTGACGCGTGCGGAGCAGCTCCTTCATTGTGTCGATGACCTGCTCAAGAGGCTCGACGAGCTTTGCACATTCGGCGCTGCTTTCCGTGAAAGCCTTATGGGAAAGCTCGACGATTTCTACAGTTGCCGCGCAGAGCGAGTCAAGCTCCTCCCGCGCACACTCGGAAAACGCGATCCCCTTTTCCTGCATTTCCTCGGCTGATTCCAGAATATTGACGGCGTGGTCGGAAATGCGCTCGAGGTCGCCGATAGCCTTAAGCAGCATGGACGCCATAGTACCCTCGTTTTCGTTGAGCTGCTTTGTGCTGAGCTTCACAAGATAGCTGCCGATCACATCCTCGAAGTGGTCGGTCCTGTCCTCTGCCGCACGGATTGCTTCCGCCTGGGCTTTGTCGTAGGAGGCAAGGCATTCGAGACTTTTCTTCAGCGCGTCCGTCGTGACAGCTGCCATTTCAAACGAGAGGCTGTGCGCGCACTCGAGCGCGATGGCGGGAGTGGCGAGAAGTCTGTCGTCAAGCTCGGAGGTCTTTTCGACCTGCTGCGTGTCGGGTATCAGCTTGTAAGCAAGCTTTTCGAGAAGACCGGACATCGGAAGGAGCAGCGCGGTACATACAATGTTGAATATGGAGTGCGCCGTTGCGATGCCCGCGTGGTTTGCAGCCTCATTCAGCAGTGCGGGAGCAAAAAACGTCTTAGCCGCAACGAAGGCGGTAAGGCACACCGCCGTGCCGATAACGTTAAAGGACAGATGCACGAGAGCCGCGCGGCGCGCGTTCTTTGTCGTTCCGACGGAGGAGAGGATTGCGGTAATGCACGTGCCGATGTTCTGTCCCATGATTATCGGGATAGCCGCGCCGTAGGAAACGGCACCGGTAGCGGCAAGCGCCTGAAGGATACCGACCGAGGCGGAGCTTGACTGAATTACAGCGGTGAGCACGGCTCCGACGATAACGCCTAAGATGGGATTTTTGAACATAACGAACATTTCGCGGAAGGCGGGGATATCCTTGAGTCCAGAAACCGCATCCGTCATGGCTTCCATTCCGAACATCAATGTCGCAAAGCCGAGCAGCACTATGCCGATGTCCTTCTTTTTGTTGCTCTTTGTAAACATCAAAAGGATGATTCCGATAAGGGCAAGGATCGGCGTGAAGGAGGAGGGCTTCAGAAGCTTCAGGAACATGCTGCTGCCGGAAATGCCGCTGAGACTCAATATCCACGCCGTGACGGTCGTGCCGATATTCGCGCCCATGATAACGTGGATCGCCTGCTTCAGCGTCATGAGCTTAGAGTTAACAAAGCCGACGACCATGACTGTGGTAGCAGAAGAGCTCTGAATAACGGCTGTTACGCCGAGACCCGTAAGAAGCCCCGCAAGCTTTCCCGTTGTAAGCTTGCCTATCATAAGCTCAAGCTTGCTTCCGGCACTTCTTTCAAGTGCATCGCCCATAAGGTTCATTCCGAAAAGAAACAGGCAAAGTCCGCCTATGAGCGAAAGAACGTCAAAAATGTCCATCTTGGTACCTCATATAATAGCATTCGTTATCGCAGGCCGCATGCCCGCATTTTACTCATATTTTACCGTCGCGGTGTAAAATCCGTAATCACGCCGATGTAAAATCGGTGTAAAGTCGACTTTACACCGCGTAAAAGAAAAAAGCCGCCGAGGCTGCTCGTCGGTGGCATAATATAAGCATTCGCAAGCCGCCCGCAATAGGCGCTCGTGTTGCATTTCGTGTTGCATGATGCGCAAAAATAACGTATTTTTACGTAAAGATTCTTTCGTTTGCGAAAATATTTTTTCGCTGAAATCCCCCGTGATCATTGGAAAAACACAAAATCCCCCGAGCTTCGGGGGATTTTGTGATTTATGGAAGCGGCGGGAATCGAACCCGCGTCCGAAAAGCCGTTCACGAGACCTTCTCCGGGTGCAGAGAGTCTATTTGATTTCCCCTCGCCGACGCCGACGCTCAGGCTTCGCCGAGGGTAGCTTTTTTATGCATGACAGCCTCAAAAGCTAAAGGGCTGTTCACGTGGGCCGCTGAAATGATGCCTGTACTGCGTTTGTGAGTACACCCGTAGGCACCGGAGCTCGCGGCATTCTCCGGCGGACAAGCTGCACTTAGGCAGCTACTGCTACTCTGTTATTGTTAGCGTTTGATATTTAATCGGAATTATTTAAGAGGCTTCCGAACCTCTACCCGCTTATCTCGCTTCAAGCTCCCCGTCGAAACCTTTACGCCCCCGCATGAGCGGCGCCTTCAACGGTTTTGATACTTGGTCGCCTTTTCGATCTCGCGTGCTGCCGATCGCTTGGCGTCCGTTTCGCGCTTGTCGTACAGCTTCTTACCCTTGCACAGCCCGAGCTCAAGCTTTACCTTTGAGCCGGAGAAATAAAGTGACAGGGGAACGAGCGTGTAGCTGTCGCGCGTGATGTACTGTGACAGCTTGAGAATTTCCTTCTTGTGCATAAGCAGCTTCTTTTCGCGCATGGGGTCTCGGTTGAAGATGTTGCCCTTTTCATAGGGGCTTATCCGAAGTCCCACGGCGAATATCTCGCCGTCCTTCACATAGCAGAAGGAATCCTTAAGATTCACAGCGCCGTTTCTTACGCTTTTCACCTCAGTGCCGAAAAGAGAGAGACCCGCCTCGAAGGTATCCTCGACGAAATAGTCGTGGCGCGCCTTACGGTTGTATGCGATGGTGCGTCTGTTTGCCGATTTTGCCTTATCTGCCAAAGTCCTTCCTCCTTTTGACTTACCGATGTACATATATTTTACCACACAGCGGAGAATAAATCAAGTAAAATCGAATTTCGTGCGTTTGTTTTTTTATAGAGCTACAATAGAGGTGAGGCTGATCGATTTGTGAGCTGCACGGAAAGCTCCGTGAGCAAAAAAGCATACAAAACAGGGCATTAAATGACAGCCGGGCGTAAAATATTTGCCGACAGTCTGTCACTTATCGCGAAAAACCGGTGGCAAGCATAGTGCTTGCCACCGGTTTCGAGGTCTTAATATCTTCCCATCTTCTCGACAGGGAGGTCAATGAGGCTTTCGTCCTTCAGTCTGTAGTCTCCGTGTGTCGGGTCAACGAACAGCGGATTCTCGTCAAGGTCGAAGTACTTTGTGGTTTCGGTTCCCTTGCCGAACTTGAGATACGCCTCGGCTGTTATCTCATTGTCGCCGAAGATATAGTTGTTGTCGTAGGTGACAAGCGTCGTGAAAATGC
>CAYYKO010000001.1:0-101758 GCA_964441695.1 uncultured Ruminococcus sp. | reverse complement strand
GGAGCTCTGTCATAAAGCTCTGGCAGAAACGCATGACCTCTCCGTCGGACTTGCCCTTGGGATCGAAGTCGGAGCCGCCCTTACCGCCGCCCATGGGAAGACCCGTGAGGGAGTTCTTGAAGGTCTGCTCGAAGCCGAGGAACTTGATAATACTCTCGTTTACAGAGGGATGGAAGCGGAGACCTCCCTTGTAGGGTCCGATCGCACTGTTAAACTGAATTCTGAAGCCTCTGTTGATCTGCACCTTGCCGTTGTCGTCTACCCACGGTACACGGAACTTAATGATTCTCTCAGGCTCAACGATTGTGTCGATAACTCCCTTTTCGATATATTCGGGATTCTTCTCGACTACGACCTCGAGAGACTGAAGAACCTCCTCTACAGTCTGGTGAAATTCCGTCTCGCCGGGATTTCTCTTGACAACGTCTTCCATGACTTTGTTAAGGTAAGCATTCTTAAAGCTCATAACATTTCCTCCGTAAATTGATTGATTATCTTAATATAAAAAAAGATACTATTATTATAGACTCACCTCGCTTCTTTGTCAATACGCTGTGGCAAATTTTTTTGAAAAAATATACATCGGCGTCCGGGCTTCGGCGTATATTCGGCGAGCTGATCCGTGAAATATTTGGATATGCCGTTTCTGCATAAGCACCGTTGCCGCGCGGGAATACTCCTCTTGTGATAATCAGTATACAGAGGACATGAATGTATTATAACAAAGTTGACATCTGCGGCGTAAACACCTCCTCTCTGCCGAGCCTTTCGGACTCGGAAAAGCGGGAGCTCCTGCTGCGTGCGAAGGGCGGCGACCGCACGGCTCGCGAGCGGCTGATCGACGGAAATCTCCGACTTGTCCTAAGCATAATCGGTCGCTTCTCCTCGCGGCGCGAATGCTGTGATGACCTGTTTCAGGTCGGCTGCATCGGGCTGATAAAGGCAGTGGATAACTTCAACCTTGAGCTTGACGTGAAGTTTTCAACCTACGCCGTTCCGATGATAATCGGCGAGGTGCGACGTTATCTTCGCGACAACAGCTCGCTTCATGTAACGCGCTCCGTGCGTGACCTTGCGTACAGGGCTTTGCAGACAAAGCAACGCCTGTCGTGCTCGGGCGGAGAGGTATCCCTCGGCATAATTGCCGAGCAGCTCGGCGTAAAGGAAAGCGACATTAGAGGCGCGCTGGAGGCGATAAGCGAGCCCTTGTCGCTTTACGAGCCTGTGTTCTGCGACGGCGGCGACTCGATATATCTCATGGATCAGCTGAGCGACAGTCACAACGGAGACGAGGTGTGGCTTGAGAGCATTGCGCTGCGCGAGGCTGTGAAGGGGCTCGGCGAGCGCGAGCGCTCGATAATCAACATGCGCTATTACGGCGGCAAGACACAGCTTGAAATAGCTGCCGAGATCGGAATATCTCAGGCGCAGGTCTCGCGTCTTGAAAAGGGCGCCTTCGAAAGAATACGGAAAAGCATGTGACAGCGTTCATTTTTCGGGAGTATTATGCCGATTTGTGTACAAAAAGCGGGCGCAGCTATTGATTTCGGCGTCAACAAGTAGTATAATATCATCAGTCGTTACAAAATATAAATAACCGAGGTATTTGCAATGCTGACAAAGAAGGAATTTGACATCCTTGCCGCTCTCGAGAAAAATAAAGCTCCCGCCTCTCAGCGTACCCTCGCCACACTTACCGGTATGGCGCTCGGCACGGTGAACAAGACGCTCGGTCCGCTCATCGAGCAGGGCTACATTCTCGACAGCTCAATAACCGAAAAGGGACTTGAGGCTCTTGAGCCCTACAGAGTACGTCGCGCCATATTCATCGCAGCGGGCTTTGGCTCACGCCTTGTTCCGATAACGCTCAACACGCCGAAGCCGCTCGTTCGCGTTAAGGGACGCCGCATAATCGATTCCCTTCTCGATGCTGTGTACGCCGCAGGCATCGAGGAGGTATACATAGTTCGCGGATATCTCTCTGAGCAGTTCGACCAGCTTCTCTACAAGTATCCGAACATTAGGTTCATCGAGAATCCCTCGTACAACGAATCGAACAACATTTCCTCGCTCATGTGCGCGAGATATCTTCTTCAGAACGCGTATGTTCTCGAGGCAGATCTGTATCTTTACAATCCCGAGATCATCGAGAAGTATCAGTATCAGTCAAATTACCTCGGTGTCAAGACCGAGTCGACGGACGACTGGTGCTTCAAGTCGAGATGCGGCTATATCACGAAGCTCTGCATCGGCGGCAAGAACTGCCACCATATGTTCGGAATTTCGTATTGGACTGCCGAGGACGGAGCGAGACTTGCGGGACACATCAGCGAGGTGTTCAACTCTCCCGGCGGTCATGAAAGATATTGGGATCAGGTCGCGCTCGAGTACCACCTGCCCGAATACAAGATAGCCGTTCGCGAATGCAGCTTCGACGATATTATCGAGATCGACACCTTCAGAGAGCTCAAGGAGCTCGACGAGGCATACACCGGCTAAATCACCGCGAATTACAAAATGAGCCGAACGACGGTAAGCTTCTCCGCCGCTCGGCTCATTGTTTATTGTACGATCACTGCATGTAATTGATGGGCTTTCCGCAGGCAAAGCAGAATCTGTCGCCCGAAGCCACCTCGGCGCCGCACTCTGTGCATCGAAGGCTCGGCGTGCTCTCGGCGGGTGTCGGCTCGTCGTGCGTCTCATCAAGCCGCCGTCCGCAATTCCAGCAGAAAAGCGTGTCTGGCATTATCTCGGCTCCGCAGCTGCAATGTACCGCGCTCTCGGAGCTCGTGCTGCCTTCGTCGGAAACCGCAGAAGCTTCGTCCGCCTTCGGCATTTCCGGCTCGCCAAGCGACTTCGCGCTTTTTTCCGGTGTCTCTGTATTATCGGATGCTTCCGCAGGCTCGGTCGGTCCTGCGTCGTCGCACGCAGCCGCAGCCTCGACCGGCTCAACCAAAGACGCGTTGCTTTCTGACGTCTGTACCGGCTCGGATGTCTCCGACTCTTCTGCCGTGACCACTGTCACAGACGTCTCGGGCAGCTCAGATATCTCTTCTGCCACCGAGGTTTCTGCCGGCTGTGCGGCTTCGGCCGGATCTTTTTCGGTCATGCTTTCCGTAAGCGCAGACTTCACCTCTGCGGGCTTGTCGACAATTTCTGTCGCGAGTTTTCTTCCGCAGTTCCAGCAAAAAAGCATTCCGTCCTCGATATCCGCACCGCACTCGCAGCGAGGGACACCGTCAAGCGGAGTCTCGCACGCCGCAGCGGGAGCTTCATTCTCCTCGGCGTCGCAGGTGGAGCACTCCTCAGAGCATGACGACTCGGCGTCGATATCGATGCCCTCTGCGAAAATATCGACTTCGTCCGACTCATTATCAGCCGACATTTCGCCGCCGTCTTCGATTTCCTCGGAAGCTTCCTCGCAGCTCTGCTCGGCATCAGAGTCAATTATCTCCGCCTCGTCGCACTCCGTGTCACAGCTGTCCTCACAGAGAGCGCAGATATCCTCGCACTCAGCTGCGCCGTCGCAGCAAAGCTTTTTGATTATATTAACGGTCTCTGAAACGGCGTCAGTGTCGAGCTCGGCATTTTGCGAGATGCAAAGCGGAAGCACGGCACTTCCCTGTCCGACTGCAAGCAGAATATCCGAAGCAACCTTCGAGCTTATCATTCCGTCTGGTGCCGTTACGGCGACAAGGACATCGCAGAGCTCTCCGTCGAAGGCATCGACAGTTGCCGCTTCGCAGAGCTCGCCCCTCAAGCGCTCAAGCGCCTTCTCGCACACGCAGGGCGCCGAAATTCGAATCTTCTTGTTATCTGTCAAGGCTTAGTTCCTCCTTAAAACATAATTCTGTTATTCACCGCATAGAATAAAGCATGCGGCTTTTTATTCAAACAGCCGAGCCCATGCTCGGGCTCGGCTGTGAAGTCAGCTTTTAGTGCGGAAGCTCAACGGAATAGTAGTAATAGGTTCTCATTCCGTCGCCTGTATCTGTCTGTGCGTCTCTCGGCGCGTCTCCGCTGGTTACTATTGCTACAATATTATCCTGAGTAGAGTAGTTTCTCGGAGAGCCTACAGCTGTGCGGTTAGCGGGAAGCTGTGTTTCGGTTCCCTTGATCATCATCGTAACATCGGAGCAAAGCATGTCGAAGCTGTTGCCGCCGTCCTTGGACTGGTATACCTCAAGGTAAGCACCCTTCGCAGACTTGTAGGTATTGATAGCAATTACGAACAGGTCGCCATTGGTGTTCTCTGCCATACCGAAGTGATAGCTGTTGTTCTTGGAATCCTTGAACTCGATGATATCGTTCTTGAGGCACTTGTAGTTATCACGAACATCGTAAATGGCATGATATACTCTTGTCTTGCGGTCGATGTTTCTGTTCGACTGCGAGTAGATGATATGAAGCTTTCCTGTACTGTCAAGGAAGGTCGTACCGCCTGCGTAGTGCGAAGCACCTGCCGTGTATACCTCCTCGCCCTTCGGATAGTCAGGCTCGTAGGTACGGTCAACGAAAAAGCACTCTTCCTTGGTCATATCGGGAATAGCAAAGAGGTAAACCGTGTCGAAGCCGTAGCCGCCTGCCTTAAAGGTTACGCCGAGCAGCTTCTCAAGCTCATCTCTCGGAGGATGTCTCTCCGCAACGAAGAATACACCGCCGTTACCGTCGGGATATACGTTCTGATAGCCGCATCTCGACTCGATCTCTACAAGGTAGGGACCGCCGATCCACTCGTGCTTGTTGAGGTCATAGGTATACCAAGACCAGTAACCGGGAACCTCACCTGTGTTGTACATGCAGTGCAGAAGTCCTGCTTCCTCATCGATTACGGGCTGAGAATAGCCGTAGCCGTGGAGGCCTGCCTGCTTGAAGTCGGGCTTATAAACTTCCTCATCGGCATTGATGAGAGTATCGGTCTCGGTGTCGATCTCGTATACTCTGAGCCATGCGCCCTCCTTCTTGAAGCCCCAGCCGGCAGTATCCCAGGACTCATAGTACTTAGCCTTATCCTCGGCGATAACCGTGAGGATAATATTGCCGTCCTTGGTCTGGTTTACGTTAGCCGTGCAGCTTCCGAGTGCGTGAGGATACCAGATGTTGTTAAGGATGACCTTACAGCCGTTAGAGGTGATCTTAACGACGGAAATGTCGTCCCATGTGAAGGTATCTGTGTAGTCCCACTTGTTAGTGGTCGTATCGTAGTTACCGTAGTTGTACTCAACGTCACCGTTCTTCTCGTTGGAGATGAAGGCAACATATGTGCCGTTTGTGGTTCTTACGACTCTGGATTCGTGCCAGCCGTGAGTACCGGTACCGGTAGCGTATACTCCGCCGCCGGTTCCGAGAGCGTCATCAACGATGATCGCCTGGGAGATCTTGAGACCCGTTGCGGGATCCTCATAGAGCGTACCGATATTCGAGGGTGTCGGGTCGTCTGCGGGGAGAGTGCCGGCATTTGCAAAGTCGATCTTGTAGGTACGCTGAGTTGTGATAGCGGGCTCGGCTCCGGTTACCGTGAAGGTTGTCTTGAACTCAACGGAGCTCTTGGACTCTGCTGCCTTCTTGATAGCATCGAAGCTGTCGAGAACGATCTCATCGTGAGAGGTTCTGACCTTAGTCTTGAGCCAGTGCTTGAAATTATCCTCGTCGCCGAAGACATCGTTGAACTTGAAGGTGTAGCCCTCGTCGGGAAGAGCGTTGTTTACGTCCTCAGCCATGTTCTTGTTGAGAACGATCGCGCCGAGAGATACGTAATCGGTGATAACGTTACCGCTCTCGAGCTCCTTGACGGCGATCTTAACGTCGACATCGGAGAATACGGCGGATGCGCCGTGGTCGGCATTAACGTAATCCTGTCCGGGGAACGCAGCAAAGAGCTTCGCGTCGTCCTCGAACGCTATCGTATACTTCGAAGCATCGAGACCTGAGCCCTCGATGATAGCCGCAGCGAGAATCTCGCGTGCAACATCCGTACCGACGCAGTAGAGGTTGCCGAAGGTAAACATTACTTTGCCGTCGCTGTTTGTCTCGAGGTATTTTGTGGGGTTCGAGATAAATGCGCTCGGTGTAACATCAGTGTCGGGGAAACGCGAGAAGATCGTAGCGACCTCAGCGCGGTTCGCACTCTTCAGGGGATTGAATTTGCCGTTGTCGTCGCCGCGAACAAGACCGGTAAGTCTAAGCTTTTCGATAAAGTCACGAGACCACTTCGGGAAGCTGCCCGCGTCTGCGAATTTATCGGCGGGCTTGTCAGCCGTCATATCGATGGACATGTACGCGAGGAACTCCACGAGAAGCTTTGCAAGCTCCTGGCGGGAAACCGCGGTATCGGGGCGGAAGGTGCCCTCGGGATAGCCCGTGACGAGCTTTTCCTGAACTGCCCAGCCGATAGCATCCGCATACCATCCGTTCTTCTTTACGTCGGTAAAGGTGAGGGATGAGCCGAGACCTGTTTCGGTCGCACCTGCAAGGCGATAGAAGGTCGTAACGATCTGAGCACGTGTCATTTCCTCAAGCGGGACAAAGGTAGTTTTTGTCTTACCTTCCATGACACCGCGATCGTAAACGTTCTTGACGGCACTGTAGTACCAGTCCTTAAGCTTAATGTCCGTGAACGGGAGACCCGTATCATCGGCCGCGTACGCTGTCAGTGAAAGCACGCCGAAAAGCATGCAGACTGTCAGAAGTACGCTGAGTAAACGTTTTGTCATTTTTTCCTCCAAAAAAATAAACTTCGTACAAGGCTTACGCCTTATTACCTATATTATATCGGATTGCTTCGGAAATTTCAAGTGTTTTTGTGCATTTAATCATCCGCAAGGCAAAAAATAAATTATAAAAGACAATTTACAATTCATAAGACGCCGCGAAAAGCCGAATAATGATTGAGAACGGATCACATCTTCACGCGAATTGGGAACAGGAGGAAAAATGAGAAGACATAAATTCTTTGCCGCACGGCTTGCGGCGGTCATACTGACGCTTTCGGTGCTCATCTCGCCCGGCAGCTCGGTCCTTGCGGCGAGTGAAGGCTCCGACTCGGGCGCAGTCTACGTCGGCGGAATGCCGATCGGAATAAAGCTCTGCACGGGCGGTCTGCTCGTTGTAGGTCTTTCACCGGTCGAAACGGAATCGGGAAGCGTGGCTCCCGCCGAGGACGCGGGACTCGCACTCGGCGATATAATAACGGAGCTTGACGGCGAGCACCCGCAAAGCGCCGAGGAGTTTTCCGCCGCGCTCGGTCGCTCGACGGGAGATGTAAGCGTAAAATATATTCGCGGTGGCACGGAGCACACGGTGTCCGTCTCGCCGGCCGTTTCGCGCAAAGACGGACAGCCGAGGGTCGGGCTGTGGCTTCGCGACAGCACGGCGGGCATCGGCACGGTGACCTTTACCGAATGCGAAAGCGGTAATTTTGCAGCCCTCGGTCACGGCGTCAGCACTCCGAGCGGAGAGACGGTCGCGATGACTCGCGGTACGGCTCTCGAAGCGCGAATATGCGGAATCAAGCGCGGCGAGGTCGGCGCTCCCGGTGAGCTTCGCGGCTATTTCACGGGACGCGAGACCGGAACGATCACAAAAAACACCTCCTGCGGAGTTTTCGGCACCTTTAACGAGATACCGATAAATCCGCTGTGCCCGACGCCGATCCCACTCGGCAAAAGGAGCGAGCTTAAGCTCGGAGACGCCGAAATATACAGCACACTCGACGGGGACGCGCCCGCCGTGTACAAAATCAAAATTACAAGGCTGACGCCCGACTCCTCGAGCTTTGAGCTTGAGGTGTGCGACGAGGTGCTGCTTGAAAAGACGGGCGGTATCGTGCAGGGCATGTCGGGCAGCCCGATAATTCAAAACGGAAGGCTCGTCGGAGCCGTAACCCATGTTCTCATAAACAATCCGCGACGCGGATACGGAATTTATATCGAAGACATGCTCGCCGCGGCGGGATGAAAAGGCAGGGGCTCTCGCGCTTGTTCGAGAGCCCCTGCCTTTTCTGTTCCCACTTATTCCTGAAAGCTCGCCGAGCCGTCCGTTACCGTTGCTCTGTACACAGCTGTCGCGTCGGCGACCGTGGTTTCACCGTCTGCAAGCTTACCTTCGAAATTCACAAGCACCGTGTTCCCCTCCTTTATATTCAGGCGGCGAACATATCTTGCGGCACGTATGTCGTCGAGAAGCACGGTATATTCGGTTCCGAGCGACGGATCTGTACACAAAAACGAGTCGTCGAGCGTCATATATTCTTCGCACACATACGTTACCCTTCCGACAACCGACTCAAGGTACGGCTCCTCCTCGGCGGGCACGGAGTGCTCCTTTACGAACGCTATCAGCTCTGCGGCAGCCTGCCTTCCTATATCGTAGGACACCGAAGCGTCGAAAACATTGGTGCGAAGCGTGCCGTCCGACGAAACGGTCAGCACTCTCTTATACACGCCGAGTGCGTCGTCACTAATGCTGAAGCAAACTCGCTCCGCCTCAGAGTCCGTGCCCCTCTCCGTTTTTTCGCACTCACCGAATTCGGACAGGAGCTGCCACAGCGCTTCGCTATCCGCCAGCGTGTAAGAGGATCTACCGCTGCCGCTCTCGAGCGTGTAGTGCTCAAGCAGCACGTTCTCGCGCATGCCCGACTGACCGAGCAGCTCGCCGAGCGTTCGCGGAAGCACCACCGTTTCTCTGATGTAAGTGCAATACTCACCCTCGACATAGGCTGCCACGACAAGCGACGGGGACACGCCGCGCACACTGTACACGGGAAGCTCTGCGTAATGCGCATAATTCATGCCGTCCTCAGAGGCTGCCTCGCCCATTGCCTCAGCCGTACCGAGCCTTTTGCCGATGTACTCGCTCGCCACAGCACGCGCACGTGTGGCGTAAAGCTCGCCGTCGAGCTTAAGTGACGTGTACCTCTCGCACGGAGTTTTTTCCTCCCAGGTAAATACATACCCTGTCTCGTCGACCGATACGCTGTAGCTGCCGTATTTTTGGGGGCTGTCGAAAATACCTGCGATATTCGAGCCCTCCTGCGTGGGCGTGTCTGTCTTTCTCAGCATCGGAAACGACGCCGCGCAAAGCCCGACTGCAAGCACAGCCGCCGCTGCTGTGAGCGCCCTTCGGCGGGGGACGGCACGCCTCGGCTTTTCCATTGCCTCGGCGACAAGCGACAGCTCAAGCTCGCCTATCGCCTTCGAAATTTCATATGCTTTCATAATTCCCTCCTCACAGGCTGACTCCGGCGCGCAGCAGATACTCGCGAAGCCTTTTTCTGCACCGCCAAAGCATGCTCTTCACTCTGCTTTCGCTGCACGAATACATTTTTGCAATATCGGCGACCGTGTCGAAGAAGTAATATCTTCTTATGAACACGCAGCGCACCGTTTTTTTCTCGCCCTTCAGAAATTCGCCGATAAGGCGTGCGGTCTCCTGCGCGTCGAGCGTGTCACAAGAGCTGTCGCCTGCTACATCTCCGAGCTCGTCAAGCGACAGCGTAAGTGTCGACGAGCGCTTCTGCCTTCCGTCGTGCTCGACTCTCCGAAGTGCCGTTCGGCGCGCCACCGCCGCAAAATACGCGCTCACCCTTTCGGGAATATTCGGCGGAATGGAGCTCCACAGAGCAAGATATGTGTCGTTGAGGCATTCCTCAATGTCCTCGTCAGACGCCAGTATGCCCTTTGCCACGCTGCGGCACAGCGCACCGTAGGAGCGAGCTGTCTCCTCGACGGCACGCTCGTCGCGCGACAAATAAAGCTTGATTATATCCGCGTCGTTCATGTCATCCCTCCCTTCGCTTTCATATTATAAGTACGTTTTTCCGTCGCGCACGTCGCGCGCTTTGAAAATTTTTTCTTTATTATAGCACAATACTCCTTCTGCGGCAACAGCACAATGCGGCGTCGGTCTGCTTTTGACCGACGCCGCCGCTTCAGCTGAGGCTTTTTTCGATTATTTTAAGATTGGTCGGTACGATGCCCGCCGCCTCGTACACGATCTCGCTTATCTGAGCCGCCTCGCCCGGCGAAAGCGCCTCCGAGCTTACAACGACGCTCGCGCTCTCGCCGCTGACCATCGCGACACACCTTTCAAAGCCGCGCGACATCACCATCGCCTCTATCTGCCCCTCCTTCTCGATCTCAAGCGCGATCCGATTCATGTCAGCCATTGCGACGGCACGTGCGTCGGGCAAGGCGTCCGAGCTTTCCGTAACGTCGAGCAACACCTCCATTGCCTCATCGCGCGCCTGCTGTCTGCCGAGCGAAAGCGTTGCGAAATAGTCCTCGCCTCCGTCCGCCGTCACGTCGAGCGCTTCATCTCCCGTCGGAGCTTCCGCAGCAATGCCTTCAAGGTCGACTGCCATTCGGCGCCCCTCGTCCGTCTCGCCTCCTGCTATCAGAAAATTAAGCACTGCCGCACAGCCAACGACGAGCACAGCGCACATTACAGCCGCCGTTCTTTTCGTAATATGTGCCTTCACCGTCACAAGTGCACGGCGGATCCCGCGCCACGCACATTCTGCGTATTTTTTCAACATAGCCGCCTCCGTTTATGTATAATTACATAGCTATAATATGCCGTGCCGCGCACGGATATTACTCATGCGCTCACGCTTATCCTGCTCGTCGAGATGCCGAGCGCCGCCGAAAGCAGTGAGACAAGCTTCGTTTTCACGCGCGGCGTGTCTCCGCCGTCGCAGACGACCGCGACCCCGCGAATTCTCGGGTATATCTCAGTCACGCTCACGGGCGAGCTGCCGTTTTTGCTCTCGATTATAATGTAATCGGAAGAATACGATGAGGAGTCGGAGCCCGCGCTCTCGTCACGCCGCTCGGCATATACCTTCTCGCTCGCGCAGTCGAGCGTTACGAGCACGCTGACGTTCCCGACGCCGTCGACCTTTGAGCATAGCGCACGTATCTTCTCCTCGAGATGCTCCGTATATGTGCTGACATTCAGCTCATACTCCGTCGCGCCGTCCGAGGTGTCCTCCTTGCCGGACGGCAAGAGCAGCATCACGATCCCGACAAGCATCGCTGTGGCAATGACAAGCGCGCTTCTTCTCTTTCCGAGCCGCTTTAAGCTATCCATACCTTCTCCTTTCACGGACCGAACACATAGACTCGGCAGGCGAGCAGCTTTTCGAAGTATTCTTGTATCTCGCGCCGCCGAGAAGCGTTCTTCTCTTCAACGAACAGCTGAAGCTCGGTGATCTTGACGCTTTGCAGGTCGCTGTCGTCTATTATAAGCCGAACTCCGATGCGCTCCGCTTCAAGCGAAAATTCCCTCGCGCACTGCTCTGCCACAGCTCGCGAGACAGAGTCCGCCGAATAGGACAGCACGCTTTCCGAATACCGCGACTCGCCCCTCTCCGCGCGCGGCAGGCTCGGTAAGGCGTCAAGCGACAGACTGCCGAGCGATGCCAGCGGAGCCGTTATCACAAGAAGCATCAAAAGCTGCGCCGTAAGGCTGACATATTTCGTCGTGCCGCCATCCTTCGGCAGAAATGCGAGAACAGCGCTCGACAGCGCGCCGATTAGAAGCACGCTCCTGATGTAAAGCTCCACTTTCCCTCCGTTCCGTCGCATGCCGAGTCCTTATGCGGCGCCGACGGTCATAAACAGCGTTACGTAAAAAACAAAGAACACAGCCGACAGCACGGCATACGCTAGAAACAGCGACAGCACCGAGCCGACATTTTCAATTACCGACGCCGCCTCACCGCAATCGAGCAGCTCGGCAGCTCCCGCGCACAGCGAAAGCGTAAGCCTTTTCAGCGCAAGCGCCGTGATCGGCGGCAGTGAAAGCGTCAGTATCACGACAATTCCGACGCCTCCCACCGTTTGACGGACAAGCGCGAGCGACGCACCGACGCTCGTTAATGCCTCGGAAACCGCGCCGCCGACGAGTGGGACTGTGCTTCCGACAGCGAAGCGCAGCGTTTTCACCGCAAGCGAATCGGCACTTCTCGCAAGTGAGCTTTGCACACCGAGCACAAACGAGAAAACAACGGTGAACAGCCCGAGAAGCATCAGCGCCACACGTCGAAGTGCCGAAAGCGCCGCTGAAATATTCACGCCCTTGAACGCCTCAAGCGCCAACGACAGTGCAAGCAGCGCGCCGCCGAGAGGCACGAGCACAAGCTTCATCAGGCTTTCCGTGACCGTTATGTACAGCATCAGCGCCGTTCCGCTGACAGATGCCTGCGTCACGTGCCCCGAGGAGAGAAGGCACGCCTCTGTGACAGGCAGCATCGCCGTCATCACGCCGGACATCGTTTCAACATATTTGGCGCAAAGCTCCACCGCTCCCGACGCACAGCGTGCAACTGCCAGCGCACATACGAGCCTCGCACAGAAGGCAAAGCCCTCCGTCGGCGCGCCGCGTCCGTTGAGCTGTGCCCCGAGCGACGCAAGCCTTGTCAAAAGCAGCACGGCGATAATGACGGCAGCGCAGCCCACGGCGTCGCCGGTCAGCTCTCGCAGCACACCTGTCACGCAGTCCGCAATATATTCAAGCGACAGCCGCTCTCCGAGCGCCGCGGCACGCCCGTCCTCGCTCTCGTCTTCAAAAACGTCAAGCAGCAGCCCTTTTGCCTCGTCGGGCAGCGAGTCATACAGCTTGTCAAGCTCCTCGCTCGGATAAAGCGTCGGTGCGTCGTCCGCGGAATAATTATATTCCCTGCCCGTCACAGGCAGAGCAAGACACGCGGCAAGCAGCACGACCGAAATTATCAAACGTCTCACGCCGTGCGTCACCTCACACCCTCAGCAGCCCGAAGCAAAGCTCAAGCAGCTCCACGGCAAGCGGCAGGGCGCAAAGCAATATTTCGCATCGTCCGAAAAGCTCGACATATGCGCCGAGCGACGGAGCAGACGCGCCGCGACACAGCTCGGAGGTAATGTCCGTGACGAATGCCACGCCCGCCGCCTTCAGCAGAAGCTTAAAATACCCGTCGACACTGCTGCCTTGCGCGAGAGCGGCAAGCTGCCTTACCGTCTGCTCAAGGCGAAGCGCCGTATGCGAGACGGCAAGCACCCCGAAAAACACCGTGACAAGCTCCGCGCCCTGTGAGCCGGTCTGCCTCAGGACGAGCACAGCGCATAGGGCGATAAGTGCTGCGCCGCACAGTCTGTACAGCTCGCTCATATGCCGAATATCCCGCGCACCGAGTCGAAAAGCTCGCCTATCTTCTCCGCAAGCAGCACAAGCACCGTCACGCTGCCCGCAATCGAAACGAGCATTGCCTGCTCCTCTCTGCCGGCTCGCGTGAGTATCTGATGACATACGGAAACAAGCATTCCGACGCCCGCGACCTTCAAGATGAGTGAAACGTCCATGTTTTCATTGCCTTTCGTGTTTTCTTACAGCAAAAGCAGAACAGCCAGCGCTGCCGCAAGCGGCGGGAGATATCTGTAAAGGCGCCGCGTCCGCTCATATTCGCACCTCTCCTCTGCGAGGCATTCGGAAAGCCGCCTGTGGCACATTCTGCATGCCGCCAGCTCCCCTGCTTTGTACGAATGCCCCGCGCAGCCGGCATATTCCTCAAGCACGCGCTGTGCAGTGCGCGACAGCGGCAGGCTGTGACCGACCGCCGCTGCGGCAAGCCCGTCTCGCCTCAGCACATCCCCGAAGGAATATTCGTCGAGCAGCTCGCTGTGATATTCAGCCGTGATCTCGCAAAGCGGCGTTCCGAAGGCTTCTATGCTGTCGCCGATATATGCTATCAGCGAGCACAGCGCCTCGAGCACATTTATTGCGCCAGCGCGGCTTTTTTCAAGCACAACGCCCGCTGCGACTGCTGCAAGCATCAGCACGAGCATGCCGAAAAGCCTCATGCCTTGCAGCTCTCCGCAAGGGCTTCGCGCGAGTTCTCGCTCTCCGAGACGAAATACGATATTTCACTTTCGTAGCCGCCGCTTTCACGTCGTGACAAAAGCCCCACGGCAAGCCCGAATACTCCCGTCTCCCACAGGCGGCGAATATATTCGCTCCGCATCAGCTCGTCAAAGCTGCCTGCGTGAGCCGACGCCGCAAAGCACACGCCCGCCCTCGCGCCCTCGGAAATTGCAAGAGCGTCCGCAGCTGAGCCTATCTCATCACAGATTATGTAGCGCGGCGACAGCGTTCGCACAGCGATCTCTATTCCCGCTCCGCGCGGATAAGACATGAGCACGTCCGCTGTCTCAAGCTCGGCGCAGCATGCGGAAAGCTCACAGCGCGTGTCGACGATCGCGACGCGAAGCGCGTCTCTGCCGCTCGCAAGCAGGTGCGCCAGCTCACGTAGGACGGTCGTCTTTCCGACGCCCGGGCGGGAATATATCAAAACTCCGTCCCTAAAGCCGCGCGAGCGCATGAGCGAATACACGCTGTCGGCAGCTCCCTCAACTCGCCGGGGAAATCTCAGCGAAAGCGAGCTGATGTCGCTCACCGCGCCGAGCTCTCCGTCGCGCACCGCCGCTCTGCCGCATATTCCTGCTCGAATGCCGTCGCGCGAGATGATATAGCCCTCGCGTATCGTCTCGGCATGCGAGTAAAGCGAGCCGGAGGTAAGCTGCATTACTGTGTGCTCTATATCCTCGCGCGTGACGGTATAGGAGCTCCGAATATCGCGCGCGCAGGATGTAATGTACATCGGTCGACCGAGCCGCAGGCGCACCTCGTCGATCGGAGCGTGATTTTGCGCGGCACATTTAATTACCGCAGACGCCAGCCTGTACGGCATAAGGCGCGTCAGCGCTCCGACATATTCCCCGCCAAGTAAATTTCTCTCGTCCACTCTGCACCTCCGCCGAGCATGTGATGCTTAATTATATTTTCTTTTTCGCGAGCGTATTCTTGTTTATAATAAATTCATTTGACAACAGCGGAAAGATATGTTATACTTTTATAGTATTAATATAAGGAGGGATTGCGCCCTCCGAGGAAGCGGAGAAATATTATATGAATTACGACGTTGTCATAGTCGGTGCGGGGCCTGCCGGCATCTTCACCGCGATTGAAATGCTTAAAAAAGGAAGCAAGCAGAAAATACTCATTGTCGAAAAGGGTCAGGCGATAGAAAACAGACACTGCCCGAAGGCAAAGGCAAAGAAGTGCCTTTCCTGCAAACCGAACTGCCACATCACAACGGGCTTTTCCGGCGCAGGTGCATTCTCGGACGGTAAGCTCTCGCTCAGCTCCGAGGTCGGCGGCGACCTGCCCATGCTCATCGGCGACTCGCTCGTTCAGGAAACTATCGGATATGCCGACAATATTTACCTCGAGTTCGGTGCAGACCCCCATGTTGAGGGTATCGGCAACAACGAAGAGGTCAAGGATATAAGAAAGCGTGCGATCCAGGCGGGACTTCGCCTCGTCGACTGCCCCATCCGCCATATGGGCACGGAGAAGGCGCAGGATATTTACCTTGCCATCGAGCGTCACCTGCTCGCCTCCGGCGTCGACATCATGTTCGGCTGGGAATGCACCGACCTTATTCTCGATGGAAGCACCTGCCTCGGAATCTGCATTTCCGACGGCAAGAGGACCGACGAGGTGCGCGCGGCACATACCGTTATCGCTACCGGAAGACGCGGTGCGGATTGGCTCGAGAAGCTCTGCGGTGAGCACAATATCGCCCATCAGCCCGGAACCGTCGATATCGGCGTCCGCGTTGAGGTAAGAAACGAGATCATCGAGAAGGTCAACCGCGTACTCTATGAGTCCAAGCTCATCGGCTACCCGAAGCCGTTCAAGAACAAGGTGCGTACCTTCTGTCAGAACCCCGGCGGCTTTGTCAGCCAGGAGAATTACGACAACGATCTCGCGGTCGTCAACGGTCACTCCTACAAAGAGCTGAAGAGCGACAACACAAACCTTGCCATCCTCTGCTCGCATAACTTCAGTGAGCCGTTCAATGAGCCTATCACGTATGCTCAGAAGGTCGGCGAGCTGACAAACATGCTCGCCTCCGGTCATATTCTCGTTCAGCGCTTCGGCGATATTCTCGACGGAAAGCGCACATGGCCCAAGGAGCTCGCGCAGTCTAACCTTAAGCCGACACTTCCCGACGCGGTCGCAGGCGATATTACGGCTGCCATGCCCTACCGCGCGATGATGAACATTATCAACTTCATCCAGGCGGTAGACCACGTCGTCCCCGGCTTTGCATCGATAGAGACGCTGCTTTATTCCCCCGAGCTCAAGTTCTACAGCAACCGTATCAAAATGGACACGGATTTCAATACGAACGTCCGCGGGCTCCACTGCCTCGGTGACTCGAGCGGCTGGACGAGAGGTCTCATGATGGCATCCGTCATGGGCGTGCTCATGGGTCGCGTGCTTGCCCGCGAGGAATAAAAAATATTCCGTCAGTTAATATACAGTTAACAAAAAAAGCGGCTGTATGTGCTACAATTGATGCGACAACGAAATGAAAGTGACCGTTGCGTGAAAGCACGGGATTCGTGATATGAAAACTGTTTTATTTGCGGCACTGTGTTCCGTTTTATGTGTCGGTGCAACGCTGACGCTCGCCTCTTGCAGCGCACTCGCGAAGGAGGCTGTTCCGACAGAAAGCACGCCGTCCTCCGCGGACAGCGCCTCGTTTTCAAACACATCTGTCGGCGTAAGCACTGCCTCAGAGGCAAACAATTGCCGCGCTCAGCAGATACTTGACAGCATCTACGAAAACGTCGAGATGCGAAACGGAAGGATATATCTCACCTTCGGAGCACGCAATACGCTGACTGTTGAAAACTTCAATAAGCTTATACTCGTCCGCCAACTCGGACTCCCCGAGGGACGCTTTACCTTTGTAATGGATAATGCGCAGCTCTGTGCGCTCAAGCACAACAGCGCGTACGGAGGCATCGGCTTCGACCAGGACTGGGTCGCGACAATTTCAATGAGGATCCTCGACAACGAGACCGGCGAAATATCCGACGCCGAAGCGCTTTGCATGACGCTTCACAAGTCGCGCGAAGCAGACGCCGAGCTGAAAATATCAAAGCAAACACAGTAACTAACGAAATCCCCGCCTCTACACATTGAGGCGGGGATTTTTGCAGCTGCGGTAATATGAAGTTGATGAAAAATTAAGGAAGAGTCTTCCGAGAGAGAATACGACGAATTAGATTGGCGGCAGAACAATCAGAGGCTTTAATAGCAAGCATACGCAGCAGGGCGTATGCATACAGCCTTCTCGCAACGGGTAGTCCTTTTCTTTTCAAATAAATCACATGAATTTCGAGTTCTCCGTTCATATGATGACGTCAATCATTTGGCTCAGTTTGAACAAGTGTGAAGATACCGGCTTTATAGCAGCTCCAAATATCGTCGTGTAATTTGCTTATCTTGTCGTATTCAAGCGGCAGCAAGAGCTCTTCGTGCGATGAGAACAATCCGTAAATAAATTTCCTTTTATATTTCTTCCCATCGTGCTGAAATAAGCCGCTCGGACTTCCTGTGAGCTCGGTATATTGAGAAATTGCAACTGCCGTAATATCATTAACATCCGGTTGCTCAACAATAGCAAATCTGTGCTTCGTAAGCCACGGATAAATCAGCTCACCGCTGCTATTTACATAGTATTGTCTGAAATCGCTTTCTCCATATTCTCCATCTCTTTCATACACAAGAATATGGTCATCGTCACTTACAATCACCTCGCTGAATCTCGGCTCAAGTAAAATTTTCCTCTCTTTTGTATCATAAAGCCCAATCAGAGCATTGTCATCATCATTTGAAAATTCCAAATATCGGTCTTCATAATCATACAGAGATATATACGGAAATCGTGTATTGGGAATTTCGTTTCCCTGCATATCGATCAAGTACCAACCGGCTTCCGGATCGGAAACCAGTGCCACGCCGTATTTATTGAACGGATATGCCTCATCATACCGGAATCCGATCACGGTTTTCCCGTTTCCGTCAATATATCCGTAGTGATTTTCGTAGTACCTTCTGCCTTCCGGAGTCTTATACCATGTCCTGTTCAGGTTCACCGAAGCGAGACCCTTTGTGAAATTATGAGCATAAGCATATTGCGGCTCAATCACAAATTCTCCCGCTCGATTTTTGAAACCGAAAACACCGAAGGCGTCATCAATATCCCATTCGAGCTCAACCGTTGATTCGGCTTTCAGTGCTTCCGGCAATCCTTCATCATCCATCCAATATTGATACCAACAATCGTCGTAGATGCTTTGCGTTTTGTGAAAGGAATCTTCGTTCGTAACTTCTTTGCCTTCAATGTCAAGGTAAACATCGTCGATGCAAAAAATACGACGCTCCTTATCGACAACACAACAAGATTTGCCCTGTCTCGAAAATAGGATTTTCATAGCGATCATCCCTCCTTAACAACACAAGTCGTGCCGGAGATGCCAAAGCATGTCGGGCTCAGCGTGAACATCTTGAGTCTTTTTCTTGCTTGTGCGTTTTTCTCACGGGCAATGTCAGCGGATCTTATCAGTCCTAATTTATTTTCAAGTGCCATATCGCACTCCAAAACAATTATCTGTTTTGATTATGGATTTCTTTTATATCCTCAATGGCGAGAACTGTGTTGTTATTTGTTTAATAAACATTATATCCATTCCATATTATATCCAATGTTAGACAAATTGTCAACCACCTGCGTGAATTATTCAAAAAAGAGTCAAGGTCGCAATTCTTGTGAATTGCGACCTTGACTTATCGGAGAGAGAGGGATTCGAACCCTCGTGCGATTGCTCGCAAACTGATTTCGAGTCAGCCCCGTTATGACCACTTCGATATCTCTCCGTATTCTGTTTTCGCGGCAATGTGTTTACCGACGCATATTATTATACCATATTTCCGCTTGAATTTCAATAGCTTTTTGCGGAAATTCGCATTTCGGGCAGAAATTTCTTCATTTGATTTGCCGCGGCACTCCTTTTGTGTCGGCGCGCCGCGGCAATTGCTGTTATCTGTCCTCTCGGAAATACGAAAGTCCGAGGTGTGCCGGAGGTTGATGCTCGCGGCGCTTTCTTGCGCTCGTGAATACAAGCACGATTATCGTTACCACATAAGGCAGCATCTTTATAAGCTCCTTTGCGGCTCCGGAAAGTCCGGGGATGTACACGCAAATAATGTAAAGTCCGCCGAACAAAAACGAACTGAGTATCGCCGACGAGGGCTTCCACAGTGCGAAAATAACGATCGCTATCGCAAGCCAGCCACGGTCGCCGAAGCCGTTGTTCGTCCATGCGCCCGCTGTGTAGTCCATTACGAAATACAGACCGCCGAGTCCGGATATCGCGCCGCCGATAACGGTAGCGAGATACTTGTGCTTTGTTACGTTAATGCCGGCAGCGTCCGCTGTGGCGGGGTTCTCACCGACCGCGCGGAGATTCAGTCCCGCGCGCGTGCGCTTCAGGAATATCGACGCCACAACAGCGACGATTATTGCAAGATACACCAAAAAGCCAAAGGAAAGGAAGGTCTCTCCGAAAAGCCCGAGCTTATCGGCAAACGGGAGCTTTGTCTTATAATAATTACCTGTTGTAAGGAGCGAGATCGAGCCGCTCTGACCGAAGAGCTTGAGAAGCGAGCCGCCGAAGAAATTACCGATTCCGATACCGAAGGTCGTGAGTGCAAGTCCCGTTACGTTCTGGTTTGCACGGAGGGTAATTGTAAGGAAGCTGTAGATGAGCGCCATAAGTCCCGCGCCGATGAGCGTCGAAAGCAGTGGAATTATGATGCACCAGAAGGCTGTCGGATTTTCCATCGAGTTCTCGTACAGGAACGCGCCGATAATTCCCGATATTCCGCCGACGTACATGATTCCGGGGATACCGAGGTTGAGGTTTCCGCTCTTCTCGGTAATTATCTCGCCCGTCGCGCCGTAAAGAAGAGGAATGCTCTGAATTATAGCAGCTGTTATGAACGAAGCTATTGTCTGTATCATTACTTCTCCTCCTTCTTATGAGCCGCGCTGCGGCGGATATTTACCTTATAGTTAATAAAGAACTCGCAGCCGATAATGAAGAACAGCACGATTCCCGTTACGATGTCGGAGATACTATCGCTGAGGCTGTAGGTCTCGGCGATCTTGGAGCTTCCCTCGCGCAGGAAAACAATGAGAAGCGATGAGAACGCCATGATGATCGGATTGAACTTCGACATCCACGATACGATGATCGCGGTAAAGCCGTTGCCCGCCGCGCTGTCCTTGGTCACGGTGTGCTCCGCACCCGCAACGATAAGGAAGCCCGCAACTCCGCAAAGCGCACCCGATATTGCAAGTGTACGAAGGATAACACGCTTTACGTTGATTCCGATATAGCGTGCTGTGTTCTCGCTTTCGCCGACGACCGATATCTCATAGCCCTGCTTTGTCGACCTGAGATAGATAAACATGAGCACCGTGAGTGCGACGACCACAAGTATGCTGAAAAGATACTTCTTTTCGAAGATGGGCGGGAGCCAGCCGAATTCCTGTGTCGGAAGAACGCTTGAGCCGTTCGGGACCCATATCATTATCATAAACGAAACAAGTTGCATTGCGATGTAGTTCATCATAAGCGTAAACAGCGTTTCGTTTGTGTTCCACTTCGCCTTGAAATATGCGGGAATTATCGCCCACAGCATTCCGGCGAGTATGCTCGACGCGACCATTACGATAAGCAACAGCCAGTTCGGGATCATGTCCTCGATATAGACGATGCACGCGACTGCCGCGAGCGCTCCCACGAGCACCTGACCCTCGGCTCCGATATTCCAAAATCGCATCTTAAACGCGGGCGTTACCGCAAGCGAAATGCACAGAAGCATTGCCGTCTGCTGAAGCGTGAACCACATGCGGCGCTCCGTGCCGAAGGTTCCGACGAAGAGCGACTTGAACACCTTTGTCGGCACGCAGTCGGTAAGCGCGTAAATCACGAGTGCGCCGAGAAGGAAGCCCGCGACTATCGCCGCCGCTCTGATGAGATACGCCTTGGGGCGCGAAATGGATGAGCGCTTTGAAATGCGGAGAAGGGGCTCGCGTATTTTCTTGTTATCAGTCATTTTCGTTACCTCCTCCGCTCTTTGTCATGAGAAGTCCTATCTCCTCCTTGGATGCGCTTCTGCCGTCGACGATTCCGGTAATGCGTCCGCCGCCGATGACCATTATACGGTCACACAGCTCGATGAGCACATCAAGATCCTCGCCGACGAAGATAACGGCAACGCCGTTCTTCTTCTGCTCATTGAGAAGGTTGTAGATAAGATAAGAAGAATTGATATCGAGTCCGCGCACGGGATACGCCGCCATAAGCACCGTGGGGGATGCAGCTATCTCACGTCCCACAAGCACCTTCTGCACGTTTCCGCCGGAAAGCTTACGCACGGGTGTCGAAGTATTCGGAGTCGCGACCGCAAGGCGCGAGACGATGTCGTCGGCAAGGTCACGCGGTCCCTGACGCTCAAGGAAGAACGACTTACCGCGGCGGTAGCTGCGAAGCATCATGTTATCGACGATATCCATATTACCGACAAGTCCCATGCCGAGTCTGTCCTCGGGAACGAAGGAAAGGCGAACGCCGAGCTCTCTTATCTGAAGCGGAGTCTTGTCGCGAAGGTCGTCTGTATTGCCGGTCTTGGGGTTATTATAAAGTATCTCGCCCTCGCTGAGGTGCTGAAGACCTGCGATGGATTCAAGCAGCTCGCGCTGACCGCTTCCGGCAATTCCCGCAATTCCGAGGATCTCGCCCGAGCGCGCGGTGAAGCTGATGTCGTCAAGGACGCGCACGCCCTCGCGGTTAATGCAGCTGATGTTCTTCACCACAAGTCTGTCGGTGGGAGAAACGGGCTCATCTCGCTCGATATTCAGCTCGACCTTCTTGCCGACCATCATCTCTGTAAGCTGCGCCTCGCTTGTGGACGCGGTCTCGACCGTTCCGACATATTCTCCCTTGCGAAGGACGGAAACTCTGTCGGAGAGCGAAAGCACCTCGTGGAGCTTATGCGTGATTATTATGATCGCCTTACCGTCGTCACGCATTCTGCGAAGGACGCGGAAAAGCTTGCGTGTTTCCTGCGGTGTGAGCACCGCGGTCGGCTCGTCAAGAATGAGAATGTCGGCGCCGCGGTAGAGCACCTTGATTATCTCAACGGTCTGCTTCTCGGAGACAGACATCTCGTAAATTTTCTTTGTCGGGTCGATATCGAAGCCGTATTTATCGCTTATCTCCCGAACGCGCTCGATAACGTCAACGATATCGAAGCGTCCCTTTTCGTTAAGACCGAGCGTTATGTTTTCGGCTGCCGTAAATATATCCACAAGCTTGAAGTGCTGATGGATCATACCGATCTTATACTCGAAGGCCTCGTGAGGCGAACGAATAGCGACCTCCTCGCCGTTTATAAATATCTGTCCCTCATCGGGATGATATATACCGGATATCATGTTCATTAGGGTCGTTTTACCGCTGCCGTTCTCGCCGAGCAGAGAAAGTATCTCTCCCTTATTAACGCTCAGGCTGACATTTTTGTTGGCAACGATGCTTCCGAAGCTTTTTGTGATGTTTTTCAGCTCAATCGCAACGCTCATCTTTTACCTTGCCTTTCTCATCGGGTTTGAAAAAAGCCCGAAAATGTCGGACGCTTTTCAAAGCCGAGGTGTATATAAAATAAGGCTCAAGGCGGAGTGCCGACGGCACTCCGCCCGAGCGGTTTATTTGATCAGTTTTCCTTGATACCGTCGATGTACTTGATATCGAAGTACGGAGCGCTTCTCTTAGCGGACTCGTCAAAGATACCGTTTGCAACAACATTGGTGTCGGGAGTGAATGCATCGTCTGTGATGACGTCTGCCAGGTACTCATCGAGAGTCTTACCGTCAACGGTAAACTTGGATGTGTCGAATACCTTGAGCTCGCCGTTCTTGAGAGCCTCGATAGCCTCGGCGATAGCATCAGCCGTGCCCTCGGCAGCTACATCCTCGTTGAGCTCTGTGAGAACAACAGACTCGGATGCGAGAGAGCCGCACCAGTCGGAGGGGATCTTCTCACCGTTGAGCTCTGCGTTGATGATGGTTCTGAAGTAAGGAGCCCAGTCGATCTTAGAGGAAATAAGAGCTGTTGTGGGAGCCATGGAGATCGTGCTGATGTTGTAAGCTACGTTCGGAACGCCTCTTGCCTCGCAGGCCTTGGGAGCGCCCTCGGAGTCAGCGTGCTGGCTGATAAGTACGCAGTTGCTATCCATAAGCTTGTTTGCAGCTTCCTTCTCGAGTGCAATGTCAAACCAGGAGTTTGTATAAACGACTTCCATTGTAGCGGAGGGGCAAACGCTTCTCGCGCCGAGGAAGAAGGAGGTAAAGCCGGAAACGACCTCTGCGTAGTTGAACGCGCCGACGTAACCGATCTTAGCCTGGTCAGCTGTGATCTCGCCGCTCTCGATCATCTCGTTAAGCTTCATACCTGCGGCAACACCTACAAGGTATCTGCCCTCGTAGATGGAGGCAAATGCGTTGTGGAAGTTGTCAAGGCCGGCGATCTGTGCCTGAGTACCCGTAGCATGGCAGAACTGAACCTCGGGGAACTCACGTGCAGCGCGGATAATGTGGCTCTCGTGACCGAAGGAGTCAGCAAAAACGATGTCGCAGCCGTCGTCAGCGAAAGCAGCGGCAGCCTCGTAGCACTCGTTGGACTCGGGAGTGTTGGACTTGAAGACGACCTGCTCGTCCGTCAGACCGAACTCTTCCTTAACCTTGAGAGCTGCGTCGATAAAGTTCTTGTCGTAGGTGGAGTTTTCGTCGTGGAGAAGGATAAAGCCGATCTTGAAATCAGACTTATCTGCGTCTGCATCAGCCTCCACGGGAGCGTTGGCCTTTACCATATCGCCGTTAAGCGTTGTGGCAGCGGTCTTGTTGTCCTCGTTGTCGTCCTTGCCGCAGGATGTGCAAGCGCAGCAGAGAGCTGCGAGCATGGCAACTGCGAGAAGAACAGAAAGGATCTTTTTCATCTTGTGATTCTCCTTGCCGTTCGGCATAAAATTTATGTAAATTAATTACATACAATTTGAAAGCGTAGCTCAGCTTCTGAAGGTGATACCGTCCGTGGCAGACATTTTGTCGATTATCGCAAGCGACTCGACTCTCACTCCCTGCCGACGAAGCTCGTCTCCGCCGCCCTGGAAGCCTTTTTCGATCTGCACCGCGCAGCCCGCAAGTGTCGCACCCGACTGCTTAACTATGTCGATGAGCCCGCGAAGCGCCTCGCCGTTAGCGAGAAAATCGTCAACGATAAGCACGCTGTCGTCAGCTGTCAGATAATCGGCGCATACGGACGCCGTGTAATCAATGGCGTGCGTGTACGAGTGGATGTGGGACGTCAGCATATTGCCAGACTGGTTCGAGGAATGGCTCTTCTTGACGAATACCATGGGCACACCGAGCTGTGCCGCGACGGCAAAGCCGATGGCGATACCGCTTGACTCGATGGTCAAGACCTTATTTATGCGAGCATCCGCAAAAAGGCGAACAATCTCCTGTGCCATCTCGACGGCGAAGCAGGTGTCTATCTTCTGATTCAGAAAGCTGCCGACCTTCAATACATTGCCATCGAGGACCAGACCCTCGTTTACGATTTTTTCTTCCAGTGCTCTCATAAAAACGCCCCAAAAAACAATCTGCCGCGAATTCTTACCAAATTTATTATTAGAAAAATCGGTACAATTCACGGTTAACTTATATTATCATTATAAACCTTTCTTCGACAAAAATCAAGATGACATTTTGTCACAAAAAGTCACGCTGACCCGCAACGTGTCTTGTCGGATTTGACACTTTAGGTAACTTTCCCCGTGCTCCATGCCAAAAAACGGCGCAAAACGCGGGGAAAGCACGTGTTTTTTCAGCACAGCGCAAAAAGCGACTGCAAAACGGCGTAGATCGGCGGGATCAAAAGTGCCGGAAGCATGTTGCCGACGCGCAGCCTTTTACCGAAGGCAAGATTCACGCCCACGCAGAAAATGAGCACTCCGCCGACAAGCGAAATATTCGGCACGAGCAGTCCGTCACCGAGAGAATAAAGATACGGCTCGAGCACGCGCGCGAATACGCTGAAGGCTCCCTGATAGAGCACCATCGGAACGACCGAGCAGAGCACACCGACGCCGAGCGTCGAGGCAAATATCATCGTCGATATAAAGTCGAGCAGCGACTTTGTAAACAGTATCGAATAATCGCCGTAAAGCGTGTCGCGTATCGGTCCGACTATTGCCATCGCTCCGACGCAGACGACGAGCGTTGCGGACACAAAGCCGTCGGTAAAGCCCGCGCTCGCGTGCGAGAAGAGACGCAGTCCCTTCATTCGCTCTCCGAGACGCTCGAGACCTTCCTCAAGCCTCAGCAGTTCGCCGACGAGCGTGCCGAGCGCGAGTGAGACGCACATGAGCATTATCCCCCTTGTCGACAGCACGCCGTCCGACACGACAAGCAGCTCCGACAGCGCGCCGGACGCGCCTATGAATATTGTGGCGACACCGACAGACTTCATGAGCGCGCCGCTCAGTCTCTCGCCGATGCCGCGCTTGAGCAGCATTCCTGCAAGGCTGCCGCAGATGACCGTTGCGGCATTAACTACAGTACCGAGTGCAAACATTGAAAACTCCTGCTTTTAAGGTCTAAAACATTGTAAGCTGGTTAGTGCGCGAGAGCTCCTTCAGGACGCCGTTTCGCTCAAGTATCTCCTGAACGGACTTTGACATTCCGCTCTCGCGCTTCAGGTCGTCTATCGAATATATCGGTCCTCTTTCCCTCGCGGCGACAATGCTTTCCGCCGCAGCCGAGCCGACTCCGGGGAGCGAATCGAGCGGAAGGCGTATTTTTCCGTTTTCGGGAACGTATTTATGCGCGTCCGAGGTCGCAAAGTCGACCGGCAGGAACGAATATCCCCGCTGATAGCACTCATTGACAAGGTTCAGCGCGTCGAGCGTGTCTGCTTCCTTCTGCGACAGCTCGGCACCGGGGCGCGAATATTCCTTGATGACGGCGGCGACGCGCTCCTTGCCGCCCATTACTATCTCGGCGTCAAAGCCTGACGGCGCGGCGGTAAAGTACGCGGCGTAGAAAACGTCCGGGTGATATATCTTATACCAGCCGAGTCGCAGCGCGTCCATAACATATGCTGCCGCGTGCGCCTTCGGGAACATGTATTTTATCTTCTTGCACGACTCGATGTACCAATCGGGCACGCCGTGCTCGCGCATTTCCTGCTCGTACTCGGGCTTGAGCCCCTTTCCCTTTCGCACGTCCTCCATTATCTTGAACGCGTGGCTCTTATCAAGGTCGTGCTTTTGGATCAGGTAAAGCATGATATCGTCACGGCACCCGATAACGTCGGATATCGTGCAGACGTTGTTTTTGATAAGCTCGTCCGCATTTCCGAGCCAGACTCCCGTGCCGTGGGTGAGCCCCGATATCTGCAAGAGGTCGGCAAAGGTCTTCGGCTGTGCAGCCATAAGCACGCCTCTGATGAACTTCGTACCCATCTCGGGCAGTCCGAGCGTGCCGGTCTCGCTGTTTATCTGCTGAGGCGTGACTCCGAGCGGCTCGGTCGACGTAAAGAGCTTGTACACCTGCGGGTCGGACAGCGGCACGTCGAGGATGTTCATTCCGGAATATTCTTCAAGTCGCTTGTACTTAGTCGGAATATCGTGTCCGAGTATATCGAGCTTCAGTATCGTGTCGTGCAGATACTTGAACTCGAAGTGAGTCGTGATTATCGAGGAATTCGGGTCGTCGGCGGGGTGCTGCACGGGGCAGAACTCGTACACGTCGTGCTCTGCGGGAACAACGATTATTCCTCCCGGATGCTGACCCGTGGTGCGCTTGACTCCGACGCAGCCGGCGATCAGCCGCTCGCTTTCGGCGCGGTTGACGGAAATTCCGCGCTCCTCGAGATAGCGCGCGACGAAGCCGTAGGCGGTCTTTGCGGCAAGAGTACCGATGGTACCGGCGCGGAAGGCTTTGCCCGTGCCAAAGAGCACCTCGGTGAACTTGTGCGCGTCCGCCTGAACGTCTCCGGAAAAGTTAAGATCGATATCGGGCACCTTGTCTCCGTAGAAGCCGAGGAAGGTCTCAAATGGGATGTCGTGTCCGTCGCGGTACAGCTCCTCTCCGCATACGGGGCACTTCTTCGGCGCCAGGTCAAAGCCCGATTTAACGTCGGGCTGCTCCGTCTTGAAGTCGTGGAAATCCGAATACTTACACTTGAGGCATCTGTAGTGCGGCGGCAGCGGATTTACCTTTGTAATTCCCGCCATCGTTGCCGCAAAGGATGAGCCGACAGAGCCTCGCGAGCCTACCTGATAGCCCTTCGCCTCGCTGTTTTCAACAAGCTTTCGGGCAATTATGTACATGATGGCGAAGCCGTTTTTGATTATCGAATCAAGCTCGCGGTCAAGGCGGCTCGTTACCTCCTCGGGCGGCACGTCTCCGTACATTTCGCGCGCGAGGGCGTGGCACTTTTCTGTCAGCTCCTCCTCGGCGCCGTCAATATGCGGCGGATAGTTGCCCTCGGGTATCGGACGCACGGTCTCTATCATGTCGGCAATACGTCTCGGATTCGTTATTACGACCTCACGGGCGGTCTGCTCGCCGAGGTACTCGAATTCCGCGAGCATTTCCTCGGTCGTGCGGTAATAAAGCTTTGTTTCGTGGTCTGCGTCCTTAAACTTCATTCCCGCAAGGAGTATCCTTCGGTATATCTCGTCCTCCGGGTCGAGGTAATGCGCGTCGCAGGTCGCGACAACAGGGCGTCCCGCCTTTTTACCGATGTCTATAATGCGTCGGTTGAGCTCGCGAAGTCCCTCCTCGTCCGCGACCTTACCCTCGGCGACAAGGAACATGTTGTTGCATATCGGCTGTATCTCAAGATAATCGTAGAAAGACGCCATCTCGATAAGCTCGTCCTCGGGACGGTTGTCGAGCATCGCTCGAAAAAGCTCACCCGCCTCGCAGGCGGAGCCGATTATAAGTCCCTCGCGAAGCTCGGTAAGTCGCGTCTTCGGTATGCGCGGATTACGCTTATAATATTTGAGGTACGAATCGGAAACGAGCTTGTACAGGTTCTTAAGCCCTGTCTTGTTCTTAACGAGTATTATCTGGTGATACGTGCGGAGCTTCAAGGGGTCTGCCCTCTCACTCATCACGTAATTCATTCTGTCAATGTCTAAGATGCCCTCCTCCTTGAGGCGTGATGTCATCTTGTCAAATATGAGCGCAAGCATCTCCGCGTCGTCACAGGCGCGGTGATGGTTGAAGTCGCCGAGCCCGTACAGCTGCGCGAGCGTGTCGAGCTTATGATTTTTCGCCGTCGGGTTTACATAATGCGACATGGCGACCGTGTCTAGATAGGGACTGACGAAGGGCAGTCCGCACCTTTCGGCGGCTGCTCTTATGAAGCTCGTATCGAACGAGGCATTGTGCGCGACGAGCATCCGATCACCGCAGAACTCGAAAAAGCGCGGCAGCACCTCGGAGATATCGGGTGCGTCGGCGACCATTTCGTCGGTAATTCCCGTCAGCTGAGTTATCTTCTCCGGTATCGGCACACCGGGATTGACGAAGGTATTGAAGCGGTCAAGTATCTCGCCCTTTTTGATGATGACCGCGCCTATCTCCGTAATAGCGCAGGTCGCCGCGGAAAGACCCGTCGTCTCGATATCGAACACCGCAAATTCGTCGTCGAAGGTGATCCCTTCCCCACGGTATGCGGCTCTTTGCGTATCGTCGACAAAGTATGCCTCAACGCCGTATAGCACCTTGACCTTGCCGCCGAGCTTTTCCGCGGTGAGCATCGCTATCGGAAAGCTTTGCAGGTTTCCGTGGTCTGTCACGGCTACCGCCCCGTGACCCCAGCGCGCGGCTGTTTTAACAAGCTCATCGGGCTTTGTCAGCGCGTCCATTGCCGACATATTGGTATGCGCGTGAAGCTCAACGCGCTTTTCGGGGGCGTTATCCTCGCGAAGCACGCGCTCTATCTGCGCGACCTCACTGTACTGCATAAACAGCTCGCCGTCAAAGCTGTCCGCCTTGATATTTCCCTTGACTATCACCGATTTTCCGACGCCGAACATCGACTTCAGCTCCTCGGCGCCCTCGGGGTCGACCGTTGACTTTATAAACAGCGACGCGTCGCGGTCGGTAATGCCGACGGTCACGGTGAGCTTATCGCCGCGGCGCGTCTCCTTTTCGGTCACGGCAAAGACCTCTCCGATAATGCTGACTCCGCGTCCGACGCTCTTTACGGCGCGAAGCGGGATGAGCTCATCAAGCGACGGATCATGCCCCAAAAGCACCTCGATCGTCGAGCTGTCAAAGCGCATTCTGCCGGAGATGATGATATTCTCGTTATCGGTATCGCGCGAAACGGTGTCCGAGCCCTCAAAGAGCGAATATGCCCGTGGAAGCTTCACAGTCTCCTCGACGGGTGCCGCCTCGCCGCTTTGAGCTGCGGCAGCGGACGCCATTCGCCTTTCCTCAGCCGCGGCAATGCTCTGCGAGCGTGTGTTGAGCTCGGCGAGCTGTCGGCTGACGTGCTCGGCGTATCTGGCGTCGGCATCCTCCGTCTGCTCTATTTTCACATTAAATCTGAGTCCGAACTCGCTTGCAATAATGTTCGATATGACAGCTGCGGTGTGCGCCATATCGTGAAGCTCGATGGCTCCCGCCGAGAACGGTATCGCGATATGTATACTGTCGCCGTCCAAGGAGGTCTTCATGTGACTGAAAAAGCCGTTGACAACGCTGCCGACGCGACGCGCCTCGAGAATGACCTGCGGAAGGTACGACATGTCGAAGCACTCGCTCGGATATTTTGTCAAAATACGCACAAGGCGCAGCTCATAAGCCGCGCACAGTGCCTCCTCAAGAGAATAAATGTCTGTCTTATCGAAAAGCTCCGGCAATTCAACGGCAAGCTCAACTATGCGCCTCTCGCGGTCAAGCTTTACCGAAGAGACGACTGCTTTATCGTATATTACGCGGTGTATTCCGACCGGGTCATACCTGCCGAAGCGGTCGTAAAGGGTCTTTCGTGCCTCGCCCATCGTCTGCCTCACATTCAATCAGTTCCTTATAAATTCGTTTATGTTTTCAAGGAGGACCTCGATTATCCTATCCTCCTCCACGCGTCCCTCGGGAACACCGCGGCGGAAGAGCACCCCGAAGCCGTCGCCGCCCGCAATGCCGAAATCAGCCTCGCGCGCCTCCCCGGGCCCGTTAACGACGCAGCCCATTACTGCGACGTTTACGCTCTTGCCGTGTGTATCCATATTCTCCGTCGCCGCCTTCAGCGCAGCGACAAGCTCGATTATGTCGATCTTTGTTCTGCCGCAGGTCGGGCAGGAAATAATATTCACTCCGCCGCGCTCCCAGCGACCGACAGCCTTGAGTATTTCGCGTCCGGCGCGAACCTCCTGTGTCACATCCGCGCTGAGTGAAACGCGAAGCGTGTCGCCTATACCGCGTGTAAGCAGCGCGCCCATACCGACAGCGTTCTTCACAAGACCGCTGTAGGCGTCTCCCGCCTCGGTTACGCCGAGGTGGAGCGGATAATCACTTGCCGCCGCGACTCGCTCGCAGGCGTCTATCATCTTTTCGACATTTGAAGATTTAATCGATATCACAATATCGGAAAAGCCTGCCGCCTCAAGCAGCTCTGCCTGTCCGAGCGCTGATTCGGCAATTGCCCGTGCTGTCGGCGAGCCGTACTTCTCAAGCAGGCTTTTTTCGAGGCTTCCGCCGTTCACGCCGATCCTTATCGGAAGTCCCGCGTCGCGGCATGCGGCTGCGACCTCGCGTATCTTCCACTCGGCACCGATATTGCCGGGATTGATGCGTATTTTCGACGCGCCGCGGCGCACTGCCTCGAGCGCTATCTTATAATCAAAGTGGATGTCCGCCACGAGCGGAAGGCGAACGCCGTTTTCCCTCGCGTACTCGAAAACCGCGGCGCATTCCGTATTCGGCACGGCTATGCGTGCAATGTCGCAGCCCGCTGCCTCAAGCGCCTTCAGCTGCGCGACCGTTCCCGCGAAATCCTCTGCGGGAGCATTGGTCATTGACTGCACGGATATGGGAGATGTGCCGCCGACGGCAATACCTCCCACCTTAAGCTCACGTGTTTTTCTTCTTTCCATGTCAAGCACTCCTTTGCCGTTTTTGCGGCAGCTCTTTACTAAAACAGTGCAATAATATCCTTCAGTGTCACGGCGGCAAGCAGCGCGAGCAGCGCAAGCAGTCCGACGCTGTGTATCGCCGCCTCGAGCTTCCTCGGCACGGGACGGCGGATTATAAGCTCGATTATGTGGAAGACGAGCCTTCCTCCGTCAAGCGCGGGAAGCGGAAGCAGATTCATTACGCCGACATTAATGCTGATGAACGCCGCAAGGTACACGAAATTCGCGATTCCCGCCTGCGCCGCCTCGCCGAGCGTTTCTGTAATTCCGACCGGTCCCGACACAGCCTGAACGCCGTATCTTCCCGTCACAAGGTCAAAAACTGTGTCATACACCATCTTCACCGAGGAATACGAGCGTGCAAAGACGTGACGCGCGGTAGCGGAAAAGCTTTTTTCCTCCTCGGAAACGTAAAAGTCGGGGTCGCCGAAGTCGCTTCCCTGCTCCGTAAAGGTTCCGAAGGTCACGTCCTCAAGTGTTATTGTCTCGCCGTCTCGCCTCAGCGTGATGTCAACGGGCTTTACAGCCGCACGCATGAGCTCGTACTGTAGGTCGTTTGCGGTAAACACGCGTGTGCCGTTGATGTGAGTTACCGTGTCGCCGACGGCAAGTCCCTGCGCCTCGGAGGAAAATTCCTCGCTGACCGAGGGGTCAAAAGCAGCGATTTTTGTCGAGTAAAGCCTGTCGGAGCTGACGACAAGCAGGGACAGCACAAGCATTCCGACGATAATGTTGACAAGCGCGCCCGCAGCTGTTATGATTATCCGCTGAAGGACGGGCTTTTTGCAATATGCGTTTTCGTCGTCGGACTCGTCGTCCTCTCCCGCCATCGACAGGTACCCGCCGAAGGGGATCGCGCGCCAGGAATACATAATTCCCGTCTTCTTCGATGTTCTCGACAGCAGCTTCGGACCCATTCCGATGGAAAACTCGAATATCCTCACTCCGAAAAGCCGGGCGAAAAGGTAATGCCCCATTTCGTGTATGAAGATAAGCAGACCGAATATCAAAACGGCAAGCAGTATATAAAGAATGCTCACGTGATCCCTCCGTTTGTGTTAAATAGAAGCTATCAGCTTCTCGGCTGTTCGGCGCGCCTTTTCGGCGGCAATGTACACGTCCTCGTCTGAGCGCACGGGACACACCTCGGTGCGCTCGAGCGTTTCGCTGACGATCCTGTAAATATCGCCAAAGCCGATGAGGTGCTTGAAGAAGGCGTCAACCGCCGCCTCGTCCGCGGCGATAAGTGCCGTCGGCGCCGTGCCGTCGGTGCGTATTGCGTCATACGCGAGAGAGAGCAGCGGAAACGCCTCAAGGTCGGGGGCGTCAAAGGTCAGCGCACCAAGCGTCTTGAAGTCGAGCTGACCGTGTGATGCCTCTGCGCGCTCGGGGTACGACAGTGCATAGCGAATGCAGGAGCGCATGTCGGGCGCCGCAAGCTGCGCTATAACGCTGTTATCAATATACTCCACCATGGAGTGGATTATGCTCTGTCTGTGTACGAGAACCTCGACCTGCTCCGGGCGAACGCCGAAAAGGCGCACCGCCTCGATCACCTCGAAGCCCTTGTTCATCAGTGTCGCGGAATCGACGGTTATCTTCGGTCCCATACTCCACGTCGGATGAGCCAACGCACGCTCGGGCGTAACATCTGCCATTTCCTCGCGGGTCATTCCGAAGAACGGTCCGCCGGACGCCGTGAGAAGTACTCTTTTAACGCTTTCGCCCCTCGCTCTGCCGGCTGCTGTCGAAAGACACTGGAATATCGCGCTGTGCTCGCTGTCCACGGGAATAAGCTCGCCGCCCGAGCGCTCAAGACGCTCGTAAATAAGTCCTCCCGCCGCGATGATCGCCTCCTTATTCGCCATTGCCAGGCGAACTCCGGCTTCTGCGGCGGCAAGCGCCGCGCGCGTGCCCTCAAGTCCCGCTATCGAATGGATGACTGCGTCGTCGCGGCAGCTGCGAAGATACTCGGCAAGGCTGTCCGCGCCGTAGATTATTTCATATTTTCCGCCTGTCAACGCATGCAGACGGCGTGCGCTCTCGGCGTCGGCGACGCTGAGCAGCGAAGGTGAAAGCTCCTCTGCCTGACGGGCAAGAAGCTCGACATTTCGTCCGGCTGAAAGCAGCGTTACGCCGACGCCGAGCTCGCGCGCCACGTCGAGCGCCTGAGTTCCGACAGAGCCCGTGCTTCCGAGGACGGATATTTTAATTTTTTTCATATTCACGGTACCGGTTCAGACGCCTCTCAGACAAAAAGTCCGAAGTACTCGCCCATGACCGCTGCGATAAGCATAACGGGTGCCGTTGCGAGCACGCTGTCGAAGCGATCCATTACGCCGCCGTGCCCCGGAAAGAGCTTGCCGTAATCCTTGATGCCGTACTTGCGCTTGATAAGCGACGCGATAAGGTCGCCGATCTGAGATATTGCGGACACTGCAATTCCGATGATCGCAAGTGCCGCATAGCTGCCAAGACCTCTCTCGGGCTTCAAAACAAACGCACCGTAAAGCACGAATACCGCCGCCGTGAACACGACTCCTCCGAGCGAGCCCTCGACGGTTTTCTTCGGGCTGACGTCGGGAATTAGCTTGTGCTTACCGAGCGCGCGTCCGCAGAAATATGCCGCGGAGTCGCTGACCCACGGTCCGATGAAGGCAAGCAGATAAAGTCTCGCGCCGACAGCGGTATCGCGAAGGAGCACTATCGACGTGAAGGTCATAACGACATAGGAAACGAGAGCAAAGTCCGCACACGCCGCGACGATGTCGTACCTTCCGTGAGAAAAAACGGAAAGCGCGAAGACGAGCAGCAGGAATGCAAATTCCGCAGCCGCAAAGGCGGTAACGAAGACGGGCAGGTCGCCGACGATTCTTGCGACAACGGGCGCGGCAACGGCAACAGCAGCAGCCGTAATGCACACAGCCCTCTTACGATTTCCGACACAGCGAAGCATCTCGACGGTGCCGACGAGCGCAAGCAGAGCGATCACCGCGGGAAAGACCATGGTATCGGAGAAAATGAGCACAGGCACAAAAAGCGCCACCGCAACGACTGCGGTTATTATTCTTGTAAGCATTTTTGAGTATCCTTTCACTTAGGATGCGTGAATTTATTTTTTGTCAAGACCGCCGAAGCGTCTTTTTCTCTTTGAAAAAGCGATGACAGCCTCGTTGACATCGTCTGTTGTGTATGCGGGCCACAGCTTATCCGAAAAATAAAGCTCGGAGTACGCAGACTGCCACATAAGGAAGTTCGATATTCTGTATTCTCCGCCCGTGCGAACTATAAGGTCCGGCTCCGGGCAGTCGCAGGTATAAAGGCGCGAGGAGATATCCTCCTCGGTAATGCTTTCGACGCCGTCGGCAGCTGCACGCCGCACGGCATTTACGATCTCGGCGCGCCCGCCGTAATTCATTGCAATGTTCAGTCTGTACTCGCGACCGCGCGTGAACGCCTCAAGGCTGTCCATCTTTTCGACAAGCTCGGCGGGCATGCCGTCCCTTGTGCCGATAAAGCGGTACTCGACATCGTTTTCCTCGCGAGCCTCGACCATATACGAGTCGAGAAGGCTCATTATAGCGTCCACCTCGTGCTTCGGACGCTTCCAGTTTTCCGTTGAGAAGGCGTAAACGGTGACATAGCGGATACCTATCTTCTTGCAGTATCTCACCACGGTCTTGAAATTCTTCGCTCCCGCGCTGTGCCCCGCCTCGCGGGGAAGCGAACGGCGCGTCGCCCATCTGCCGTTGCCGTCCATGATAAAAGCAATATGCTCCAGTGCGGACTCTGCGACAACGGAATTCATATCATGTGCTGCTTTTCTTTTACCAAACATATAAACAATCATTGCGCCCGACCCGTTTTATGCGAGCCGGACGCATATCTCCGTTGAGCTTAGATCTCCATGATCTCTTTTTCTTTATCTGCGGTGATCTTGTCAATTGCCTTGACAAACTTGTCGGTGAGGTCCTGAACAAGCTTTTCGGACTGCTTCTGCTCGTCCTCGGTCATCTCTCCCGCCTTCTTCATTTCCTTGGCGCGGTCAACTCCCTCGCGGCGGATGTTACGGATGGCGACCTTTGCGTCCTCGCCCATTCCGGATACCTTCTTCTTGAGCTCGCGGCGGCGCTCCTCGGTAAGCGGCGGGAAGGAAAGTCTGAGTGTCTTTCCGTCGTTCTGAGGTGTGATTCCGACATCGGATGCGAGAATCGCCTTCTCGATGTTCTTGAGAGTGGATGCGTCCCAGGGCATGATAACGAGCGTCTTGGCGTCGCTTACCTTGATCTCCGCCATCTGGTTGATGGGTGTATCCATGCCGTAATAGTCAACGCTTACTCCGGCAAGCACGGCAGCGCTTGCTCTGCCGACTCTGATGGTATTGAGGGACTCCTCATACACATCGATCGACTTTTTCATTTTTCTTTCAAAATCCTTTGTATCGAGCTTCATAAAATATACCTCCGTATGACCGTGGGGTCAATTATTGATTTGTAGCTTTAATACGTCTCGCACTCGACGTCGTCCGAGGTGACGAGAGTTCCGACGGGCACGCCCGTGACCGCGTCCTTTATCGCGCTGAACTGCTTGAGCGAGAAGGCGATAATGTCAATGCCGCTCTCTGCCGCTATTGCGAAAGCAGAGGGGTCGAGAGCACGGATATCGTGTCTGATGCACTCGTCGTAGGTTATCGTCTTGTAGCGAACAGCCGTCGGATCCTTTGCGGGGTCTGCCGAATACACGCCGTCTATGTTCTTCGCCATGAGCATAACATCCGCGCATATCTCGCGTGCGCGAACGACTCCCGCCGTATCCGTCGAAATGTACGGTATTCCCGCGCCGCATGCAAACACCACAGGTCTGCCGCTGTCCATATATTCGATGGCGCGCTCATAATTGAACGGCTCCGCGAAGCTGTTCATGGGGACTGCCGACATGACCACCGCGTCAACGCCGCTCTTTTGCAGCGCGTCCTGGAAGCGCAGGCAGTTTATAGCCGTTGCGAGCATTCCCATGTGATCTGCCTTCGCGCGGTTAACGCCCTGACCGAGCTTACCGCGCCAGATGTTGCCGGCTCCGATCATGATTCCGAAGCCGACTCCCATTTCGGAGCACTCCTTAATGACCGATGCGAGCTCGTCGAGCACCTCGGTATCGAATATCTCGCGTATTTCTCCGGTTTCGCTGTCTTTTTTTGCCAGAGCCTCGCCCGAAAGCTTCAAAAAGGCTCTCTTATACTTGATATCTGCCATAAATCCTCCGTTCTTATCGAAACGAGCATTATCATTCACTTTATATTGTACCTTATTATGCGCGATTTGTAAATAGCTTTTTTATCTCTTGAAGGACGGTGTGTACTCAAGGCTCTCGTTTTCGCGCTTTGCGGCGCGCGAGTGAAGCGCCAGGCGAACGCCGCCGAGCACAGCGTAGATAAAGCTTGCGAACACTGCCGCGATGATTATCTGCGCCGCGCGCACACGCGAGCCGTTCGCGATAATATAAAAGGCAAGAAAGCTTCCGCAGCAGAGCACATAGTGCAGCGCGACTCGTCCCGCAGGTGAAAAGCCCGCGTGCAGTATGCCCTCCGCCGCTGCAACTACGAAGGAAAGCGCAAGCACGGTCAGCATTGTCGAAAGGCTCGGCACGAGACCGAGTCCCGGAAGAAATGCCGCAAGCATGTAAAAGCCGGTCATAAGCAGTGTGTTTATAACACAGCCGAGCGTAAATATCTTTTTAAGTGAAGTCATTGTACAGCTCCATGTAACGACCTGTCGTCGTATCGGTTTTTTACTATTTTACCACATTTTGCGTCGCATTTCAAGTGTGTAAACACAGCTTTAACAAATGTGTAATCATATCGGCTCCACATACAGCGTCAAATCCCACATCGGAATGCAGCGCGGGCGGCGCAGATACATTCGGCACTCGCCGAGCATTTCGCGCACAAGGCGCGGAAGCGTTACAATATCGTCGCTCTTGTGATAAAGCGAGACCGCCATGGCGCACCTGTCGCGTCGCACGGTCTCGCGTGCTCCGAGAAGCGCCTCCTCCTCAAAGCCCTCGACATCGAGCTTCAGGAAATCGAGCTTCATGTCTCGGCACAGCCTGTCGACCGTGTCGCACCTTACGACAGTCTTCCTCGCGCGGCGGTTGCGTCCGACAATGCCGCTGCCGCGGCTTCCCGAGGACACGCAGTCGCTCTCGCCGACAAAATTGCCGAGCGCGACATTCACCGGCACGACAACTCCGTCTGTCTGCTGTGCAAAGCTCTCAAGCCTTTTGAAGGTGGAGGGGTCGGGCTCCGCCGCCGTGATTCGCCGCACATTCGGAAATGCCGCGAGCATGTCCTGCGCGCTGTCTCCGCGAAAGGCGCCGCCGTCAAGGCAGCTCTCGATTCTCTGTGCAAACGGCATTGACGCAAGCGAGCGGGCGACCGGCTCACAGCGATTTAGATACTCAAGGCGCCCTGTCATGCGGAACATTACCGCATCGCGGAGGATATCTCGCGATATGTCGTCCGCAAGCCTCCGATAGAGCTCGTCGAGCCCGTCACGGACACTCTCGAGCTTTGCCTCGTCGTATATATCACCGCCGTAAAGCGGCACCTCGGGTATTATAAGCTCATGAAGCGTGTTAAGTCGCTCGAAATTCTCGATCACGTCGTCGCGCGTCGTGCCGAAGGCGGGGAGCACCACGATGTCGTCGCCGAAGCGCTCGCGTATCTCGCTGTGTGAAAGCACGCGCATTTCGCGAAAGCTTCGGTCGCGGACAAAGCCGTCCGAGGCGAAAACGCCCGCAATTTCAATGTCTCTGAGACGGCATGCGTCAAGTATTTTATCCGCGCCGTTGCCCGTGCCGTAGAGCACGACAGGGCGTTTCTCGTCCCTCAGCGTATCCCAATATGACAGCATTTTACCACCTCACATGTCACTCTCACCGCTCGTCTTACTCGTCGATGCCGAAAAATTCCGCGGCGTTTTTCCAGAATATTTTTTCTCTCTCGTCATCCGTGAGATCAAGCGACATAACTCGCGCGATCTCCTCCTCGGCGGTCTTGACGGGGTAATCCGTGCCGAACATTATCCGCTCCGTGCCGAGCTTTGAAATTATCTCATTCGCGCGCGACGTGCTCATCGCCCACAGCGCACTCGACGTATCGTAATACACATTCTCGCGTCCCGCAAGGAGCGGCACTGCACTGTCCCACGCGCGGTATCCGCCGAGATGCGCGGCAAAGACTGTAAGGCGCGGGAACTCGTCAAGCACACGTGCGAGCTTCTCGGGCTCCGAATATCTGTACTGCGGGCGGTCGTCGCCCATGTGCAGATACAGCGGGATGCGCCCCTGTATTGCGTCGTAAAGCTCAAACAGACGCCTGTCGTCGATATCCACTCTCTGGATATCGGGGTGAAGCTTCACTCCCGACAGCCCGAGTGAAGCACATCTGTCGATCTCCGAGGCGAAATCGGGGTAGTCCTGATGCATCCCGAAAAAGCCGAAGGTGTGAAAGCCGCGCGAGCGTGAAAGCTTTACGGTATCGGAGATGAAATTGTTCACGCTCTCGACCTGCGTCGGATTTGTCGCAACGCCGAGCAGAAGAAAGCCGCGCACGCCCGAAGCGGCACCCGTCGCCTCAAGAGCCCCGTAGGTTCCCTCTCCCTCGACCACAAAGTCGTAAAACGCACCGAGGTTGCGCGAGGCCTTGTCCGCTATCTTCTCGGGGTAGATATGTGTATGAATATCGAATATTTTCCGCATAGGGCACCTCTTTGCCCGTCAAAGCACAAGACAGCTCCGACAAGCCTTGATTTATTTTTCTTTTTGTGATATCATATATGCAAGCCTAAACAGTAAAGGAGAGCTGAAAAATGGACTGTATTTTCTGCAAGATAATCGCCGGTGAGATCCCGTCGACCAAGGTTTATGAGGACGACCGAATCCTCGCGTTCCGCGACGTTAACCCCGAAGCACCCGTACACATTCTCGTTATACCGAAGTGTCATATAGCCTCCGCAGACGAGCTGAACGAAGCAAACGCCGACGTCGTCGCGCACATTTTCACGTGCATACCGAAGATAGCGCACGCAGAGGGACTCGAAAACGGCTACCGCGTCATCACCAACGTGGGTGAGGACGGAGGACAGAGCGTGCATCACCTGCACTTCCACATTCTCGGCGGTACAAAGCTTCCCTTGAAGCTTGCGTGAATACTCAAAAGAGCTGCGATGCACGGTGTGCGCCGCAGCTCTTTGTGCATTTAGTCCTTAACGAATTCGGAATAGATGGCGTTGAGAGCTACATCGAAGTCAGCCTCATCCACGCCGAGAATGATATTGAGCTCTGACGAGCCCTGGTCTATCATTCGAATGTTTATTCCTGCCTCCGCCACAGCCTTGAATACTCTGTAGGCTGTGCCCTTCGCCTTCGGCATTGCGCGACCGACGACTGCGATAAGCGCGAGACCGTCCTCGATGGCAACAGCGTCGGGAGACACCGACTCACAGATCGACTCGAGTATCGTCTTCTTGTGATCCGCGATCTCCTGTGTGTTGAGGATAACGCACATCGTGTCGATACCGGAGGGAAGATGCTCGAAGGAAATGCCCTCGTCCTCGATAGCCTCGAGCACGCGGCGACCGAAGCCGGTCTCCGAGTTCATCATGGCCTTCTCAATGCTGAGAACGGAAAAGCCCTTCTTACCGGCAATTCCGGTAATTACTCTCGAGGTGTCAAACTGCTCCGCTGCGGGAACGATCATCGTGCCGCGGCTGTTTTTGTTGTTTGTGTTTCTGATGTTTATCGGAATTCCCGCAACGCGGACCGGGAAGATCGAGTCCTCGTGGAGTACGCCCGCGCCCATGTAGGACAGCTCGCGAAGCTCGCGGTAGGTAATTGTAGAAATAACGCGCGGAGACTCGACTATTCTCGGGTCAGCCATGAGGAAGCCGTCGACATCTGTCCAGTTCTCGTAAATGTCGGCATTGACCGCTCTTGCGACGATAGAGCCGGTGATATCGGAGCCGCCGCGCGAGAAGGTCTTGATGGTGCCGTTCGGCATTGAGCCGTAGAAGCCGGGAATGACCGCTCTCTCGTGCTCGGCAAGCTCTGCGGAAAGCAGAGTATTCGTGATCTCGGAATCGAAAACACCATCGTCGCCGAATTTGATAAATACGGTCGGGTCGACGAAATCGTAGCCGAGGTATGCGGCGAGTATCTTTCCGTTGAGATATTCTCCGCGGCTTGCGGCGTAGTCGCGACCTGCGTGGTGCTTTATCGACCACTTTATGTGAAGATATTCGTCGGAAAGATCGAGGTCGACGTTGAGCTCGTTGACAATGGAATCATATCTCTCGATGATCTTGTCAAACGCCTCGTCGATGGGCTCTCCCTTCGCCGAAAGATTATAGCATTGATAAAGAAGGTCTGTGACCTTATCGTCTTCCTTAAAGCGCTTTCCGGGCGCGGAGGGGACAACATAGCGGCGCGACGGCTCATCGAGCACAATATCACGCACCTTTTTGAACTGCTCGGCATCGGCGAGAGAGCTTCCGCCGAATTTGACGACCTTCAGTGCGGCGTCAAAACTCACGTTTTCCATAGCATACCTCAATATATAAAAATTCATTATATATTATATTTACTCGCGAGCTCAAAGTCAATATTACATTTCAACAAATATTGAAAGAAAAAGCGCACGTACAGTGGGAGAGTCTATTGACAAGCGGTAAAATGAATGCTATAATCAAGCTAAATAAAACATTCTCCCCCGAAAGGCAAGTCTTATCATGAAAAACACCGTATTCTCCGCGTCGCATATTCTGCTGCCGAGCTTTCAGAGCTCCTCTCGCGATTTTGAAAAATGGGCAGTGATCGCCTGCGATCAGTTCACCTCGGATATATCCTACTGGGATCGCGTCGAGAGTCTTGTCGGCTCATCCGAGTCCGCATATAATTACATACTCCCCGAAGCATATCTCAAGACGCCCCGCGAGGCGCAGAAGGCGGAGCTTCTTCGCTCGCATATGAAAACGGCGCTCTCGCTTCCCTGGAGATGCGTCGACGGCTTTGTCTACATTGAGCGCACGCTGACAGGCGGAAAAACACGACGCGGGCTCCTCGGCATGGTCGACCTTGAGCATTACGACTACTCGCCGAAGTCATGCTCGGCTGTGCGCGCAACAGAGCAGACGGTGACAGACCGCATTCCCCCGCGCCGCGAAATGCGTGCGGCGGCAAGCATCGAGCTTCCGCACATCATGATATTCGCAGACGACACGCATTCCCTTTTCGAACAGGCAAAAAGCCTTGCCGCCGAGGAAAATGTGCTCTACGACTTCGAGCTCATGGAGGGCGGCGGTCATATTAAAGGCTATGCGCTCGAGGGCGAGGCAGCCGCCTCTCTCGGTAATACAATTGCCGAAAATGAGCGCACCTCCGCGCTTCCCTACGCTGTCGGCGACGGAAACCATTCTCTCGCGGCGGCAAAGAGCCACTACGAATCGGTAAAGGAGCGTCTCGGCGAGGCGGCAAGCGAGCATCCCGCGCGCTACGCTCTGTGCGAGATCGTGTCAATCAAAGACGATGCGATAGACTTTGAGCCGATCCACCGCATTGTCAAGAAGACCGACTGCAAAAGGCTTCTCGCCGCGCTCGAAGAGATCACTTGCGAGGACGACGGCGCACAGTGCATCACGGTTCTTTCGGCAGGCGTCGAAAAGAAGCTTTCCTTCCGCACTCCGACACACGCAATGACCGTCGGCACGCTTCAGAATTTCATTGATGCGTACCTTGCGGAAAGCTGCGGGGAATGCGACTACATTCACGGCGAGGACGCGCTGAGAGCGCTTGCACGCGACGAAGACTCCGTCGCATTCATGTTCGAGGGCTTCGATAAGTCGCGCCTGTTCGAGTACATCGCAGACGGTCCGCTCCCGCGAAAGACATTCTCGATGGGCGACGCCTACAGCAAGAGATACTATCTTGAGGCACGCCGCATAACGGACTGAATTATATAACGAAAGGACAGGAAACATGACTGTATTATTAATTATCGCGGCGATAGTCGCCGTCATACTTCTGGCTAACATCAAGATCGTCCCTCAAGCGACCGAGGACGTCGTGGAATTTCTCGGAAAATATAAGACGACCTGGACGGCGGGAATTCACATAAAGCTTCCGTTTCTTGAGAAAATAGCGCGCCGCGTCACGCTCAAGGAGCAGGTGCTCGACTCCCCGCCGCAGCCGGTCATCACGAAGGACAATGTCACAATGCAGATCGACACTGTCGTATTCTTCCGCATCTTCGACGCGAAGCTGTTCACCTACGGCGCCGTAAATCCGATAGGCGCGCTTGAAAATCTGACGGCGACGACGCTTCGAAATATTGTCGGTGAGCTCGAGCTTGACGGCACGCTCACCTCGCGTGACACGATAAACTGCAAGATGACCGCAATTCTCGACGAGGCGACCGACCAGTGGGGCATCAAGGTCAACCGCGTGGAGCTGAAGAACATTATCCCGCCCGCGGAAATACAGAACGCGATGGAGAAGCAGATGAAGGCGGAGCGCGACCGACGCGAGACGCTTTTACAGGCAGAGGGACACAAGGCAGCGTCAATTACACGCGCACAGGGCGAAAAGCAGGCGATGATACTTGCCGCCGAGGGTGAGCGTGACGCGCGCATCGCACGCGCAGAGGGTGAGGCACGCGCGATTTACCTTGCCAAGGAGGCTGAGGCTCGCGGTCTTGCACTTCTTCGCGAGGCGTCCCCCGACGCTGCCGTGCTTGAGCTCAAGAAATACGAGGCGCTCGTAAAGCTCTCCGACGGCAAGGCTGCGAAGATAATCATCCCGACCGACGCCGTAAACGCCGTGAAGGCGAATATTCTCTTCTCGGAAAGCACAGGTCTCGGCGACGCAACTCATCCCGCCGAGGACGAAGCCGAAAAGTCCTCCGACGACCCCTGCTGTGACAGATTTCACGCAGAGGATGAAAACGACGACAAATAAAGGCTATAACACGAATGCAAAGCGGCGCACCTCTCGGGGGGTGCGCCGTTTTCGGCAAAAAGCATCCCGCATATCTTTTACTCGATATGCGGGATGCTTATTCTCTGTTTTGTACCGGTGTGAATTACTCGGCAGCCTCAGTGTCGACTGCATCGTCAACATCTGCACTGTCTGTGTCGGCTGTAGCGCCGCCGGCTGCCTTAGAGGGGATAAGCGAGTAAACGATGATGTCGTTCTCATTCAGCGCCATCTCACCGGCTCTCTTACCTGCCTTGCCGTTTACGGTGAATTCCCAATAGTAGGAATAGCCGTTCTTAGTGCTCTCGGACTTTGCCTTGACCGTTCTTACGGACTCACCCTCGCTGTCGAGCTTGTAGGAGATACCGTTCTCCTCAAGGATCTGAATGACCGCATCAAGAACCGTGGGCTGTTCGCCGTCCGTGGACTTTATGTCAGCGACCATGGTATCGATGAACGCCGTTTCGTTGCCCTCTGTGTCGACCGTGATAAAGCCGAGACGGACATTATTGACGGTAACGACCTCGCCGCAGGCGGGAAGAAGGAATGTCAGAAAGGTGACTGAAAGAATCAAAGCCGCAAATTTAATAAATTTCATTGTGTGCCTCCGCATAATTGTATACTTCCGATGTAATTATAATTGATTTATCGGTGTTTGTCAATACCCAATAAAGAATCCGCGCGAAAAACCGAGTTTTTTTACCCAAGAGGCGCCGTTCCGAGCGCAATATATGCAAAATATGCCATTACCGTAAGCATTAAGACGCGTGCTGCCGCAAAGAACGCACGGCAAAAGGCGGCGCGTGCCGTCGCAAGCAGCAGTGCCGCAGCCGAAAAGCAGAGCGCGACAAAGGACAGCGTGAATATTCCCGAAAGCAGCGCTGTCGGATACCAGAGCACAAAAAAAGCCTGCGAAATAACCGACAGTAGCAAGCGGTCGCGCCCCGCACAGGTCGAGCCGAGCACACAGTTCAAAATGCCGTACACGGCGCAAACGGCAAGGAAAGCGCACCGTATCGCAAGCAGCGGCAGTGTCAGCGGCGGATGGTGAGATATTCTCCATATGAGCGACACGTCCCGACAGACGAGCAGCGTCCATATTCCCGCGCCGAGCGAAAGCGCCGTCGCGCGCAGCAGTTCTCTCTTACAGTTAAAAACAGCCCTGAGCTCACATGTCAGCCTTCCTCGCATACCGTTCTCCGTGACAAAAAAATCGTCACGCAAATATTATGTGCCGTCGCGCCGCATTATGCATCAGGTATGCCAGCCGTCAACGCCGCTTCTCTCGAGCGCGCCGAGCACCCTGGTGTAAACTCCACGATGGCGCCTATCCTCCTCGCGCAGGAGAGCCTTAAAATGCGTGCGCTCCGTCTCGCCGTCGAGCGGACAGGTTTTTTCGATGACGGGAAGCTCGGCACGCAGGGCGACGGAGGATATCTCCGTCTCGCGCAGGTATATCATGGGTCTAATAAGCCGAAGCCCCGACTCCTCGTAGTCGGCAACGGGCGAAAAGCAGCCCGCTCGTCCCGTCAGGATTATATTCATAAGATACGTCTCAGCCGCGTCGTCAAGGTGATGACCGAGCGCGACAGCTGTGCAGCCGAGCTCGCGCGCGGCTCCCGTCAGCGCGCCTCGTCTGAGCGAGGCGCAGAGGCTGCAAGGATTCTTCTCCTGCCGCAGCTCGAAGACGATCTTCGAAATATCCGTCCTTATCACGGTGTGACGCACGCCGAGCCGAGTACACAGCTCGCCGACCGCAGTAAAATCTGCGCGAGCTCCGAAGGCAAGGCCGTTATCGACCGTCACCGCCTCGAGCTCATAGTCGAAGTCGGCAAAGCGTCGCATGTGTGCGAGCGCCGCCAGCAGCACGAGCGAATCCTTGCCGCCGGACACGCCGACGCATATTTTATCCGACGGCAGTATCATCGAATATCTCTCGACCGCACGGCGAAGTCTGCCCGTTATTTTATCGATTTCCTTTATCACATTACCTCCGCGAGTGTCAAGGTGACACTCGAATGAATAAAATATCCTGTGAAAAGCATCCCGAAGGGAGAACACAATTGGCAATCAAAATATACATAGACGCAGGTCACAATCCTCAAAACCCGAACGCGGGAGCCGAGGGCAACGGACTGCGCGAACAGGATATCACCTACACCGTCTCGCAGCTTCTGTCGTCGCTTCTGCGCTCCGACGGCTATGAGACACGTCTGTCAAGACCGACCGCGTCGACTCAGCTCGGAAGCTCGAATGCCTCCTCGCTCGCCGCGCGGGTAAACGGCGCGAATTCCTGGGGCGCGGATTATTTCATCAGCATCCACACAAACGCCTCCTCCGACGCGTCAGCCGTCGGCAGTGAAGCGTATGTCTTTCGTCGCAACAGCGACGCGTACTACCTTGCCGAGGCTATACTTCGCTCGCTGCGCTCGTCGACCGCCCTTCCGACACGAGGCGTTTTCCCGCGACCGTCACTTTATGTGCTACGGCGCACGCAAATGCCCTCGGTGCTCGTTGAGCTCGGCTTTATCACAAACCCCGGTGAGGCAAGTCTTATGGAAAGCGAGCCCGAGCTGTTTGCCGAGGGCATCGCTCGCGGTATATCGGACTATCTGTCTTAGGTGTCTTTCTCAAGCAGGTCGGGGCGGCGAGCCGCCGTCAGCTCAAGCGACCTTTCACGGCGCCATTTTTCGATATTCTCGTGATGTCCCGACAAAAGCACGTCAGGAACCTTCATTCCGTGATATTCGTAGGGTCGTGTGTATTGCGGATATTCGAGCAGCCCGTCGGAAAACGACTCCTTCTCATGGCATTCGGGATCCGAAAGCACGCCGTCGCACAGTCTGCCGACGGCATCCGCGACAATGCACGCGGGTATCTCGCCGCCCGTGAGAACGAAGTCTCCGACGGACAGCTCCATATCCACCGTCTCCTCAATTATCCTCTCGTCGACGCCCTCGTAATGCCCGCAGAGGATTATAAGCCCATCAAGCTCGGACAGCTCCTTTGCCGTCTTCTGATTGAACACGCGTCCCCGCGGCGACATATATACAGTACATATTCTGCTGTCGGCGTCATAGCCGCGCTCTGCGAGTATTGCCTCGCGGCAGCGGTAGATCGGCGGCGCCGCCATAAGCATGCCCTTTCCGCCGCCGTAGGGCGTGTCGTCGACTCGGCGATGCTTGTCCTCGGAATAATCCCTGATATTGTGCGCGGCAACGGTAAGCTTGCCGCTCCTTCTCGCGCGCCCGATTATGCTCTCCGACAGCACCGTGTCAACATACTCGGGAAACAGCGTCATTATATCGATATTCATATACCTCTCCGTTCCGCCGTGCGGCTGTGATATTTGCACCCGTTTGCATGAGTCATAAAGGTGACATCAGCACACGGTGCGGCGCAGTCTGTCTCAATTTTCGCGCATTCCGTCGATCAGCGACACGTATACACCGGCAGCCTCTCCCTCGACCGTGACACGCTTTATAAACTGATCGACCTGCGGTACCATGAAGCTTCCGCCGCGCACATCGTTTATGACGAAAATATTCTGGATCCTGTCGGTCATGACATCGCCGACCGTGCCGAGCTTCTCGCCGCTTTCGTCGTCAAATACGGAAAGACCTATAACATCCGCGACGAACCAGTCTCCGTCCTCAAGATGAAAATCCTCTCGCGCGGCGTAAAGCTCGCGACCCTTCCACGTTATCGCCTCCTCGAGCGTGTTTATCGTCTCAAGCTTCATGAGGACCGCCTGCTTCTGTACGGAGGCTCTCTCGACCTTCAGCGGAGTCGCGTCTCCGTTCGGTGTCAAAAGATACACGGTAGAAAGACCCTTGAGTATCCTCGGTGAGTCGGTGAAGCTCTCAAGGCGGAGCGTTCCGGTGACTCCGTGAGTTCCGGTAACACGCGCGCAAAGGAGATATTTATTCAGTGCCATATCGGTAATATTCCTCTCTCGGCGGAGCCGACGCACGGTCTGTGCGCGGTCCGATTTTTCTTTTTCCTACAGTATACCACAAAGAGCGCCGTTTTTCAAGACTTGGGCGAAACGCGGCGCATAAAGCGCGTGTATTGCGGTGAATATTTATTTGTTGTGGTGAATAAGATAAATAATATCGCGAAAAAACTCCCTGATTTATTGAAATTCTCTATTGTCAAGGTTTTTTACATATTGTATAATATTAAAAAGGCGCAAAAGAGACGTATCGCACGTCCTCGGCGCCTGTCTGATTACCTCGATATATTAACAAATATATAAATTCATTGCCGTCGACGACGGCAGATCGGAGTCACATCTATGAACAGAGTATTTAACTTCTCGGCAGGACCTTCCATGCTTCCCATGCCCGTTCTCGAAAGCGCGGCAGCGGACCTTATCTGTTATAAGGACAGCGGCATGTCCGTTATGGAAATGAGTCACCGCTCACCCGCTTACGACGCTATCATCAAGGCGGCTGAGGCTTCGCTCAGAAAGGTCATGAACATTCCCGACAATTACAAGGTACTCTTCCTTCAGGGCGGCGCGTCCACGCAGTTTGCCGCGGTTCCGCTGAACCTCATGAAGACAGGCAAGGCTGATTACATCCTCAGCGGTCAGTTCTCCACTAAGGCCTACAAGGAAGCTCAGAAGTACGGAGACGTCGTTGTTGCCGCATCCTCCAAGGATGACAACTTCTCGCACGTTCCGCAGACCACTCGCGAGAGCTTCAGAGCTGACGCCGACTACGTTCATATGTGCTTTAACAACACCATCTACGGAACGAAGTTCAATTACATCCCCGACACCGGCGACATTCCGCTCGTTGCCGACATGTCCTCCTGCATCATCTCCGAGCCCGTTGACGTTTCGAAGTTCGGTGTCATCTACGCAGGCGCTCAGAAGAACATGGCTCCCGCAGGTCTGACCGTAGTTATCATCCGTGAGGATCTCATCGGCAATGCACGCCCCGAGACTCCCGCAATGCTCGACTACAAGCTCATGGCAGACAACGACTCCATGTACAACACTCCTCCGTGCTGGCCGATCTACATTGCAGGACTTGTATACGACTGGATCCTCTCCATCGGCGGTCTTGACGAGATGAAGCGCCTCAACGAGAAGAAGGCAGGTCTGCTTTACGATTACCTCGACACCCAGGACTACTACATCGCTCCCGTCTCGAAAGAGTCCCGCTCCATGATGAACGTTACCTTCGTAACAGGCGTTGAGGAGCTTGATAAGAAGTTCGCGAAGGAGGCTGAGAAGGCAGGTCTTGTAAACCTCAAGGGTCACCGCTCCGTCGGCGGCATGAGAGCCTCCATCTACAACGCAATGCCCTACGAGGGAATCTGCGCTCTCGTCGAATTCATGAAGAAATTCGCCGCTGAGAACCCCAAGAAATAATAATTTAAGCTAAGAAAGGTAAAGCTTCGGCTTTTGGCAATAACAATGGCACAGATCAAGCTTCTTAACAAGATTTCCGCCGTCGGTCTTGAAAACTTCGACCGCGACGCTTACGAGATCAGCACGGATTTCGACGATCCCGATGCAATAATGGTTCGCTCCGCCGCTATGCACGACATGACCTTCGGCGACAATCTTAAGGCTATCGCACGCTGCGGCGCGGGTGTTAACAACATTCCCGTTGAGGAGTGCGCGAAGAAGGGTATCGTAGTATTCAATACCCCCGGCGCAAACGCAAACGGAGTCAAGGAGCTCGCGCTCGCGGCTCTTCTCCTCGCTTCACGCGACATTATCGGCGGCGTAGCCTGGGCAAACACACTTGAAAGCGACGTTGCAAAGTCTGTCGAAAAGGGCAAGTCCGCCTTTGCGGGCTGCGAGCTCAAGGGCAAGACGCTCGGCGTTATCGGTCTCGGCGCTATCGGAGGTATGGTAGCAAACGCAGCAAGCGAGCTCGGCATGAACGTTATCGGCTGCGACCCCTACATCACGGTCGAGGCTGCATGGCACCTTTCCGACACCGTAAAGAAGGCTGCGACCTATGAGGAGATCTTCAAGAGCTGCGACTACATCTCTCTCCATGTTCCCGCAACGAAGGAGACAAAGAACATGATCAACTCCGGCTCCATCGCAATGATGAAGCACGGTGTACGCATCATCAACCTTTCGAGAGCGGATCTCGTCTGCGCAGCAGATGTTAAGTCAGCACTCGAGGACGGTCAGATCGCTTCCTACGTTACCGACTTCCCGACCGAGGAGACGGTCCGCACTCCCGGCATCGTAACAATTCCCCACCTCGGCGCATCCACACTCGAGAGCGAGGACAACTGCGCTGTTATGGCGGCTCACGAGCTTATCGATTACCTCGAGAACGGTAATATCAAGAACAGCGTAAACTTCCCTGCCGTAAGCCTTCCTGCCTCCGGCGGTCACAGACTCGTTATCCTGCACATGAACATCCCGAACATGATCTCCTCGATCACGGCAGTTCTCTCCGAGCAGGGTATCAACATCGACAACATGGCTAACCGCTCCAAGGGCGAGTTCGCCTGCACGCTCGTTGACGCCTCTACAGAGGTCAGCGAGGCAGCGATCGAAAAGATCGGCGCCTGCGACGGAATTATCCGCGTTATCAAGCTGAACTGAATTTAAGCAAACGCATAAAACGCCGAGTCGGAGATGCTCCGCTCGGCGTTTTGTTATCCGTTTTCCGCGTCAATTCGTCTGTACACTGCCGACAGCTCGTCCGTGGCGTGCCCGCCGAGCTTGGCGTATGCACGGTTACAGCATTTTCGTGCCTTGTCGTATTCTCCGAGCTCGCAATATGCCTCGGCAGCCACCGTCAGAAGCTCCGCCGTCATTATCTGCCGACCGAGACGCCGCGAGGTATCGGAAAACAGCTCAATTGCCCGCTCGGGACGCCGTGAGCTGATATAGCATGACGCAATTCGCGGCAGGAGCTCTGCTACCCTTTCGGCGGTAAAGTCTGCCTCGCATGCCCTGCTATAATATTTTACAGCTGTCGAATATGATTTGCCCTCGCGAAGCCTGTCGCCCGCGTCTGCCAGCTCGTCGGCGGTCATGTCCTCCGTGCGGCAATTTCCCGCCCACATGTGATCGAGCGTGCGCTGTAATGCCTCAGGCACCGCAAAGCCCGAGGAGTCGCACCAGCGTGCTGAATACCTGACGTATGCTTTTCCGTTATACTCTATCCTATCCAAGCTCCACCTCACAAAAGAGAAACGGGAGCGGCGTCTGCCTCTCCCGAAATTCCTTTATCTGATCTCAACAGAAACCTTCTTGCCGGTAAGCTTCGCCGCTGCCTTGACCACTGTGCGGAGCGCGCGGGCGATCTTGCCGTGCTTGCCGATAATCATACCGACATCGTTCTCTGCGACCTTGAGGGTAAGTACAAGCCCGTCGTCGCTTTCCTCGCTTATGACGCTTACAGCGTCCGGGTCGTCAACTATCGGGCGTACAAGACCTGTCAGCAGGGCCGCAAGATCGATCTCTGCGGACGCTGTTGCCTTGTTCTCGTCCATAATTACTTATTGTTGCTCTTGTTGATGATGCTTCTAACAGTCTCTGTGGGCTGTGCTCCGTTAGCGAGCCACTTCTCGACCTTCTCGTTGTCGAGCTTAATGGTTGCGGGGTTGGTCATCGGATCGTAGTAGCCTACCTCCTCGATGAATCTTCCGTCACGGGGATATCTGGAATCCGCAACAACGATACGGTAGAAGGGAGCCTTCTTTGCGCCCATTCTTCTGAGTCTGATTTTTACTGCCATGATACTTCTCCTTAGTGTTAATTGTGCTTTCTTTGAATTTATATAAAAATCCGTCTCTCATCAAAGGTGGAACGGGATTTTCATGCGTCCTTTTTTGCCGCGCTTCAAGGCGCCGCCAGTGAGCTGCTTTATCATCTTATTCATCTGGTCGTACTGCTTCAGCATACGGTTAACCTCCTCGACCGAGGTGCCGGAGCCCGCTGCAATTCGCTTTCTGCGGGAGCCGTTGATGATGGAAGGATGCTCGCGCTCCTTTTCGGTCATCGAAAGGATAATGGCCTCGGTCCTGTCGAGAGCCTTTTCATCGATCTTCGCGTCCTTCAGAGCGCCGGGCTTAACTCCGGGGAGCATGCCCATCAGCTCCTCGACAGAGCCCATTTTCTTGATCTGTCTGAACTGATCGAGGTAATCGTTAAGCGTAAAGCTGTTGTCGCGGATCTTCTTTTCGAGCTCCGCCGCCTTCTTCTCGTCGAACTCCTGCTCCGCCTTCTCAATGAGGGTGAGCACATCGCCCATTCCGAGGATTCTCGACGCCATTCTGTCGGGATAAAACGGCTCGAGTGCATCAAGCTTCTCGCCGGTACCGATGAATTTTATCGGCTTGCCGGTCACGTGGCGAACCGACAGCGCCGCACCGCCTCGCGTATCTCCGTCGAGCTTCGAAAGAAGGACTCCGGTGATATCGAGCTTTTCGTTAAATGCTGAGGCAACGTTGACTGCGTCCTGACCTGTCATCGCGTCGACGACGAGTATTATCTCGGTCGGTGCGACCTCCTCCTTGATGGAGGAAAGCTCATTCATCAGCGTCTCATCGACGTGAAGACGTCCCGCCGTATCGATGAACACCATGTCAAAGCCGTTCTTTTCGGCGTATTTCAGAGCCTCTGCCGAGGTCTTGACCGGTGACTGTGTGCCGCGGTCAAATACGGGCACACCGATCTTATCGCCGACGACCCTCAGCTGATCTATCGCCGCGGGTCTGTAGACGTCACAGGCGACAAGCAGCGGTCGCTTGCCCTGCTTTTTATAAAACGCCGCAAGCTTCGCGCTGTGTGTGGTCTTACCCGAGCCCTGGAGTCCGACCATCATGACGACTGTCGGCGGCTTCGGTGATATCGTAAGCTTGGAGCACTCGCCGCCCATCAGCGAAACAAGCTCCTCGTTTACTATTTTAACTATCTGCTGTGCGGGAAGGAGGCTTTCAAGCACATCCGAGCCTACCGCACGCTCCGTAACGCGCTTGACGAATTCCTTGACTACCTTGAAGTTGACATCTGCCTCAAGCAGTGCAAGCTTCACCTCGCGCATTCCTTCTTTTACATCTGCCTCAGTCAGCTTTCCCTTGCTTTTGAATTTTTTGAACGCAGCGGAAAGCTTATCCGAAAGATTTGAAAACATATACGTTCGTTACGCTCCTGTATTAGATCGGAGTACACCTCTGAGTCCTGCCTCAAAGAAGCTCCTCAAGTGCGGAAAGCTTCGCCTTCAGTGACGCCAGGGTGTTCCGTGTCGACTCGTCCGTCGCCGATGAAATAAGCTCATCGACGAGCCCGCCCGCCGAGGCAATGCACTCCTCTGCCGCGGCGCAGCGCCGATACAGGTGAAGTCTGTCCTCGAATGCGGTAAGCTCCGCTTCGCTCTTTTTTATCGAATCGCGAACTCCCTGTCGCGATATCCCCGTAAGCTCGGATATTTCCGCGAGCGAATAATCGTCATCGTAGTAATACTCCAAAAGCTCGCGCTTCCTGTCAGTCAAAAGAGCTCCGTACTTATCAAGCAGACACGGCAAAAGCATATTCTTAGCAAACATCGTACACTCTGCCTTCTGTAAAGTGATTTACTTTACAGGCGTATTATATCATAAAGAGCGCATTGTGTCAATAGCTTTTTGAAAGAAATTCAAGTTTTTTTCGCACTTTTTCAGCCGTATTTCGCGCTGTCATGCATATCTGCGCCTTCGGCTCTGATATTCGAAGCCTTTCTCTGAGAGAGCAGCCAGTCAAATATCTCTCGCGACGCGTAAGCGTATTCCCATGCGGCATGTCCGACGCCTGAAAGTCGCTCGAGCCTTGCCGTGCCGCCCGCGGCATTCACGGCGTTCACCATTTTCTCCGACTCCTCGGGGAAAACACAGCGGTCGTCCTCGCCGTGTACAGCCCACACGGGCACCGAAGCAAGCCGCGCGGCATTCCAGTACGCGCCGCCTCCGCATATCGGCACGATGGCGGCAAACAGCTCCGGGCGCGATATTGCAAGCTGCCAGGTCTCATACCCGCCCATGCTCGCGCCCATAAGGTACACCCTCATGTCGTCGACAAATTCAAGTCCGCTCACATATTCCGCAAAGCGGCACAGCTGCTCATGCACGTCGTACCACGAATCCGCATTACACTGCGGGGCAAAGGATATCACCTCCGCCCGATGCTCGGCGAGCCTTTCGAAATAGCAGTTGCCACGAAGCAGCCCGAGGTCATCACCGCGAGTCCCCGCACCGTGCAGGAATATAATGCACGGATAGCGCCGTGCCGCGTCAAAGCCGTCGGGAAGTGCCGTGAGATACCGAAGGCTTTCAAAGCTGTTCGTTAAATAATTCATTTCATCCTCCGTTTGCACACAACGTTAAAGCGCCGTAGTGCCGTGCCGACACCGCGACGCTTTTCTTTTACGGTATGCGGCAGCTCTCAGGCGCGGTCTGCGGGAAAGACGATGCCGTTTTGCCGTCTTATCTCATCTATGATCTCAAGCTCCGCCTCGGAATACATGTCGTGCTCATGCTCTGCTTTGCCATCACCGATGAGGCGCGAAAGCTCTGCAAGCTCGAAGGTCATGTTATTCTCGCAATACTCAAAGCAAAGCCTCTCTCGAGTGCCGTCGCGAAGCTCGAGAAAGATATCCTTCGGCGCCGACAGCTTGTCGATAAGTATCGCACCGTCCTCGCCGGCAATTACGCTCGGCGTGTGCGAGTCGAATGTCTTCGCGTAGGATATGACAGCCGTCATTCCGTCATACGGAAGCATAAGCTCTCCCGAGCCCTCGAAGCCGTTGTCGAGAATTATGCTGCGCGAGGACAGCTGTCCCGACGGCTTGCCGAAAAGTCTGAGGCAGAAATGTATCGGATACACGCCGATGTCCATCACTGCGGCATTCGAATATGTGCTGTCGAAGGCGCGAAGCACCTCTCCCGCGCGGAATTTATCGTAGCGTGACGAATACTGGCAGAATTCAAGCGATGCACGTCGAACGCGTCCGATGCGCGGCAGCGCACGCTTTACCGCAGCAAGCGCGGGGTCAAAGGCGGGACGCATTGCCTCGAGCAGTACAAGGTGTGCCGCACGCGCCGCGTCGCGCATTTTCGCGTATTCCGCAGCGTTCGAGGCGGTGGGCTTTTCGCACAGCACATGCAGTCCGTGCTCTATTGCGGCGAGTGAATATTCGGCGTGAAGCGAATTCGGGCTCGCGACGTATACCGCGTCAATTCCCGAGGCGAAAAACTCCTCGGCGTCGGTATAAGCATGCACTATTCCCTGCTGCGCTGCGTAATGCTCGCCCCGCTCCTTAGTGCGCGACAGCACCGCCGTCAGCTCGAAAAGCTCGGCTCGGCGCACGGCGTCGCACAGCTGATCGCTGATAAAATTCGTTCCGATTATGCCGAGGCGAAGCTTACTCATCGGTGCTCACTCTCGCGGTCTTTCGGATCTCGATAGGTCCGAGGAGTCCCGACGGCTCCATAACGAGATACTTCGCGCAAAGGTCGCGCTGCTCGTAGCCGAGGTGGTTGGTCACAACGACGCACAGCTCGTTTTTGCCGCGTCTTATAACGCCCGAAACGTCGAAGCGATACGGAGGCGCAATTCTCTCGCCGACAGGCGTGCCGTTTAAGAATACCTGCGCGGTCTCGCCGACGCGACCGAGGTCGAGCAGCGTGTGCGCGTCTGTGTCATCGTCGTACTCGAAGCTGCCCTCGTACTTCATAAAGCCGCCAAAGCGCGGGTACTTATCTGCCGCCGTGAGGTTGCACAGCTTATCCGTCTCGAAGGTCGCCATCGGCGCATTCGGATAATTTTCCGCCGTGTACATCGACACCTTGAAGCTCGGCTCGACGACAGTCTCGCGGTCTGGAGCGTACTTCACGTATTTCGGAAGCTCTGTCGGGATATCTCCGAAGAAGATAATTACCGACTCGTAGGGCTCCAGGCGAACACGCAGGCTTCTGTCGTTGCTGTGTGCAAGGTACGCGCGGTTCTCCATCGGGTAATATACAACGTAATCTCCGCCGTCGAACGCCTCAAAGGTGAGCGAGGTGAGCACGTCGTCGACGATTCCCTCGTTCGTGAGCATGTATGCGTGAGTATTGCCGTTATAATAGTGGTAATATCTGAGGAATTCAGCCTCGGTCGAGGTTGTGATGTCGAAATATCCTCTCTCGCGCATGCTCATCACGAGATCCTCTGCGGGAATGCAGCTGATGTGTCCGTTATCGGGCCATTCGATACGTGCGGCAGGCTTCTCGCAGGTCTTCTTCGTAAGCCGGTCAAGGAATATAACATCGACGCCCGCGTTTGAAAGCCTCTCGAGCTGTGCTACCGTCGACTCGGGGAGGAATTCCGACATCGGAACGACGAGCGCCGGGTAGCTCTCGCGTCCGAGGTAAAGCCTTCCGTCCTTAGCCTCCGCACGCACGAGGTAATCCGCGGAAACGATATCGAAGTCGATGTGACCGAGTGTGAGAAGCTTTGCGGGGGTGTAGAAGTACATGTAATCGCCGCCCGACCACTCAGCCTCCGCGTGATACAGTATCGCGCAGTCCGCACGGTGGGTGCCGTCGGACATGAGCGTCGAAACGCGGTTCATGTATTCCATCAGAAGGCGGAACTGCTTTTCCTGCGGATTGTGTCCGGCTCCGGTGAACTGCGGCGGGACCTCATCGGGGAATTTTGCCGAGAAGGCGTGGGGGACGAAATTGTTGATGCCGCGAACGAGCATGTGGTCTGTCAGCCACTTCATCATTTTAAGACCCTCGTTCCAGCCGTAGGCTCCGTAAATCTCGCACATTGCGCGACCCTTCTTCGAGTCCTGGATATGCGCGTGCGATGCCGCCATTTTCGCAAGGCTGAAGTGGAAGAGGTCGGGATCGGCAACGTCATACCAGCAGTTGCAGGCGTTCGGGTGATTTGTCATTCCGGGGACTATCTGGTGAAGCACCACGTCCATGCCCGCCATATCCTGTCCGTCGAGAGCACGGAAATAATGTCCGCCGCTTCCCATGTTGGTGTGGCGGTTGTAGTCCTCGACGACGTGACCGATGTACATTACGCCGTGCTCGCGGCACCATGCGCCGACTCTGTCGCCGAAGCTTGTCTTATAAAGTGTGGAAACCGCGTCATTGTAAGCGACTCTGTATGCGGGGGACACGCCGTTCATTGTGAACCAAAGCGCGGGAAGATGGCACTTCCAGGTGTCGCCGTAGCGGCTTGCAAGCTCAGCCTTAATGTAGCTGTTCCACGGATACTTTCCCTTCGAATTCGACGCTCCGCGAAGCGGAAGATCGGCGAAATCCATGATAAAGGGCTCGTCGCTGAAAAATCCGCGGAAGGTATTGCCGAAGTACTCGCTGAGGCTTTCGTAATGCTTTTCGTATATCTCGCTGAACATAAGGTCAACGGACTCGGGATTTGTAAAGTCGACTCTGCCGTCGCGCTCGGGGCGCTCGAATATGAAGAATACTCTCCAGATGCCGTCGGGGAGAGTTACGGATACAAGCCCGTCGTGCAGCTTGTCCGTAATGTCGATGCATTCACCCGCAAGCTCCTGACCCGGACCCTCGCAGCGGCATGCGATTATCGCAAGAAGCTCGTCCTCCGCTTTTTCATCCGCCCAGCCCTCGTAAATCACAGCGCCGTCCTCGATCGGACCGCAGATATCCATGTGGCGCTCGGTTATCGCGCGCTTGCCGAATTCGGGGTACTTATCGCGAATCGCTCCGTTGCAAAAGCCCGTCGGGAAATACTTGTCGTCGAGTATCCACGCGTCCATTCCGAGCTTGCGGCACTCGTCGAATATCAGTCTGACATCCTCGAACCAGCCCTCGCGTGCAAATTCCTCGTGGGGACGCGATTCGATGCAAACGGAGCCGACGCCTGAGGCATGGATCCTGTGAAGCTCGGCGAGGAGCGTTTCGTCATCCTCTCCGTGCTGCCAAAAGAAAGGTAATATGTGATTTTCGCTCTTGCCCGCAAGGACATTCATGAGCTTGTTTTTCATAGCTTGACCTCATCTCTCCCGCCGTGCGACGGGAATTTTCTGTTCACAGTTATTATAGCAGACTTGCCGTGTCAAGTCAATACGGATTTACACAGTCGAGCGGAGTATGATCTCAGCCAACAAGAAAAGCCGCGCCACACGGCACGGCTTTTTGTGTTCTGAACTCAGAGATACTTCTTCTCAGCCTCGCTCGCGTTTTCAACGGGGAGAGAGGATGTGATAACGCAGTTTACGTTATGCTTTGTGACAAGTGCATCGACCTTAGCCAGGAACTCATCAAATGCCTCCTGATCGTTGTTGCAGATCTTGAGAGCGGAATCGATGAAGAGATCGGAAACGTCGTGATTGCTTGCGAGAATGCCTGCAACAAAGCCGTAAAGTCCGAGAGCTGTCTTGACCTGATACTCCTCTGTATCGATGAGTCTGCAATGATAGCTGATGTCGAATTTGAGCTTGTCGCCCTTTTCTATGCAAACGACGGAACCGTTGGTGGCATTAAGCGCGCTGCCTACGAGCTCGATGAGCTGCTTGGTCTTTCCGGATCCCTTTGCGCCGATAATGAGTTTTAACATGGTGTGGTCCTCCTGAAATATTAGTTTATTCTGGCTTCCAAAGCCTCTTTTTCAGATTCAAAGCCCGGCTTGCCGAGGAGTGCGTACATATTCTTCTTGTACGCCTCGACACCCGGCTGGTCGAACGGGTTTACGCCGAGCATGTAGCCCGATACCGCGCAGGCAAGCTCGAAGAAATATACGAGATTACCGAAGGAATATTCATCGCGGCGGGGCAGCTCGATGACGATATTCGGAACACCGCCGTCGTTGTGCGCGAGAAGCGTTCCGGTCATTGCCATCGTGTTGACGTAATGCAGATCCTTGCCGGAGAGGAAGTTGAGTCCGTCGATGTTGTTCGGGTCGTCGGGTATCTCCACCGTGTCATTGGACTCGGCAAAGGAGATAAGCGTCTCGAACATAGTGCGTCTTCCCTCCTGAATGTACTGACCGAGAGAGTGAAGGTCTGTCGAGCAGATGACGGATGCGGGGAACAGACCCGTTCCGTCCTTGCCCTCGGTCTAGCTGTAGAGCTGCTTCCAAGACTCGCAGATCATTGTGAGAGAGGGCTCGTATGCTACAAGAACCTCGAGGCTCTTGCCCTTGTTATAGAGAATATTGCGAAGTGCCGCGTAAACGAGCGCGTTGTTTGTCATCGGGTCATCGGAGAGGTATTCCTCACGTGCGTCAGCCGCACCGCGCATCATTTCGTTAATGTCAAGTCCCGCAACCGCGATCGGGAGCAGACCTACCGCCGTAAGAACGGAGAAGCGTCCGCCGATATCGTCGGGAACGACGAAGGTCTCGTAGCCCTTCTCAGTGGAGAACTCCTTGAGCTTTCCGCGCTGACGGTCGGTCGTAACGAAGATACGCTCGCGCGCACCCTCCTCGCCGTACTTATCCTCGAGAAGCTTTCTGAGAATTCTGAAGGTAACTGCGGGCTCGGTCGTTGTACCGGACTTCGAAATTACGTTGATGCATACATCCTCACCCTCGCAGAGCTTAACGATGTCGGCAAGTGCCGAGGGGCTGATGCTGTTGCCCGCGAAATATACTGCGGGAGCGTCGCCTCTGAAGCTGTTGTAAAGGGGAGACTTAACAAATTCGATAGCAGCGCGTGCGCCGAGGTAGGAGCCGCCTATGCCGACAACGATAAATACCGAGCAGGTCTTGCGGATCTTCTCAGCTGCCGCGAGAATGCGTGCAAACTCCTCCTTATCGTAATTGACGGGAAGGTCGTGCCAGCCGAGGAACGCGTTGCCCGCGCCCGTGCCCTCGCGAACAAGAGCTGTTGCCGCCTTTGTGATATGCGAGATCTTTTCAAGCTCGCTGTGACCCTCCTCGAGGTCGATGAAATTCTTAAGGTAATTTGTTTTGAGCTTAAGTGCCATAGTATCCTTGCTTTCCGACAAGCTGCCGGGATATACTCCGGGTTGCCTCCGGAGACATCAAATTTGCGACGGTAGCGCACTCTCCGGTGATGTTTGTATCTGTACACCTATATAATACTACAAATCGCAAAATTTTTCAATAGGAAATCAGTAATTTTTCGTCCGCTATTTCAAAAGAAATGCCCGAAAGAGCATTTTGAAGTACTTTTTCAGCGTAAGAGGACGTGCATCGGCATCGGAAATTATGTCACGCTCGCACAGAAGCTCGCCGTTAAGACTGTATTTCACGCTGCCGATACGCTCGCCGCGCTTCACGGGAGCGGTAAGCTGCCCCTCGTACTCGAATTCTGTCTCGAGTGCTCCCGCGCTGCCCTTCGGCACAAGAAGCTCGAGCTCGCCGTAATTCCCACGCACGCACCGAGTGTCACTGCCGAGAATTTTTATCTCGCCGACGCTGCCCGCCTCGCCGCGAAATAACGAATAGCTTGCAAAGCCGTGGTCGAGCAGCGTCCGCGCCGCGTCGTTTCGCCTGTCACGCGTCTCACTTCCCATTATCACCGCGATAAGGTGCAGTCCGTCGCGCTCGGCTGTCGCGCTGATGCAAAAGCCCGCCTTGGCGGTCGAGCCCGTCTTCAGCCCCGTCGCGCCCTTATAAAATCTGATAAGACGGTTTGTATTCGTCAGTCCGAAGGCACCGTTTCGGATGCTGTCCGTCCATATCGTGGTATAATCGAATATTTTTCCGTGACGCATGAGCTCGCGCGACATCAGCGCGATGTCGTATGCACTTGTCAGATGCGACACTGTCCCGTCGTCAAGCCCCGTCACATTCTCGAAATGCGTGTTCTTCATGCCGAGCTGTGCTGCGCGTTCGTTCATCCGGGCGACAAACGCCTCGCAGCTGCCGCAAAGCTGCTCCGCAAGCGCCACGGCGGCATCGTTTGCCGAGGCGACGCTCACACACTTCAGCAGCTCGTCGACGCAAAGCCTTTCGCCTGCCTCCAAAAACACCTGCGAGCCGCCCATCGACGCGGCGTTTTCGCTGACGGTGACCGTCGTGTCGAGCGACAGCCTTCCGTCCTCGAGCCCTTCCATTATCAAAAGCTGCGTCATTATCTTCGTCACCGAGGCGGGAGGCAATGCCTCGTGCTCGTTTTTCGCATAGAGAAGGCTTCCCGTGTTCATATCCATGAGCACGGCGCTTTTTGCGTCAATGTCGAAATCGTCGGACGTCGTCACACTCTGCGCCGCCTGCACCCTGTCTGTATTTTCCGAAGCGCTCACCGCCCGGTCGGCGCGCACGCCCGTGGCTGCGAAAGCAATAAAATTCACACAAAGCAGCGCACAAATCAGCTTTTTCATATCATACACCTCCGAAAATAAACCTTTTTCGCTGTAAAATTATACGTTTTAAGATATTTTTTATGACAGCTTGAAAAGGCAGGCGGTAAAATTTACTCATTGTTAAAGGTATCTCCATACGATTTACGCTATTCGGGAGTATAATATTCGGGATATTTTATTATTGTAATTTCGCGAGGAAAAAATGAAGAAAGAGAAAATGACGGAAGACGGGCGCCGTCCGCCCGAAAAGCCGCCCATACCGCACCATCTGCTCGGCATTCTCGCAGAGCACGGAATACGCGAGGAGCAGCTTGAGCACTTTGCCGTAACGGATTTTTCGGTGTCGCAGGTGCGCTGTGAATCGTACACGGCGGTAACGAAGGACAAAATACTGACAGTTTCGGGCTCGCTCACACTGAGCGGCAGGAAGCGCCCGATATTCAAAAAAAGGCATCCCGAGGAAAGCTTCGAAATTCTCGAGCTCAACGAGTTTGACAGAGACCGCTTTGCTTCGTTCTCCTACGAGGAGCAGATATCGACTGCCCTTCTCGTCGGAACGCTCGACAACGGTCGCGCCTGTGTTGTCGCTGCCTCGACAAACACAATGAAGGAGGAGCTTGCAGAGCTTGCACGCCATCTGTCCGACGGCGACTGTGTCCCGCACGACCGTGAGAATGCACCGCATTTCGGTCCCGGAGGTCCGGGCGGTCCCGGCAGACCCGGCAGACCCGGAGGTCCCGGAGGACCCGGCGGCAAGCGCGAAAAAGGAAAATACTCGAGCAAGGGACCGATGTTCTGCCCAAAGTGCGGTAAGAGATATTCCGATCCGCACCGCCGAGTATGTCTCCACTGCATGGACAAGGGAAAAATAATCTCCCGCATCATGAGCTTCGTGCTCAAGTATCGCTTCCGCGTTATCGCCACCATCGGCATACTTATCCTCACCAGCGCGCTCGGTATCATCTCCCCCTACATCAGCTCCGGCTTCTACTACGATCAGGTGCTCACCGTCGGCGGCAAATATTACGGTCAGCTCATCTTCGTGCTGATACTCATCGCCGTAACGAAGCTGCTTTCAACGGGTGTTACGATACTTAATAACGTCGTCAGCAACCGCATTGCCGCACATCTTCGCTTCGACCTTAAGAATGTTATTTTTGAGTCGATAGAGAAGCTGTCGCTGAAATATTTCACCGACAATCAGACCGGCTCAATGATGACGCAGGTCACGCGTGACTCGAGCACCATATACTGGTTCTTCACCGAGGGAATACCGTATTTCCTTGTGAACGTGGTGCAGATAATTTCCGTCGCCGTCATCATGCTCACGATAAACACGTCGCTTGCGATCACCTATCTCGCGATGGTGCCGTTCATCTTCATATTCATGAAGTTTATCTTCTCCTCAATGGGAAAATACCACGGGATGCGCTGGGTCGGCGCGCGCAAGCTTAATTCGCTCGTCAGCGACACCTTCTCGGGCATGCGCGTGGTTAAGGCCTTCTCCCGCGAAAAGGACGGCTCCGACCGCTTCGAAAAGGTCAACCGCTACGCCGCTGAAGCCGACAGAACGGCTTCGCGCTACGGCACAACACGTTTCCCGCTCATCAATATCATCATGACCGTGTCGAACCTTCTCGTGCTCGGCATCGGCGGTCGGATGGTCATCAGCGGCACGCTCGACTACGGTGATCTGATGACCTTCACGGCGTACACGGCAATGATATACAACCCCATGCAGCAGTTCGTGCATATGTCGTACCAGGCAACGGACAGCCTCAACGCGATGAATCGCCTTGTTGAGATAATGGACGCCGAGCCCGATGTCACCGAGGTTGAAAATCCGGTGCAGCTCGAGCAGCTTAAGGGCGACATTCGCTTTGACCGCGTCGACTTCGGCTACGACGCCTCGCGTCTTGTGCTGCGCGACATCAACTTTAATATTCCGCACGGCAGCATTCTCGGCGTCGTCGGACACACGGGAGCCGGAAAATCGACACTTGCAAACCTCCTTATGCGTATGTACGACGCCACGAGCGGCGAGATATCCATCGACGGTGTGCCGCTCAAGAGCATTTCCTTCGACACGCTCCGCCGCAGCATCGCGATAGTTTCGCAGGAAACCTACCTCTTTGTCGGCTCGATACTCGACAATATCCGCTACGCGCGCCCCGACGCCGAGCTTGACGAGGTCATCCGCGCGGCAAAGATTTCGGGAGCTCACGACTTTATCGTAAAGCTGCCCGACGGCTACTCAACGATGATAGGCTTCGGTCAGCGCGAGCTCTCCGGAGGCGAGCGTCAGCGTCTTTCGATAGCACGTGCGCTGCTTCGCGACCCGTCGATACTCATTCTCGACGAGGCAACGGCGGCAATGGATACGCAGACCGAGCGCAAGATACAGACCGCTCTCGAAATTCTCATCGAGGGCAAGACCACGATAATGATAGCGCACCGTCTTTCCACGCTACGCATGGCGGACGAGCTTATAGTGCTCAAGGACGGAAAAATCTGCGAAAGCGGCTCGCATGAGGAGCTCATCCGCCGCCGCGGCGAATATTTCAAGCTTTATTCACTCCAGCTCGCCGCACTCAAAAACGTCGGCGTCGAGGAATGACCCCCGACGGTCAATGAAAGGAACGATAATATGAAAGCACATAACGAATCCGAGCTTCTTGATGCTGCGGGAATACTCTATCTCTCGCCCGAAAACTGCGCCTTCTCGAAAAGCGGAGACTTTCTCTCAGTGACAGTAGAGCACAACGGCGAAAAAAGAAGCGTCGGCAAGACCTCCCTCCACAGACTCTTCCCCTTTGACAAGCGCGAGGAGTACATTTCCGTGCTCGACGAGGACAAGGTCGAAATCGGAATAATAAAGAAGCTCGACATATTCCCCGAGCAAACACAGCAGCTTCTCGAGTCGGAGCTGAAAAAAAAATACTACATATGTCACCTCAAGTCCGTCATTTCCGTTCGCGAGCGCTTCGGCTTTTCGTACTGGCGCGCGCTGTCCGACGACGGCGAGGTGAGCTTCACCGTTCGCGATGCTCACAACAGCATCCGCACGGGAAGCGACGGTAGAATAACAGTCAACGACATTGACAGCAACCGCTACGAGCTCGCGCCGTTTGACACGCTCGACGCGAAGACGCGACGCCGCATAGAGCTTTACGTCTGAGCGACGTTTTAGATTGGAGCAACAGATGTACAGTATACAAGAGCTGACCGAATGTGCGCTTAGTCTCTCCTCGCCGAGCGACGGCGCGTGCCTTCGTGTCATATTCCCCTTTGACCTCCCGCGCGTCGTCGAGGGCGGCAAAAGCTGTCGCGGCATCGTTTCCGCAAGCGACGACAGCATATTTGTTATCGAGAACGGGCAGCTGCTTCTCACGCTTCCCCTGCTCGACATTGATGAGCTTTCCGTCGTGCCGGGCATCGGCTGTCGGCAGATCGAGGTAAAATACAAGGACGGCACAACGCGACTGCTGTGCCGCGCAAGCGAGCTTTACGCGAAGGTGTTCACCGCCGCGGTCGGCGACCTGACTCTCCTTGCCGAGGGAAATAATGTTTGTGTCAGAGAATACCCGATGGGCAACGCGTGCCCCGTGTGCGGCAGACCGTATTCCCCCGGCAGCGAGGTCTGCGCGAAATGCACCGGCAAGAGCTCGTATATAAAGCGCCTTATAAAGCTTGCCTCCCCGTGGAAGTGGATGATACTTCTTTCGGTGCTTCTCTACTTTGTCGCCTCCGCGGTAACGCTCATTCCGCCGGAGCTCAACAGAATTCTCGTCGACAATTACATTCAGGCGAAGAATCCCGCCCTTGCGGGCTTTATCGGAGTTATCCTGTCGCTTTTCGCAGTCAATTTGTTAAGCCTCCTCATATCCGCCGTCCGCTCGCTGCTGCTTGTCGATGCGGGCGCGGGCTTCATCACACGACTGCGTCAGCTGACCTTCGATAAGATACAGTCACTCTCCATCTCACGTATCAACGCGCGCACCTCCGGTGAGCTTATCAACAGAGTTTCTTCCGACTGCGACACGGTAAATAACTTTATCGTCAACGAGCTCGGCGAGATGCTTCAGATGGTGGTAACGCTCGTTGCCGTCGGCACGATACTCTTCGTCTACGACGTGCGACTCGCGCTGCTCGTGCTCTGTCCCGTGCCGCTCATCGTTTTCATTAACAGATTCACGCGCCGCGTAATGCACAAGCTGTATCACCTCTCGTGGGTCGTCTCCTCGAAGGCAAACTCGGTGCTTCACGACACCTTCTCAGGCATCCGCGTCGTTAAGTCCTTCGGAATGGAGAAAAAGGAGATCCGCCGCCACCGCGACGTTACCGAGCGCGAGCGTGACGTGCATATCATGTCGGAATCCTTCGCCGGAACGGTAATGCCCCTGCTCGGCTTCCTGCTCGGCATCGGCGAATTTTTCATCATGTATTACGTCGGAAACCGCATCCTCGGCGGCACGATGACCTTCGGTGAAATGTCGAAGTTCTCGGCTTACGTCGGAATCATCTACGGTCCGCTGAGCTGGATCTCGCGTATTCCGAATATCATTTCGCGCACGGGAACGTCGATTGCCAAAATATTCGACATCCTCGATGAGGAAAACGAGATAGTCGACAGCCCCGACGCATGCGACGTCGAGCTTGACGGCGAGATCAGCTTCGAGAACGTGAGCTTCGCTTACGATATCACGAATCCCGTCATAAAGGACCTCACAGCAACGGTTAAGAAGGGCGAGATGATAGGCATCGTCGGCAGAAGCGGCGTCGGAAAGTCCACGCTCATCAATCTTGTCATGCGTCTTTACGACCCGGTTGCGGGCTGCATTAAGATAGACGGTCACGACATACGCGACATCTCTCAGGAATCCCTTCGCAGTCAGATAGGCGTCGTGCTCCAGGAGACATATCTTTTCTCCGGTACAATATACGAAAATATCCGCTACGCGCGCCCCGACGCGACCGACGAGGAGGTCATCGCCTGTGCCAAGCTTGCCGGCGCACACAAGTTTATCGTAAAGCTGCCGGACGGCTACTCCACAAAGGTCGGAGAGCGCGGCTACAGCCTCTCGGGAGGCGAGCGTCAGCGTGTGGCAATAGCCCGCGCACTGCTCCGCGACCCGAAGATACTCATCCTTGACGAGGCGACCTCGGCGCTTGATACCGAGACCGAGAAGGAGGTTCAGGACGTCCTCTACCGCCTGACACGAAACAGAACAACGCTTGCCATAGCGCACCGTCTGTCCACGCTTCGGAATGCGGACAAGATACTCGTGCTCGACCGTGGGCATCTCGCGGAATTCGATTCGCACGATGAGCTGATGAAAAAGCGCGGAATATATTACGAGCTTGTCATGGCTCAGCGCCAGATGTCAAGAATGTCCCCGAAAAAGAATACGGAGTCTTAAGCAAAAGCCTCCGCGCAAAAATGCTCCCGACGCTGAGTGCAGCGTCGGGAGCATTTCGTTTTGCTTTGCGAAAAGAAATTAATAATTTTCCTTGTCGGGATTGTTGTCAGTGTGTGCGAGCACCAGATTGTTGTAGCGATACGCAAGCGTAGCCATCTCCGCGCGGGTCACGCATTCGCGTGTGTTGAGCGTCGTCTTTGTCTTGCCGTTCATGAGGCCTATCGCGCACGCCCAGTCAATGGCATCGCGCGCCCAGGGAGATACCTTGCCGTAATCGCTGAAGGAGGAGGCGGCATCCGAGGACGCCTCGGTGTCAATTCCCTTGTACAGGGTGTATCTGTACATAATGGTCATAAACTCCTCGCGTGTAAGTGTCGCATCCGGCACAAAGTAGCCCTTGCAATAGCCGTTCATGATACCTCTTTTGTAGCACCAGTCGGCACTGTAGGCATACATACCGAGCGGCATGTCCTTATAGTTAATAGAGGTACCGTAACCGTGATTGTAATAAAAATAATCCCAGTCGTAGCCCGTGATCAGGGCAGCTGCTTCCTTGCGAAGCACCGGCTTGTTGGGGTAAAAATCGTGATCATACCGGAACTCCTGTCCGTCAAAGCACTGGAAAAGATATTGATCAAGCAAAAAGAACGCGCCGTCGTGATACCATTTGTTCTCAATTTTCTTACAGTCATAATAAGGATAAAAGCCTTCCGCCGGAAGATATATGTAATTCAACGCATTAATCTGGCTTGCACAAACAGCAAGCATCATGCAAGCAACAAGTAAAAACGAAATGATTCTTTTTATCATATGGGATTTCTCCTTAAAAATATAATTAATATAATTTCGCAAATGACCTTTCTGTCATCCTACGTATATTATATCACTGTTTTGTCACCTTGTCAATCGGCTTCGACAGATTTTACATGCGTTTTGCACAACTTCCGGCTGCTTCCAATGCGAAATTCAGCATCACTGCACAGTTTGTTCGTTCGCCGCGGGCGTCATTTTGCGTTCGTTTTTACCGTTTCGGCATATGCATCAACGAGCTCGGCTGTGAAATCGGTGTTTCTCGCGTTCTTCGGGAGCGTGCAGGTGAAGCACGGCACAGCCCCGAGAGTTACGCGTATCCTGCATGCGGGATAGCGCTCGGCGAGAACGGCTACTACCGTCGGGTCAAGCAGCTCGGGGGTTACAGTCAGCAGTCCGTCGTGCTCGATTATCTTTTTTATTCCCGCCTGAGCCGCCGTGGCACGTATCAGCGCGATGCGACACAGGTCGACGGCGGGCTTTGCGGGCTCGCCGAAGCGATCACACAGCTCGTCTATCAGATCCTCGTAATCCGCCTCGCACGATATTCGGGCGATCTTCTTGTACATGTCCATTCTCTGCGGTGCAAAGGGTATATAGCTCTTCGAAAGATACGCATCCGCCGAAATGTCGACGGCGCATTCGCGTCTCTCGGGTAGTTTTTCTCCCTTCTCCTCGGCTACAGCCTCGCTGAGAAGCTTCATATACAGGTCGTAGCCGACCGCGTCAAGGTGTCCGTGCTGCTCTGCGCCGAGAAGGTTTCCGGCTCCGCGTATCTCAAGGTCGCGAAGCGCAATACGGAAGCCCGCGCCGAACTGCGCGTATTCCTTGATTGCGGAAAGCCGCTTTTCGGCGATCTCCGACAGGTTTTTATTCTTTTTATAGGTGAAATACGCATACGCGCGGCGGCGTGAGCGTCCGACACGTCCGCGTATCTGGTGAAGCTGTGCAAGGCCGTACATATCCGCGTTTTCGATGATCAGTGTATTCGCGTTCGGGACATCGACGCCCGTTTCGATGATCGTGGTACACACGAGAATGTCGATCTCTCCCTTTATCAGCGCCTCCCAGATCTCCTCGAGCTCGTCCTTCTCCATTTTTCCGTGAGCGACGGCGACACGCGCCTCGGGTATCGCCTTCGATATGCGACCAGCGACATTGTATATTCCCTCGACACGGTTGTAAAGATAGAACGCCTGACCGTTGCGGCGAAGCTCGCGGCGCAGCGCCTCGAGGATTATTCCCTCGTCATGCTCGAGAACGTAGGTCTGCACGGGTGCGCGCATTCCCGGCGCCTCCTCGAGCAGGCTCATGTCAACGATGCCGCCCATCGCCATATTAAGCGTTCGCGGGATCGGTGTAGCCGTGAGCGTCAGAATATCCGCTCCCATTGCAGTCTTCTTCAGCTTTTCCTTCTGAGCCACGCCAAAGCGCTGCTCCTCGTCGATTATAACAAGTCCGAGGCTGTAAAACTCGACATCCGAGGAGATAAGTCGGTGCGTACCGATAATTATATCCGTCTCTCCGCGCTTCAGGCGGCGCAGTGCCGCTCTTTGCTCGCTCTGCGAGCGGAAGCGCGACACCATATCGACATTCACGGGGAAGGCGCGCATGCGGCTCTTGAAGTTCTTGTAATGCTGATATGCGAGAATGGTCGTCGGCACAAGCAGCGCGACCTGATGTCCGCCCATTACAGCCTTGAAGGCGGCACGGAGCGCGACCTCGGTCTTGCCGTAGCCGACGTCTCCGCAGATGAGCCTGTCCATCGGGTTTTGCGCCTCCATGTCGCGTCTGACATCATCAATTGCGGCAAGCTGACCGTCGGTCTCCTCATATTCGAAGGAGGCGGCGAATTCGCGGCAGAGCTCGTCATCGGGAGCAAAGGCGATGCCGCGGGCGCGCTTTCGCGAGGCGTAAAGCTCGATGAGCTCCTTCGCCATTTCGCGTGTCGCCGCCTTGGCGCGGGACTTCGTCTTCTTCCAATCCGTGCCGCCCATTTTCGACAGCTTGACAGCACCCGTATCGCTGCCCGCGCCTATGTACTTCGAGACAAGGTCGAGCTGGTCGACGGGCAGGAAAAGCTGATCCGTGCCGGCGTATTTTATTGTAACGTAATCTCGCGAGACGCCGCCGACCGTCAGGTTTTGAAGTCCCATGTACAGTCCGATGCCGTATGCGGCGTGAACGACAAGGTCTCCGACCTCAAGGTCGGCGTAGGACATGATGGACTGCGTATTTTTCTTAGCCTTCGGTCGGCGAAGCGTTCGTGCCGCGCGGCGTCTGCCCTCTCCGGAGGAATGGTCAAGCAGCGCAAAGCGCGCCGACGGCAATTCAAAGCCGCCGCGTATTCCGCCCGCAAGCGTAATTACGCAGCCCGCCTGAAGCTCGTCGAGCGACAGCTCCTCGCCCGAAGCCGAGGTTATTCCCGCGTCCATAAGGCGCTCGGTAAGTGCCGCACGCTCGGTCTCAGTATCGCACGAGGCAAGCACCGTCCAACCGCGCTCGATATACGAGCGCACGTCCTCGTCAAACAGCTCGTCCCGCGAGGCATAAGCCGTAATGTGCCGCGTCGCAAGGTCGAATTCACCGCGCGTCGTGAGCCCGTCATACGAGCGTGAAATATTATCCGTCACAAGCGACGGTATCTCGCGAAGGCGTGTATATGCCTCCGTGAGCGCCCGTGTATATCCGCCCGATGCACTCGCAAACGGTGCAAGCTCGAAGCTCTCAAGCATATCGGTAATGCTCTGGTCAAGCAACGCCTGTGCGGCGTCGGCGCGCGAGGTAAGCTCAGACGGAGAGGCAAGCACCGCCACGCCGTCGAACAGCTCGATAAGGCACCTGCCGTCGGGGTAAAGCACGGGCAAATATTTATCGATAAAGTGCAGCTCCGCCTCCTCGCGCAGCGAACGTATCTCGCCGCGAAGTATTTCGACCGCGTGTGTCACGTCGACCGAGCTTCCCTTCTTCGCAAGCTTTGCGACATATGCCGAAAGGCGCTCCGCAAGGCTCTCGCGCTCCTCCGCGGAAGGCGTCAGCTCACGCGCCGGCGGGATGACTATCTCCCCCTCGATAAAATCGCAAAAGCGCTGCGTCTCAACATCGAAGGTGCCCATTCTGTCGATCTCGTCGCCGAAAAGCTCAAGTCGGAAGCTTCGTCCGCTCGATGCGAAGATGTCGACGATGCCGCCGCGAAGCGCGAACTGTCCCGCGCCCTCGACCATGTCGACCTTCTTATAGCCGCTTGCGACAAGCCTCTCTGCAAGTGACGAAAGCTCAAGCTCCTCGTCTGCATTTATAACGACCGTCTCGCTGTGAAAGCGCTCGGGCGGCAGCGTTATCTGCAATGCGCCTGCTACTCCCGCGCAAACGGCAAACGGCTCTCCGCTTCCGTAGCCGTTCAGCTCCGCAAGCACGGAAAGCCTCTCGTTTTCGAAATCGTGAGAGGCAGTCATATTATTGAAGTTAAAATCTCGCGAGGGATAAAACAGGGTTCGTATTCCGCAGGAGCTCATCAGCTCCGCTGCCGCGGCGGCGTCCCGGTCATCGGGAAACACAAAAAGCACGCAGCTGCCGCTTTCCGTTATATCCTCAGCCAGCGCACACCTGAATACGCTGTCGGCTCCGTCTGCAAGTCCGCTGAGCACATGCGAGCAGAATACCCGACCTCTTCGGGCTTCATTCACAAGCTGCTCGACGAGCTCACGGTACTCCCGGCTTTTTCGCATGCATCCGAGTATCAGTTTGTTGTTCAAAGAATTGTCTCCTTATCTTTTTCCGTTGAAGCGACCCATCGCATCATCGAGCTTTCCGTCAAGGATCATCCGAACGCAGTCATAGGTGTCGTCAAGGCGTTCGGACACGTGCTTCATGTCCTCCTCGCTGAATTTACCGAGCACCCAATCCTTGAGGTCGTACTCGGGATTCGGCTTTTCGCCGACGCCTATGCGAATTCTCGGGAACGCGTCACCCCCGAGGTGCTTTATAATATCGAGAAGCCCGCGCTGACCGCCCGCAGAGCCCGAGCGTCTGACACGCATTCTGCCGGGCGCCTGGCATATGTCGTCGCATATGATTATCACATTTTCGCTCGGCAGCTTGTAAAACGACGCCGCCTCGCCGACAGCCTCGCCCGACAGGTTCATGTAGGTCTGCGGCTTCATCAGCAGCACCGAATGTCCGTCTATATTTACCGTGTCGACGAGCGCCTTGAATTTAGACTGCTTGACGCTCGCTCCCGCGCGTGCGGCTATTCTGTCAAGCGCCATAAAGCCGGCGTTGTGTCTCGTTTTATCGTATTCGGCTCCGGGGTTTCCGAGTCCCGCAACTATGAATTCGGGCTTCGACCCTGTGCTGCTCGAGGTCGTCGATATCTTTTTGAAAAGCTCGAAAATATCTGCCATGTATGTCTCCGTTCCGCGCCGCAGCGCTTGACCAAAATTAAAAAGCAACGCCGAAAAGCCCGCCTCGGTGAGGCGGACGGCTGTTACTGTTATTATAATACACGCCGTGAGAAAAATCAAGTGTGTTTTCGCGCGTGTGCATCGGTGACGTATATTTTTCCGAGCAAAGCGGAATACTTCTTATCGGAAGAAAAAAGAAAGGACGCCCAAAACAAGGGTATACCGAAGTGAAAAAGAAATTATCGACAGTCGCCGCGCTTCTCGCGGCACTGCTGCTACTCCTCAGTGCGGCAGTAGGAGCTCTGCCGAAGCTTTCTCCGGCACTTGACGTGCTTTCGGCACAGCATGAAATGACGGTAAGCGCCGTTCACGGAAGCTGCGCCGTATTCGACGAGTCGCTTTTCGAGTCGGCTCTCGGAGGCACACCGTACCAGATCAAAATATCCGCGCTTCCCGACGAGTCGGACGGAGTCCTGCTTGTGGGAAACAGCACGGCATTTGTCGGACAGACCGTATCCCGCTCAAACCTTTCGCTGCTGCGCTTTGAGGGCGCCGCCAGCTGCACGGACACCTCGCTTGAATTCATATCCGACGGCGTGTGCGCGACCGTGTGTCACATCCGCTTTACCGATGGCGAAAACTCGGCGCCCGTGTGTCTTGAATACACACAGTGCGTGACAACACAGGAGGACATTGCCGCGTGCGGCACGCTCCGAGGCACGGATCGCGACGGCGACAGCTTTTTCTTTGAGGTGACCTCCTACCCCTCTCACGGAATACTTGAGCTGTCCGCCGACGGCTCGTACCGCTACACTCCCTATGCCGGTGTGACGGGAAGCGACAGCTTCTCCTACAGAGCGTGCGACGAGTACGGCAATTACTCGGACGCCGCCACGCTTGAGGTGAATATCGAAAAGCGCGCGAGCGACGCCGAGCTGTGCGACATGGAGGGACATCCCGCGCACAGTGCCGCGCTTTCAGCAGTCGCCGACGGCTCGATGGACGTGATATGCGAGGCGGGCAAGCTGTATTTCGACCCGGACGACGTGATGACGCGCGAGGAATTTCTCCGCACCGTCATGCTGTCGCTCGGCGCACCGAAGCTTGAGCCCTGCACGACCCCGTTTGCTGACGGAGACGAAATATCCGAGAATTGCTCCGGCTTTGCGGCGGCGGCATACCGTCTCGGCATCATAAAGGGCGAGCGCGAGGGCGGTCTTGCTTATTTCAGAGCGCAGGATGCGATAACTCGTGCCGAGGGGGCTGCGATACTCAATCGCATTCTCGGCGTGAGCACCGACACGGCGGCTGAGGTATTTTCGGATATAGACAGCGCGCCCGCCTGGGCACTCGCCGATATCCGTGCGCTCGGCAGCATCGGAATAATTGACGGTGCCGCAGCCGCCCCCAATGCTGTTCTCACACGCGCACAGACCGCGCAGCTTTTATACTCTGCAAAGCTGCTCTACCGATGAATAACACACCGCAGGACGTGCAATAATATATTCGGTTCCCCATTCAAACGAAAGGAAGCATAAAAATGAACGAGAAAAATAACAGCACCGACCGTGCAAAGAACGAAGCGAAGACTCAAAGCACCGATAAGAATTCGGCAAAAAGCAGCGCAAAGAACAGCTCTCAGGGAAAGACCTCCTCCAAGGCGTCCGCTGAAAGCTCGAAGAACTGAAAGAGGCTCGGCTCGGCGCAAATGGGCCGCCGCGCCGAGCCCGTATTATTCAAGCACCTCAAACGACACGCCGTTGTAGATGCCGTCTGTCTCGTCGATATAGCTTAGGGAGATCCTGTCTCCGCCGTCCACGCGCAAAAGCTCCGGTGAAAACGGAAGCGAGCATATTGCATCATCCTCGCAAAGCAGATAAACAACGCTTTCTCCGCCCTCGGTGATGATATAGCGCTCCTTCACGACAAGCTCAACACTCGCCGTATCCGCTTCCTCGCGGCTCGGTGTGCTCTCGAGCTTCGCGGCTGCGATATACCTCTCAAGCAGCTCCTCTTGGCTGTCCGCCGTAACGACCGTGTTGTAATTCCGCACGTTTACCATAGCGTACATCTTGACAATGCCGCTCGCGTCCTTCAGCACCATAATGTACGTCGGCTCGCCGCAAATATTTACAAGCGAGGGGAAAGACGCCTCGTAGCCGTATTGCTGAAGCGCGCCCTCGGCTGACGCCATTGCGGAAAATTCCTCGGCTCCGGGAAGTGCAATGTAGCTGTACTCGCCGGTTCTCGAATTGACGAGAATAAAGCCGATATTCGCCTCGTCATTCGACAGCGAGGTGACACCGGTGTATATGTACACGTCATTGCCGATTATCTTGTAGCCGAAGTCCTCTGTGGTCGCACTGCACCCCGTCTGAGAGAACATATAATTGAAGTATCCTCCCGACAGCGAGCCGTACCAGTCGTATTTTCGGCAGATCAGGTCGCCGTCGTATACAATATCAACCCATTCGGGCACGCTGCCTGTCTCATAGTATTCGCTCTCGCCGGTCGCGGCGTCGAAAACGACAGCGCCCGACACGTCATAGCCGCCGAAGAAGCCCGCCCGCGGCTCGAGCGTTTGGCATATCCAATACGGTCTGCCGCTCTCGTCGGTCTCGAAGCTTATATTTCCGAAGATTTCAAACGGATAGGCAAAGCGGAGCGCGCGCTCAAGCTTCTTTCCGAAGTACGCAGAGGGCGAATATTTAATGTACTCGCCGTCAGGGAGCCTTACGAATTCCGCGTCAAAGCCGACGGGGTCTACCTTTACATAGCCCGGAATTCCGTCGCGGCGGTTGCCGAGCCACTTGAAAAACGAGGCGTATTCGAGCGGCGCAACCTTGGTCGGCGTACCGTTCAGCGCGATCTGCGTGTAATCCTCGGCTATCGTGAACTGTGACACAAGGTCGGACAGCGAGCCGAGCGTTCTGTTTCCGATTATCACAGCGGAGGCTGAATCCATCAGTGCGATGTCGGACACATGCTCGCTTTCCTCGATGGCGTCGGAAAAGCCAAGCTCCTTCAGCTCGATCATTGAGCTGTACGAGCCGGAGCGGAGAAGCTGCGACGAGAATATGCCGAGAATTATCAGCACGCACAGGAGCACAGCCGCCGCGATGAGCGCAAGCCTCAATCTTTTCGGCAGGCGTGACAGCGCGCGCTTTGTCGGCGTCGGCGCGGACGCGTTCTCGGGCAGCAGCCCGTTTATCACGATATCACCGCCCGCAATAAAGGCAGCGCAAATAAACACAAAGCGCCAGAGCTCGCCCGCGTGGATATTGAGAGCAGGCAACGTAACGTAAAACGCGCCCGCGACAAATACTGCCGAAAGGCACAGCCACACGGCAAGCCTTACCTTGGCACTGACGGTTTTATCCTTATAATTCTTCATAAAAAAGCCTTTCCGCGGGAGTCGTGGCACATGCACTTGATTTTTCCCGCAATTTAGGGTAAAATATATTCAAATATAAGCACGGAGGAACAAAGGTGGAGCATTTTTTCGCGTATATCAACAGAACAAAATACATCCGACGCTGGGGACTGATGCGTAATACCGAGGACGAAAGCCTTAGTGAGCATCTGTATCAAAGCGCCGTGCTCGCGCATGCGCTTGCCGTGATCGACCGCGAGCTTTTCGGCGGTGAGAGCAATGCGGAGCGCGTAGCGCTGTGTGCGCTGTACCATGACGCGGGTGAGATAATCACGGGCGACATGCCGACCCCTGTCAAATATTACAACGACGAGATAAGGAACGCCTATCACAAAATCGAGGACGAGACCTGCGACATGCTCATTTCAAAGCTCCCGTGTGCCCTTCGCGAAAGCTATGCGGAGCTTTTGACGCAAAGCTCGCTCAGTCCGCATGAGAAGCGCATAGTCAAGGCTGCGGACACGCTCGGTGCGTACATAAAATGCCTTGAGGAAAAGAAGGCGGGAAACCGCGACTTCGACGGCGCCGCAGAGAGTACGCGAAAAAAGCTTGACTCGTTCGAGCTTCCCTGCCTTGACTATTTCAGGCGTGAATTTCTCGACAGCTATGCTTTAACACTTGATGAGCTGAGGTGACTTATGAAATACGGCAATATTCTTTTTGACCTTGACGGTGTGCTTACCGATAATTCCGAGGGAATCACAAACGGCGTGCGGCGCGTGATCGAGCATTTTTCTCTCCCGCCTCGCGAGCAGAGCGATCTGCTGTGCTTCATCGGTCCGCCGCTTGTTGATTCGTTCCGCAGCTTTCTCGGACTGAGTGCTGAGGACGCCGAGACGGGTGTTCGCGTTTACAGAGAATATTACCGCGAGCGCGGTATATTCGAGAACGTGATGTACGACGGCGTGCCCAACATGCTCTCGAGTCTTGCCGAGGGCTCGACGCGTCTGTTTCTCGCGACCTCGAAGCCGGAGCAGTTCGCACGCAGAATATGCGAGCGCTTCGGCATTGCGAAATACTTTACATATATCGGCGGCGCGGATCTTGAGGGATTACGTGCGAAAAAAAGCGACGTAATACGCTATGTGCTCGACTCGCAGGGGCTCGAAGCCGACAGCTGCATTATGGTCGGAGACCGTAATTACGACGCGCTCGGTGCGGCAGAATGCTCGCTTCCCTGCGTCGGCGTGCTCTACGGCTTCGGCGACCGTGCCGAGCTTGAGGCGGCAGGCTGCATTGAGACAGTCGACTCACCTCTCGCGCTCTCGGAATATCTTCTCGCGTAGGCTCAGATCTTCGCGAGCGGTATCACGACGCTGTGCGGCAGCACCTTTGCAAGGAATCTGTAGAAGCGATAAAACGCGCTCGGCGTGTACATGCCGCGACCTCGGTGCGCCGCACGGAGCGCGCCGCGTGCGACCTTTGATACCCTGCAATACGGGAGTCGCTCGAAGGTCACGGAGCGACCGCGAATTTCGCCGCGCGTTAAGAACGCCGTGTCCATCGGTCCCGGGCACACGGCACACACGTTCACACCGCGTGAGCGCAATTCGTAGCGCAGACCTCGGCTGAACGAGGTGACATACGCCTTCGTCGAGCTGTAAACGGTCATTCCCGCATTCGGGCAGAACGAGGCTATCGACGACACATTGAGTATTACAGCCCCGCGTGACATTCTCGGCAGGACCGCATGCGTCAGCATCGTCAGCGCACGGACGTTCAGCTCGACCATGATATCCTGCTTTTCGGCATCGGAGTCGGCAAAATCGTCGAAATAGCCGCAGCCGGAGTTGTTAACGAGAAGTCTGACCTCCGCGTCGGCTGACTCAAGCTCCTGCGCGAGCGCTTTAATGCTCTCGGGCTTTGTCAGATCGAGCGGAATTATCCTGCACGGCACTCCCGCCTCGCGTGCAGCCTCGCTCAACGCGTCGCGACCTCGCGAGACGATAAAATATTCCTCGATATCGTCAAATTCCTTCGGTGCAGCCTTCAAAAGCTCGCGTCCGAGTCCCGAGGACGCACCGGTGATTATTCCAACCTTCATAAATATCCTCCATTTTTTTCGAAAAAGCCTCCCGCATGCCTCTGCGAGAGGCTTTTCGTTTGCCTCTTATATTTCGATAAGCTCGCGCGGAGCCTTTGTTAGATTGACAGCACCGTTTTCGCCGATCGCCATCATATCCTCGATGCGGCAGCCGTAGCGACCCGCAATATATATTCCGGGCTCGACCGTCACGACATTTCCGCGAGCAAGACGTCTTCCGAAGGAGCGCATATTCTGATTCGGAAGCTCATGGATGAGCAGTCCGACTCCGTGACCGAGCCCGTGACCGAAGCAGCCCTCGTAGCCTGCACAATAAATTATGTCACGCGCGACGCGGTCGACCTCGCCGCAGTCGGCACCCTCGGTGACGAACGCCTCAGCCTCAAGCTGCGCGCGAAGCACGGTTTCGTAAAGGCGCTTCATCTCGGCGTCGGCACGTCCGATAACGACGGTGCGTGTCATATCGGAGCAATAGCCGTTCTTCTTCGCACCGAAGTCCATGGTGAGAAAGCCTCGCTCGAGCTTGACCGGGCGCGGAACTCCGTGCGGGCGCGACGACGCGCTGCCCGACACCGCGATCGTATCGAAGGCGGGCATCTCGGAGCCTCTTTTCTTCATCTGATACTCAAGCTCGGCTGCAAGCTCGAGCTCGGTCATGTCGTAGCTTATCATACCGAGCACGTGCTCAAGCGCCGCCTCTGCAATTCGCTGTGCGGCGACTATCGACTCGATCTCGCACTCATCCTTTACGGCGCGAAGCTCGGTGAAGGTGCCGAGGCAAACGCAGGACGCGCCGAGCTCGGCGAGCTTCTCGGAAAGCACCGTATAGTCGGCAAGCGTGAGTCTTGTGTCCTCGACGCCCACCTTCGATATCATATCAGCCTTCACAACATCGAAAAGCGAGCTGTCGGCGGAGCTGCACACCGTCACGCAGTCAAAGCTCTCGGCGCTTGCCGCCTCGATATAGCGAAAATCGTTGTAAAAATACGACCGGTCCGCAGTTATCAGCATATGTCCGTCGGGGTTGTTGTAGCCCGACATGTAGAGAATATTCTCGGGCGAGCTGACGTACACGGCGTCAAGCCCGTTTTGCACCATATATGCACGAAGTCTTTCGTATCTTCCGTTGTATGCGTTCATCATCATATCTCCTTTTCGGCATTAAGTCTTCTGTATTTTGCGACATAGGGTCGCTCTATGAGTCTCTTGCTCTTAAAAAACAGATTTGTCTTGTCCTTGATCGGCGGGACGATTATGGAGTAAAGCCCCGCACGGTTCGCGGCACACGCGTCGGTAAGCAGCTGATCGCCGAGCAGTGCCGTCTCCTCGACTGTCGCCTTCGCCTCGCGCATCACCTCAAGCAGCGCCCGAGTTTTCGGCTTACCGGCGTCCGAGCGCGCGATGTAGCCGAGAGGTGCGTTAAAGCCGTCGACGCGCGGCGCGTGATTGTTCGAGGCAAACGCCACGGTAATGCCCGCCTCACGCAGCCCTTCAAACCAGCGCAGCAGCTCCTCGGTCGGCACCGGGTCGTCGTAGGTCACAAGCGTGTTGTCAATGTCGCAGATCAAAAGCCGCTTGCCGAGCGAGGCAAGGAGGCTCGGTGTCACGTCGCGGTACGAGGACACCATCATTTTCGGCATTATGTATTTTTCAAATATCAATGTTACGTCCGTCCTTTTTTTCTTACCCTTTAATTATATACCGAGCGCGTAAAATAATCAAGGGCTTTTCGTCGCTCGGCACGTCTTTTGCATATTTTTCGCGTGCAGTGGAACAATAAAAACAAAAACGCGGAGGCTGAAATGACGGATAAGAACGAAAACGAAAGGGCGTCGTCGGACGTCGAGGAGCGCGGTGACGAGCTTGAATATATTATGAAAAGCGGGAGCGTCGTGTCCCGCGGAAACGGCTGTGCCGTCCACTGTCTGACGGTCATCGGTCAGATCGAGGGACATTACGCCCTCGGTGAGGGGCAAAAGGCAACGAAATACGAGCACATCATCCCGCTGCTCGTATCGGTCGAGGAGAGCCGCGAAATCGACGGGCTTTTGATGATACTGAATACCATGGGCGGCGACGTCGAGGCGGGGCTTGCAATTGCCGAGCTTGTGGCGAGCATGAAGAAGCCGACAGTGTCGCTCGTGCTCGGTGGCGGACATTCGATAGGCGTTCCGCTGGCAGTGGCGGCGCGCCGCTCCTTCATTGTTCCGTCGGCGACGATGACGATTCACCCCGTCCGCATCAGCGGCACCGTGATCGGCACACCGCAGACTTACTTCTGCTTTGAAAGCATGCAGGAGCGCATAATTCGCTTTATCACCGAGCATTCGCAGGTCGACGGCGACGCTCTGCGCGACATGATGCTGCGGACCGATCAGATCGCGACCGACACCGGAAGCATAATTGACGGCAGCGAGGCGGTGAGCTGCGGACTTATAGATCGAGTCGGCGGACTCGGAGACGCGCTCTCCGCTCTGCACGCGATGATAGAAACGGACAAGTAGCCCCCCAAAAAGAGCCCGACTGCACATTCCGAGCGTTCAGCTTTGCAGCGGGCTCTTAAAACGCAGCCTTCAAAGCAGCCGCCGCGCAAAATTACTTTGAAATACGTTTTTTCGGAAATTCCGCTGTGGAATTCACCTTGGGAAGTCGCTTTTTCGCCTTGCGCACGGCAAAATGCGAAAAAGCTATTGACAAATTTCGACGCTTGAGGTATAATTATTGGGTTATGAGGGAGTAGCAAGCGTATCTCAGCGTAGCAAGTCAACATACTGACCCTTCCGGTCTGGCTTGTTTTAATTTGCGAGACTCATGTAGGCATCGGTTCAGCTGTACATGGAGTCTTTGTTTTTTGTCCCGACATCCGAGTACGGTCACGCCGTGCTTGGATTTTTTGCTTTTCGGGAGGAAATTATGCTTACAAACGTTCTGCTTTTTGCCGTCGGTCTTGTCTTGCTTATCAAGGGCGGAGACATGTTCGTCGACAGCGCAACGGGGATCGCCCGACGCTTCAGGCTGCCCGACATTATCGTCGGCGCGACCGTCGTTTCCGTCGGAACGACCTTGCCCGAGGTCATGGTATCTACAGCAGGTGCGCTCAGCGGAAACGGAGCAATGGCTTACGGAAACGCCATAGGCTCCGTTATCTGCAACACCGCACTGATCGCGGCAATATCAATTACCTTCAACCCCGGCAGCGTCAACACTAAAACCCTGAAGACGCCGGTGTCGTTCTTCTTCGCGGCTTCGGCGCTGTACTGCTTTGCGGCTTACGTGCTCGGAGAATTTCCGCGTCTTCTCGGCATTATGCTGCTCGCACTGTTCGTGCTTTACATGGTGATCACCGTCCGCCGCGGAATTCAAAGCGGCGACTGCGAGACCGAGTGCGAAAACGTAAAGACACGCGCCGTATGGCTCGACGTGCTGCTGCTCGTCGTCGGCGCTGCTGTGATTGCCCTCGGTGCCGAGCTGCTCGTCGAAAACGGCACAGCCATCGCACAGGGGCTCGGTGTCCCTGAAAGCGTGATAGCGCTCACCTTTGTTGCGCTGGGGACCTCGCTGCCGGAGCTCATCACAACGATCACGTCCCTGAGAAAGGGGCACGCCGCGCTTGGCATCGGAAACGTTATCGGTGCGAATGTATTCAATCTTGTGCTCGTCTCCGGAGTTTCCGTCTCGCTTGCCCCCTTTAAGGTGCCTGTCGGACGTCTGCTCGGCGGGTACAATGCTTCACTCGTTCTCGACATCCCGCTGATGCTCGGCGTCATGCTGCTGCTCACGCTTCCGGCGCTGCTGCGAAAAAAGCTCAGTCGCGCGCAGGGTGTCATATTACTTGTAATCTACGCCGCGTTCTGCATATTCCAGTTCGTCGCATAATACGGAGGTCAACATGAGCTTAAGCTTTACATTCTTTTTCAACAGCATCCTTCTCGGTGTCGGTCTTGCAATGGACGCCTTTTCCGTCTCGCTCGCAAACGGACTCGGCGAGCCTCATATGAAAAAGGGCAGAATGTGCAGCATCGCAGGCGTATTCGCAGCCTTTCAGATAGCAATGCCTCTCATCGGCTGGATATGCGTATCCACCGTTGCACAGTATTTCTCGGTATTTGAAAAGCTCATTCCCTGGATCGCGCTTGCTCTGCTTGGCTACATAGGCGGCAAGATGCTCTTTGAGGGCATCAGCCACAGGGATTCGGACGGCGAAAAGCTTGCCGTCGGCTTTAAGGCACTGCTCGTGCAGGGCGTCGCGACCTCGATAGACGCGCTCTCCGTCGGCTTTACGATCGCCGATTATCACCCGCTCGAGGCTTTGCTTTCATGTCTTCTCATCGGCTGCGTGACCTTTGTCATCTGTTTTGCCGGGCTGGCGATAGGCAAGAAGGCGGGGACACGCCTTGCCGGAAAGGCTGACATCCTCGGCGGAGCGATACTTATATTTATAGGACTCGAAATATTCGTCTCGGGCATTCTCGGCTAAAGCACTCATAAAGAAAGACGCGCTTCCGCTGCACTTGCGGAAGCGCGTTTTTTACTTTACAATGAAGCCCGCAGGGAGCTTCCAGGAAGCGTTGCTGTAGTAGAAGGTCACGCTCGTCATGAGATATTCTCCGTCATAATACATGCACGAGGAGCTGCCTCCGTCAAGGTTTGCGGCATTGACCGCACCGTACTCGCTCATTACCTCAATAAGGTCTGCCGCCGAGGCTCCGAGGTGTCCGCTCTTGCCTCTGCCGTCCGTCACGAAAAGCAGCACCGCGCCGTCCGCGCGCTGTCCTATCGCGGTACGCGGATTCAGTCCGCTTCCCATACCGTTCATCTCGCGCTTCTCGTCGTTGATTATCAGCTGAACGAAGTGATTGTTCGCATCGGACGCCTCGTCCTGGAAGGTGACCGCGTCGCGTATCTTCTTGTCGCGAATGAGAGCTTCGACCTGCGCGGCGTCCATGCCGGAAAGGTCAAGTATCTGTAAAATATTGTTCTCCGTGAAGCCGACAAGCACAAGTCCCGCGAACGAGGTCGGGTCGTTCATCTGTATCTCGCCGTTTGACACGATAACTCCGTAGGGTCTGCCGCCTGTGTTTCCGTTTGAATCGTAAAGACCGCCGTTGATGCCGGCTACCGCGCCGTTCGAGCTTACAAGCTCGTCGAGAGTTACGCCCTCGGCGCGCCATGGGTATATCGTCGCAAGGCTAACACGCGAGGGGTCGCGGACTATCATCATCGTGCCGTAATACGTGGAGCCCGAGACCTCGTGTATTTCGATAGGCTCGCCCTCTCCGACGCCGGTCTGAGCGTTGTCCTCGGATGCGGAAATATCAATGTCGAGCGTGCCCTTTTTCGCGGTGCTTCCGATGCTTATAAGCCCCTCGTCTACCTTTGCATCCATCGCGGACATCTTGTTGCTGTCGACAATTGTCTGTATCTCCGACGCCGACAGGTACATTGACGGGATAAACTTAAACGCTCCCGTTTCAAGGAAGGTCGGCACGGTAATGTACAGTATCTCGGAGATCTCGCCGTCCGCCGAAATTTCTCCCGAGCAAAGCATTCCGAGCCCGAAATACAGCGTCACCGCAAGCATCAGCACGAATGCGAGCACGCACGAAAGTATGCGAAGAATTACGCGTCCCGGTGTGAGCGGCGCGCCTCTCCTGCCGCCGCGACGCCCACGACGTGAGGCTGAGGAGGCTGCTCTGCCGCGTGCGCCGTTCTGCGCGTTCTGCGAAGCACGGCGTCCGTCGGCTGCGCCGTAAGCCCCGTATACGCCTCTCGGATCCTTATTTTCCATCATTTACGATCTCCTTCATTCCCACAAGCTTCCACGTGGGATCGTTTACATAATTTGCCGTAGTGTCGTACCTTACGAAATAGCATCTCTCGTTCATGGCGTCGTCCATCTGAGCGCCCGTGCTCAGCTTCATGTGCTTGACGAAGCTGATGTCCACCGAGAAGCAGTTGTCCGATATGCGGACGTAATTTGTGACGCTCTCGTCAGTGAACGCCGGTTCGAGCAGCGTGTGTATGCTTGTGAAGGTCTTGTCAATGCTATTGTTGTACGCCGAGGCGACATTGTACTGATACGAATCGGGGATAAGATACGTCGACAGCGTGTAGAAGTCGAGGTCGTTCGACATAAATAAGCTCCAGCTCTCGAGAATATTCAGCAGCTCGTCCGCCGAAAGTTCTGCGGGAAGCTCGCCCGAGGCATTCGTCACGCCCGTAAGGTCGACCAGCCTCTGCGAGGTGTCGAGAGCGGTCACGGCTCCCGTGCTGTCCGTATATTCGACCGTCGCGCCGTCCTTCAGCACGACCACCGTGTAGGTGGGGTTCTGCGGCAGGCTCGTAATGTATTCCTTGAAGCTCTCAAGCTCGGGATTCGCGCCGAGCGTCACAGCCGACTCGGGCACGTCCGCGCCGTCCACCGTAACACGTGTTCCCTCGCTCGCGATCACGGTCATGTAGGTGAGAGGCACGCTCGCGCCGCCTCCGTATTCCACGGAATTGCCGTACAGGTCGCGCAGCGTAATCGTCGATTTTCTCGCAAGGCGTATGCTGTAGGTAAGCCTTCCGTCGTCCGCGAGCACGCCCTCGAGTCGGTCGGAATCGACATACACCTCAAGCGCCGACGGCAGTCGCAGCTCGTAAAGCGTGCTGTCGAAATCAAGCTCCCCGTCAGCCTCCGAGGGAAGGCGGGCTGCCGCCATATTGCCTTTTTTGTCGGTCAAGGAGACCGTCGGCTTCGAATATATGCCGTCAAGCGTCGCGGTAAGCGTGCCCTTGACGCTATCCTCGGAAAAATCACCTGCCGCAAGCGAAATGCCGTTCACGGAAACGCTGAGCTCATCGCCTATCTTAACAAACGACGGCACGGACAGCGTATAGCTGTGAGCTATCGGTCTATAGGACACAAGCTCATAGTCGCGTATCGAGATTATGGCAAGCTTGTGCCTCTCCTCGCCTACCGCGCGCAGTACGACCTCCGCGATCTCGAAGCCGTCCGCCTTAATGCCGTAGCGGCAATCGGTCTCATTCAGCTGTATTCTCTGAGTGTAGGTGACCTCACCCGAGATAAGGCGCGCGAAATCGCCCTTGATATCGGCGCTTGTCTCGTATTTGCCGCCGACCATGTCGGGCACGCCGTCGCGCGTCCACAGCGTTCCGTCGGCAGCCTCGGCGATAAGGTGCTCAAGCGCCTCGTCGACCAGCTGTCGCGGGCTTGCCGCTTCATATTCGCGAAGCGCCGCGCCGACGTAGATCAGCGCCGCCGCGCATGCCACGACGAGCACACAGGCGTACACGAAAAATATAAATCTGAAATTTCCTCTGCGTCTTCTTCTCATTTATCAGCCCTTCTCCTTTATATGTAGGTCTTCAGTCATTTTTCAGTCCTTAAACGAAAATCCGTCATACGAAAACGAGTAGTACGCCTCAAGCAGCTGCTTACGCTGAGAATCGAAGTCGGCATCGTCGAAGTCGCTGCCCGATATTACCGTGCTTTTAAGCTTGAGATCGGTGTTTGCGTCGGCAAAATCCTCGATGTATTTATCGTACTCGTCCTTTGTTACCTCTGTATTCGCGCCTATACAGTACCTTTCATGCTTGTTTGGGTCATTGTCATATCCGTATGCACTGTAATATTCGCTATATACCATTTGACCTTGAAAAACATCTCCGTCCAGATATATCTTACCGTAACCCAAATAGTGTACAACATCGTTAAGTTCTTCGCTGTAGTATAAATAAAACCTTTTACCGTCCGCCTTACTCATGTAAAGATCGCCCGTATAGCACCGAGCCAAAGAATCGCAATATTTTTTAGATTGATCCTCAATCTCTTCAACTCTTTGAGCATCGACGTCTATCCTGTAAGACGTATTATCCGCAAAATACAATTTTGAATTTATCTTGCCTCTGATAAGCTCTAAAACACCATCAAAATCAAGATCGATAAGGTAATATGCGTACTCAATGTAATCGTTCTTGTCTTCATACATCCACACATCCCTGTTTGCCATGTAAATATCCACAGCCTCCTTGGGAGTGAGGGCAGGCACTATCTTCACGCTTTCCGTCTCGTCTTCGGTTGCCCCCGACTCGACAGCTTGTGACGTCGACTCGACGGACGCTTTGCTGCCCTTCGGTGCGAACATTCCGTTCAGCGCCCCGAGCAGTAATGCCGCGGCTGCCGCAACGACGAGCACCGTCGCGACTATCGCTATCGCGATGACGGGGAATTTCTTCTTTTTCGGCTCGGCATAGCTCTGTGCCGGTATCGTATAGGTCGCGCCGCAGTACGGGCACACGCCCGTAGTCTCATCGATCTGCGAGCCGCAATAGCTGCAATAATATGTCATGCTCGCCTCACCTTTCCGAGACCTTGTCGCGTCCGAGCTCGTCCTTGCCGTATTTCTTATACAGCGCGTCGACGATTCGGCACGAAAGCAGCGCAAAAAGCGAGCCGAGCAGCACGCTCGTCAGCACGTCGGTGGGGTAATGAACGTAGAGATACAGCCGCGACAGCGCAACGGCTATCGCAATTCCGAGCGCGGGATAGCCGAGTCTCTTATCGCACCTTAGCAGCACGACCGCCGCCTCAAAGGAGGCAAGCGTGTGTCCCGAGGGGAACGAGCCGTCGCCGAGAGGCTCGACAAGCAAGCCGTCGAAGGAGGCGACATTGTATGGGCGCACGCGTCCGATGAGCGGCTTGAGCGTAATATTGCAAATTATCAGTCCCATGAGCAGTGCGCCGCCCATCTTCAGTCCGGTTCGGCGCGTCCGCTTGAAGCACAGCATGAAAAGCGCCACCGCTATCCAGAATATTCCGCCGTCGGCGAACATTGATATTATCGGCATCAAAAAGTCGAGGGCGGCGCATGCGAAATGCTCCTGTATGAAATCGAGTATTCCTATTTCAAATGTATTGAGCGCATTCATTCCTTTATGTCTCCTTTGCTGTTAAAAACCCACTTGTGCTGGATTCGGAAGGTCGCGAAGAACAGCACCGTGTCGACGAGTATCTTAATGAGCGTGATGAGCACCGACGAGCCGAGCGAAAGCACGCTTTTTACGAGCGAAACGCCTCCCGCGGAGCACGCGACGACCGCTGCGGCAAGTATGTAATATTTCACGCAGGTTCGCGCGGTGGGACGCTCTCCGAAGACGACCCGCGAATTAAGCAGGTAATTCACGACCGACGAAACGACCCGCGCGGAAAAGGTGGCAAGCGCCGCCGCATAGGCGGGGATGAAATTGAAGACGCCGACTCTGCACAGCACGTAGAAGAGCAGCACGTCGACAAGCGAGGCGGCGCAGGAGCTGAACAGGTACTTCAGTATGAGCGAATATATTCTGATGCTGTCGCGAACGACGCGGAAGTGCGAGGAGCGGTTTTCCTCGATATAAACGGTCGCGATCTTCACCTCGCTCATCGGGATGCGGCGCTTATTCATGAGAAAGAGCATATTCGTCTCGAACTCGTATCTGTCGCCGCCCGCCGAGGCAATTTCAGCCATGAAGCGGCGCGGGAAGGCGCGAAGACCTGTCTGCGTGTCGCTTATCCTCATGCCGAAGAACAGGCGGAAGACGACCGAGGTTATGCGGTTCCCGGAGCGGCTGCGCGGCGGAACCCTCGGGTCTGAGAAGTCGCGAACGCCGAGCACGACCTCGTCGCGCTTCGCCATGGCACGTGACACCGCTGCAATATCCTCGGGCAGGTGCTGTCCGTCGGCGTCCGCCGTTACGACACCGATTCCCTTCGGGCGGTTGTCGGCAAAATATGCAAATGCCGTCTTGAGCGCCGCACCCTTGCCCTTGTTATGCGCGTGTCTAAGAAGCGTGCATTCCGGCACCTCGCACACCGCCTTGAATATCGGCTCGAATTCTCTGCCGCTTCCGTCGTCCACGACTATTATGTCGCGAAAGCCCTCGGCGACTATGCCCGATATTGTATTCAGAAGCTTTTCGTCCGGCTTATATGCCGGGATTATTACCGAAATATCCTTGATATTCATGCCTTGCCTCCTTATCTGCGGCGGGCTGCGTGTCTGCGACGCCCCGCCCTCTTTTTGGCGCTTTTTGAGCTGTAGACTATAAACACACCGAGAATTATGCACGCCATGACGCACACAGCGACGATTGCATAAGCTGTCGTGCCCGACAGCGGCGATGCAGCCTCGTCTGTCGCGTTATCGGTCGTCGATGTGTTTTCTTCGGCAATCGCCGAAGAATCCGACGGTGGCAGTGTTGCGACCGAGTCTGTCGGAGAAAAGCCGCCAAGCTCCGAATCAAGCTTTGCATAGGGTGTTACATTTTCGAAAAAGTCGCCGCCCTCGCTGTCGTAGCCGACGCTTGTGAAATACAGTCCGTACTCACAGGGTGAGTATTTTTCAATTTCCGAGGCGCGTTTTATCGGCTTGTCCTCCGTGCCGTATATCCACTCATTGAACCACGTCCAGTGCTGGCTTTTGTGGAAGGAGAAGCCGTACTGCGTCATCTCGAACGCGGTCCTTCCGCCGAAGGCGTCGAGCGGCGTGTCAAGGTCAAGCGTTATCGTATTTTCTCCGTAAAGGTGGAGGTACAGCTTGTTTACGCACCACGCGCCGCCGTACTGTGTTGCGGAAGCCGTGTCGTAGGACGCGTCCGCAGCAAGCTTCACGGCATCCGTGAGCGCTGCGGAGCACATAACATGCGTTCCGTGTCCGTATTCGCCGTTAAGGTCGTGCGACACGACGACCAGCGGCTTGAAGCGGCGTATATTGTCGGTCAAGTACTTCACAAAATCGTCATAGGTCACGCCGGCCGACGCGAAGGCTGCCGACGCCTCGGAAAACGCGGTCTCTCTGTCGGTGCTTTCCGCGTAAAGGTCGGGGAAGGACGATATCACCGGGTAATTACGTATTCCGACCGCCCACAGTCCGTCAAGCTGCTCGTGTGGTCGCTGATGGTTTATCTCACCGTACAGCTCGAAGTGCTGCACCATATAAATCACCTGCACATCAAGGTCGCGCTCGCCCGCGTAAAGCGGAAGCACTCCCGCAAAGAACAGCTGCTCATCGTCCGAATGCGACGACACGAGCATCAGATCGGCGCGCTCAAGCGGCTCGTCCCACACCTGAACGAATTCCGGCAGCTCGCCGTCCGAGAAGGCGTAAATATCGCATACGGACGCGCCGTCCGGGAAGGTGAGCGTCAGTGTTCCCACGCTGTCGCCAAAATGCTCCCGAATGTCGATATACTCATGAAGGAAGCCCTTCGTGCCGCAGCTGACGCTCTTACCGCTCGAGGCGTCGGTAATGCTCCACGCCTTCGGCACGGTGTCGTGCTCCACGTACAGCGCACATATTCCGTCAGCGCGGCTGACGCTCACCGTAGCCTCGCCGACAGCGGCTGAATAGGTCGAGCGAACAGCGTCGCTCAGGCTCTCCGGCGAGTCGAAGCCGCTCGACTCGTATTTCGTATTTGCATAATCGGCCTCGGCGGCATAGGTGCCGACCGACAGCAGCAAAAGCATGAGTACCGTGAATATCACGGCTGTGAGATACCGTTTTTTCATAATTACAGTCCTTTCCGTCAGTCGAAGGATGACCAGAATCTTGACAATATTACAGACAGCGTTTCCGTCTGTGAGGTGCATTTCGGACGCGGCCAATGAGTCGGAAATTTATCCGCCATCTCGCGTGAGGAGAGTCTGTCGTCTATAAGCACGACGACTCCGCAGTCCTCGGGCGTTCTGATAACGCGACCCGCCGCCTGCTCGATACGGTTTATCGCGGGATATTCGTAGGCGTAAAGCCGACCCGCACCGTATTTTTCTTCGAAATATTCGCTCATTAGGTTGAGCTGAGAGGAAATCCCCGGCAAGCCGGCGCCGACGACTATTACGCCGATCAGCTCCTCGCCCGCAAGGTCGATGCCCTCGGAGAACATTCCGCCGAGCACGCAAAGCCCGACAAGCGAGCGATACCTTCGGCTTTTGAACGCCGAGACGAATCTCTCCCTCTCGCGCGGTGACATTGTCGGCTTCTGCATGAGTGCATTCACGTCGCATAGCGACAAAAGCTCACGCGCGACGGTCTTCATATATGCATACGACGGGAAGAAAACAAGGTAATGTCCCTCTCGCGACTCGAGCACAGCCACTATCGCCTCCGCGATCTCGCGCGACGTGTTTTTTCGCACCGAAAGGCGCGTGCTTATCCCGTCGAGCACCGCAACGCACAGCCTGTCCCGGTCGAAGGGCGACTCGGTCATAAGCACCTTCTCGCCGTGCATGCCGAGCATATCGGCAAAATATTCGCTCGGCGAGAGCGTTGCCGAAAACATTACGAGCGCATGTGCGCGCGCGGACAGCCTTATGATGATCTCGGACGGGTCAAGGCACATGACAGACAGTCTCAGGCTGCCGTCACACAGCTCCGCAAGATATGTCGAGCCGACGGAGTCCTCCGTTGCGACGGACGCCGCCTTCGACACCGCAAGCAGCTCACGCGAAAGCTCACGTAAGGCAGAGGAGGTCTCGCCGACTGCGCGGCTGCGCTCGAGGCACAGCCGTCCGAGGCGTTCGCACGAGGCGACAACGGTCGAGGGCACGACAGCGGCGCGGTAAAAGCCCACACGGTGCTCGCCGCGTGCGTCCGACTGCACAACAGCCTCGCGAAGGCACAGCTCTCGCTCCGCTTCAAGCGCGTCGCAAAAGGCGGAATATGCCTCGCGGAGCTCTTCGTCTGCGGCAAGCTCCCCGTCAAGCAGCAAAGCAAGCCTCTCCGCAAGCGCCGTATCGACCGAAGCGGAATACGCGCTTCTCACGCGGTCGGGAAGGTTATGGCACTCGTCTGTCAGAATAATGTATTTCTCATCGTTCTCGCGTGCAAAGTACCGCTTGATACGAAGCCGGTCATCGAATACGTAATTGTAGTCGCATATTACAACGTCGCACAGCTCGCTGACATCGAGCGACAGCTCGTGCGGACAAAGCATATATCTTTCGGCGTACTCAAGCACCGTTGACGGCTCGACGATATATTCATTCAAAAGCAGCTCGCGCAGTGCGGCGTCTCGGCGCGCTCTGTACGACGTCTGCTCTCCGAAAAGCTCGCAGTCACTAAGCCTTCGGCAGCCGAAGCAGCCCTCTGCGCTTTGCTTTTCGGGGCAGCTTTGCTCCTTCGCGCGAAGCATGATGCAGCGAAGGCTCGGCGCATTCTCCGAAAGTCTGCGAACGGCGTCAAGCGCGACGTGACCTGTCACGGTCTTTCCCGTCAGGTAAAATATTTTATCGGCAAAGCCCTCGCCGAGAGCCTTGATCGACGGGTACAGCGTCGCCATCGTCTTTCCGGTTCCCGTCGGTGCTCCTGCGAGCAGACGCCCGCCGCGGCGAACGGTACGCATCACGGCAAGCATCAGCTCCTGCTGTCCCGCACGCACGGAGGAATACGGGAACGGCATTTTCTTTATTTCGTCTCGGTGCTGCGTCATTCGCTGTGCGAACACAGCAAGCCTTACCTCGGCTCGCTCGAGCAGCGCCCGCGTCATTTTGACCGTCGCGTCGAGCGTGTAATCTCTGAAAAACGAAACACTCTCACCGCCGCAGTCCCTGAAGGTAAGTATTACTCTTGCCGCATCAAAGCCGAGCGCTTCGGCGGCAGCTCGGGCACATATTACCCCGCGAGCCGCATGCACAGCATTGTATGATATATTGAAAAGTCGGTAGAGCCTTCGAACCGGTATCACAAGCTCCAGCTCGACGCAGCTGTCGCGAGGGGTCACCCTGTCGGCTGACGCGGAAAGCTCGACATTTACCGTCGGAAGCCTTTCCGAGAAGAAAAGCACCGCATCGCACGGCGCCGCCTCACGCTCGGCGTCCGATGCTATAAGCCGCTCAAAGCCGCCGTTTGCCGCGGCGGTCGAAGCGCCCGGTCGCCTGTAGGCATACTCGGCAAGCTCCCGCTCGCTGATGAGCACGGCTCCGTTTTCTTTTATGTATTTCAGAGTGAGCCGCCTCCGTTTCGATAATATACTTTCACATCATATAGTATAGCATAAAATCACGCAATCTGCATATTTTTTTCAAACTTTCCGAAGAAAAAAGTCAATTACTTCCTTGCGCTCGCCATCAGGTGTAATTTACCGTCTCGTTGTACTCCTCGGCGAGCCTTTCCCAGGTGTAGCGGTCGACGCTACCTGTCACGGGAAGTGCCGAGGCACGCTGAAAATCGCACACGGCGCGGTAGGTTTCGTCATCGAAAGCTCCGCTCGGCGCCACTCGCGGCAGGTCGTAATACAGTGCAAGCGCACCGAGCATCAGCTGTAGTATAAGCACAAGCTCGCCGCGCTCTCCGAGCGACAGCTCATAGCCGTCGCGCTCGGGGTACGGGCGAACGGCGGCAGTCGGACCGCGTCTGAACAGCTCCGCACTGTACGCGTCCGAAAGCGCGTTATACGTCGCCTCATCAAGCACTCCTCCCACGCCGAGCCCGTGCAGCTCGCGAAAGCAGGCAAGCGACTTCTCCGTCGCCGCGTCAAATATTCCGTTTTCCGGAATTATAAGGCAGCGCTCGCCCGTCGAATAGCCCACCGTGCGAAGCATATTTTGAACCTCTCTTATAAAGGCGTCGTTGCCGTGTCCTCTCATTGCCCTCTCCCTTCACTCTGCTTCATACTGACCGCTCGGTCTCTCGTCTCCGATGCTCAGTGTCAGATACGTGTCAAGTATCGAGTTCCACGTAACGCTTCCGACGACGCCTGTTTCTTCAAGTCCGAACAGCCTCTGATACGCCCTGACCGCACGCTCCGTTGCGCTGCCGAACACACCGTCGGCGACCGGGGGCGGAATTTCCGTATAGGTCTCAGCAATATACGCAAGGTACGCCTGGAGCGCACGCACCTCCTCGCCCTCTGAGCCGAGCCTCTGCGGCGTGCCCGGGTACAGCGCAAGCTCTCGCGGCATGGCAGACGCGTCAAGGCTTGCCGTCATGCCGCGATACGCCGAATACAGCACCTCCCAGTCTGCGGAATCGACGCGCCCCGTGTCCCGGAGTCCGTATGCCCTTTGAAATGCGCGGACCGCGCTCTCCGTTGCGCTGCCGAACACGCCGTCAATGTCAATGCGCGGGAGGTAGTCGTTAAATATTCCGACAAAGGTCAGAAAATACTGAAGCTCGCGAACGTCCGTGCCGCGGTCTCCGACAGACAGCTCCGTATCGAATATGTCGGTGACGTCCTCAAGCGGTATCCCCTCTGACGAAAGCTCGGATATCCGCTTGACGGCATTGTATATGCGAAGCACGCTGTACCAGGTCGCGCGCCCGACGAGCCCGTCGACATTCAGCGAGAATATTCTCTGATACTCCTCGACCGCACGCACGGTCTCCGTGCCGAATATTCCGTCGGCTGACGGTATCTTCGGTATCGACGGATAATTCGTCGATATCCGCCGCAGTCTTATCTGAAGCGAGCGCACCTCATTTCCCGCCGAGCCGAAGGACAGCACACGTCCGGGATAGCTCTCCGTTCTTTCTGCTATAGGCGCGTCCTCGACAAGCTCGATATCAGAGCCGTAATAGTATTTCAAAATGTCAAGCGCGCTCATTCCGCGCTGCGCGAGGCTTACGCTTCCCCACTGCGACAGTCCGTTGCAGCTGACCCGCTCGCCGTCGCAATACGCCGCAAACAGCGGCTCGACCGAGCCGCGCCGCACGATATAGTCATTGAATATCCCGTCGACGATGCGCGATATATTGTCAAAGATATCGCGACCGTTCACAAAGGACTGATCGCTCGCCGTGGAGCTTGTTATGTCGAAGTCATAGCCGCGGCTTCTGTAGAACTCGCTGTACACGCGGTTAAGCGCAAAGCTGATCTCGGCGAGGATATTGGCGCGCAGTGCCTGCTCGGGCCATGTCGGATATATCTCGCTCGAGGCAACGTTTTTTATGTAATCCGCGAAGCTCACCGTTACATTCTGTGCCGACGACGAGGCGCTGCCGAGATGCACGGTGATAAACGACGGAACTGTCGGCAAACTCTGTGACGCATTCACGCTCTGTCACCTCCGGCCTCACCGCGCAACGCGGCATAGCCGTCGCCCTCGTAATATATTCGCTCAGGCGGCAGCGGCGAGAGTGCGTCCGCCTCCGTCAGCGGCAGCAGCGACACACTCTGACGTGTCGACACACCGTCGAAGATCGGCAGCGCAATATTCTCCGTCGTATAATAGCCGTCCTTCTTTACCGTCACCAGATACTCCGAAAACGGCTTTTCGCTTCGCGGAAGCAGCGACTCGCTTTTCAGCGGTGCCGCAAGCTGAATTGCAGGCGTCAGCCCGTCTCTGTCCGTTCTCAGCGAATACAAAAGCCCCTCTCCCGACGCGTAACGCGAAATTCCGACAAGCGCTCCCTTTATCGGGAACGCGCCCGACGCGTCGCTCACCGCGACACTCAGATATCCCATTCCGTAAAGCTTCTCCAATGCCCGACAGCCTCCGTTGATTTGCGTTTTACGTAGGCAGTTTATGCGGGAAGCGAAAAAAATGTGCCGAAGGAGCAGCTCCCACGGCACATTACCTTGAAATATTATTTTTTTACCGCACGCAGCGCCTTGATCTTGACGCCGAGGCTCTTGAAGCTTCGCTCGTACTCCGTCTCGACATTGCCCTCGGCAAAGGCGACGTCCGAGTCAAGGTCACGCGTTACCGCGACCAGCTCGAGCGGGCTCTCGCCGATGCTCTCGAGCGAATAGTCGAAAAAGCCGTCGTTGTCCGTCTTCAGCTTCAGCGCGCCTCCGGGTGTGAGCACTCTCGCATATTCGCGAAGGAAGTCCCCGTGCGTCAGGCGACGCGAGGTATAGCCCTTCTTCGGCCACGGGTCGCTGAAATTCGTATATATCGACTCGACAGAGCCGTCCGGCAGCGCCGCAAGCAGCTCACGCGCGTCACAGCACGCGAAGCGAACATTGCCGCGCATGCTCTCGGGAATGTCCCACCTCTCGCCGTCGTAGAGCTCGCCGTCGGGTGTCAGCCAGCCGCCGTTCGGCGCAAGCGAGCCGAGACCTCTCGACGAAGCGTACTTCTCGGCAGCCGTCATTATAACGTCGCCGATGCGCTCGAGAGCTATGTAATTGTAGCCCGCCTCACGAACCGATATTCCGCAGATAAAGTCGCCCTTGCCGCAGCCTATCTCGACTCTGAGCGGAAGCTCGTTTTCAAAATGCGGCAGCTCATATTTGCCGTCCTCACTGCATTTCACGAACAGGGCTGAAAGATTTTCGAGTCTTCTCGCACCGTTCTTCTTTTTCCTCATTCTCATGCTTGATTATTTCTCCGATATTTGATATAATACATACATAGGTTTATCCGTCGACAGTATACCATAGATCAGAGGATTTGTCCACACTTTTGAGTGAATTTTATTTCGGAGGACGAATTTGAAATGAGCAAGATCTCACAAAAGCTGTACGTTGCGCTGACTCGCTCCGGCGTCTCCTCGGGTGCTGCGCGCCATATTGCGGAGTCTGTCGAATTTCTCGGTGATTCGACGGAGCAGACCGCCGAGCGCGACGACTATGAAATCACGCTTGCGGCAAAGGTTCTCTCGTCGCTCGTCAAGCGCCACCTTGACACGACTCCGATAATTCCGAGCCTTCAGCTCGATGAGCAAAGCTCGGATATGACCCGTGTCGGCTCGCCGCTCAAGGCAAGGCCTGTCGAAAAAGAGAAAAAGGCGAACGCGGTGCAAGGCTTCCCGATAATTCTCGCGGCACGCCGCAGCTCGCCGGGCACACGCCGTGCGCTTTCATACCTTTTACCCTGCCTGTCCGTGCTTGCAATGCTGCTTGTCGGCGCGCTCTACATAGCTGCCACGGTCGCCTCTCTCGCCGCAATGCTCGGCGCTGCGGTGTGCGGTACACTGCTGTTTCTTGCAGGGCTGCTGTACGGCGTCTCGCAGCTATCCGTATTCTTCGGGGGCGCCATGTTCGAGCTCGGCATCGCGCTGATCTCGGGAGGGCTCGCCGTGTGCATGTCCGTATTGCTGTTTAACCTTTTGACGCGCGCACTTCCCTTCTGCCGAAAGCGGCTTTTTGCCTCACTTTCCCGCCTGTTCTCGGAAAGCGCCTCTCTCAGAGGTAATTCCGCTGCAAAACGGGACGCCCGTTCCCGTGAGATCGGAGGTTAAAATGAAGCTTGGCTCTATAGTAGGTCTTATAATAGCGGCGGCACTGACGGTCGCGGGAATCACTCTGTGCATTATAGGCTCTGTCAGTGCGGGCAGCGCAGGTCGCGAGCTGTTTACACAGGTCGACGACGGCGGAACGCATTACACTCAGGAAATAACAGACGACGTCACAAAGCTCACACTCAACTTTGAAGACGCCGACGTTGTGATAAACGGAGGCGCCGAGCGCTCGTCCGTAGAATTTATCAACTTCAATCCGAACAAATACGCGCTCTCCGTGACGGCGAACGTGATAACCTTCAGCGAAAGCGCAAATATTGATTCACTGCTCGACATCGGGGATATCACCATGTCCTTCAAGGGACTGCGGTACCTGCTTGACGTGCGGAACGCACAGCTCGACGGGCTTGATCGGAGGATCGTTATCAACCTCTCCGACAGCAGTCGCCTTAAAATGATAGATATCGACGGCAGACAATGCTCGCTTGCTGCCGACGGCGTCACACTCGCGGGAGATATTCTGCTCGACGCGGACACGGCAAGCGTCAATATCGACAGCTGCTCGGTGTCGTCGACCCTCGGCATCACAGCAGACACGCTGACTGCGAATATTAAAGCCTGCACGGTGGGCACGCTGCGCGCCGTTGCCGACAGCGCGGAGCTTTTCTCCGACGGCACTGAATGTGACAGCTGTGACATCACGCTCACCGACGGCAGAGTCGACTATATTTCCTCCGTCACGCTCGACGGCAAGAGAATTGCCGTGTCGACGCAGAGCGGCGGACTTATGGTCAATCTGAAGCCGACGGACTCGCCCTTTACGCATGAGCCCGTCACCGACGGCGAGGACGAGAGCGAAGACGCCGCGCCCGTCAAGAGCTTCAAGATCGCTGCGGAAAGCGCAGTTATAAATTTGCAATTCCCGACCGAGCTGTCGCCCACAGACACGCCGGACGCCGAATGATAAGGAAATTTAAGATGCGCCGCGCCGTGCGCGGCAGAACGGAGTACAAAATGAAATACACCTACAAAACACGCGGAACCTGTTCATCCATGATAACCTTCGATATAAACGACGGTATTCTCAGCAATGTTGTGTTCACCGGCGGATGTAACGGAAATCTCAAGGCGATCGCTCGCCTTGTCGAGGGCAAAAACGCAGCGGAAATCGCGGAGCTGCTTCGCGGTAACACCTGCGGCATGAAGCCCACCTCCTGCGGAGACCAGCTTGCCCGCGCAATACTCGAGGCTCTCGAGACCGCTTAACGGAGGCTTGCCATGAACGATCTCGAAGTCAGCAGCTACCTTGAAAGGATAGGAGGTACGCGCGAGGCGCCGTCGCAAAGGGCGCTCGACAGGCTCATTCACGCGCACCTGTGTACCGTGCCCTACGAAAACCTCGATATTCTAAACGGCGTGCCGATACGGCTCGACACCGAGTCTCTTTTTGATAAGGTCGTGAATATGCGCCGCGGCGGCTATTGCTTCGAGGTCAACAGACTTTTCGGCGAGCTGCTGAGAGCGCTCGGCTATGATGTGACCGACCTTTCCGCACGCTATTTGCGCGGAGAGAGCAAGCTTCCGATGAGACGTCACCACGTGCTGAAGGTCGCATGCGACGACGGTGAATTTCTCTGCGACGTCGGCGTCGGCGAGGTGCTTCCGATGGAGGCTGTGCCGTATCTGACCGAAACTCCCTTTCGCGACTCCTTCGGCGGTGAATTTTTCTTCCGCGAGGACAGCCTGCTCGGGCACGTTCTTTGCGAAAGCTATAAGGGGGGCACGCGCGACGTGATCTCCTTCACCGAGGAGCTGTGGATACCCGCCGACTTCGCCGTAATATCCTATTGGTGCGAGCACGCAGACGCGTCTATATTCAACAAGGATATCATTCTCGCAATAAGGCAGGAGCCGAATTGCCGCATTACACTGAGCGGCAATATACTTCACCGCTTCTGCGACGAGCGGCTCATCGAGGAAAAGCACCTGAGCGACGAGGAGCTGCAACAGGTCTCCGCCGAAATATTCGGCATTTCCCCCACCGTCCTGCCGAAAAGCTAAGCTGTGAGTGAATAAAAAAACAAGCTGCACGCCACACCTTGACAAATTGACGTTTTTGATGTAAAATAGTCATGTGTGGCGCGGCAGCGTGCGAAGGCATCTTCGGGCAGGTCGCCGTCGCATGAAATGTGAAAGAAAGCATTTCACCAACCGGGGTGTGGCGCAGCTGGTAGCGCGCGACGTTTGGGACGTCGATGCCGCAGGTTCGAATCCTGTCACTCCGAATAAAGTTTGACCGAAAATAGAGGTTTAGCCTCCATTTTCGGTCATTTTTTTGTGCTTTTTCAGGTGATCTACCGCCACTTTTAAGAAATATGTACCTTTCACGACTACATAATTAGCTGTGTTCTGTGAAAACACTTTTCTTTGTTTACTGCGGTTCAATTTCCGAGCAGCAATGTGCCGCATCATTGACAAATCAATTTGTTTTAAGTATAATATATTTGAGCAAATCTAAATACTTTTTACGCTCGTAAAAGGATGATCGACAAATCCTTAGTCAAGCTGTTATAAGGATTGCCCTTAGAGGTTTCAGCAATAGGTTGCCCTATGTGTCGTTCAGAGTATTTGCTTAATATCATGGAGGTCAAATACAGATTATACTTCTTTACTAACTTAAGAAAGAGGCATAATAAATGAACGAAACTATGGAACTTAACAAAGAAACCGCTAATCGTTTGTGGGTAAAGCAGTTTGGCAAAAGGCAAAAGGCTTTTGACTTTTCAGGACGAGAAATTGCCAAAGCTTCCTACAATGATCGCAACAGTGATTATGGTTGGAATGTCGACCACATTTTTCCTGAATCAAGAGGAGGCAAAACCGCCGATCATAATCTTATTTGTTGTAGCATTAAAACCAATGATGAAAAAGCAGACCGATTTCCTGCTTTTAAAGCGAATGGCAAACAGTTTGAAATTCAGCGTAGAGAAAATCACTATGAAATCATAGAGAAATCTCATAAAGCAGAAATCCAGCAAAAAATCAATGACTCCGTTAATTTTTACGATGCTGCGCAGGGTATAAAATATTGGAGAAAAAGCAAAGCAGATGAACGAGATTTTTTCGTAGCCTTTGCAAAAATAAAACTTGAGGTATCTAATGGAGAAACTTCTACCATTAACAAATTTCGGGAATTCATTTAGGAATTATTCGATACCAATAACATATATGAGTACAAACGCACAAATTATTCTTCATTCGGTTCACCATGCGTTACAGTTTTTACAATAATAGATTTTCATTGACATTCTGAAGATGACAGCGAAGAATGGTTAAATAAATGCGTTCTTTTAAACACTTATCGTGATTATTTTTTAGAGAAAACGGCAATCAGTAAATTGCAAATTCTTTGTGGAATATCTTGCTACGAAAACGAAACCAAAATGCGTTCCGAAATTTGTAACGATATTATTTCTGATCGTTATATCTGCTTTTATGATAACCTTGCGGTTAATGAGTTAATAAAAATCAACACAAGTGCGAATAAAGAACTTATGGACTCACAACCCATTTACCAAACGATAATGTCATATCAGCCAAACAGCAAATGGTATCCATATAACCGTGTATTTACAAAGTTATCAACAAACTTGCAAAAGCGCATAGACAATTAAAAGTATAATCTTGCGACCTCTAAAGAGATGTCTGGCAACAGGCATCTCTTTTTTATCAACCCGCCGCCATGGTTTTCTCCGTGGCAGTTTCTCATCGTATCCGCCTTACGCCGTCTGTCCTGCTTTTAGCCGTTCTTTTTCGGCGGCGATTTCCGCTTTTGTAATTTCAATCATCTCTGCAAGGAGTATTTCACATTCCGCTCTTGTCTTGACATACACATTTTTGTAATTCGTTTGCCATAGGCATTTGTCGATGAATTCTCTTACCGCCGACTGCTCGCTTGGCATAAAAGTGCATCTTGGCGAAGCTATTACATCGTCCTTTGTATCTGTCACCGACACGGGTATTCACTTGTAGTTTCCTGATGCCTTTCTGTATTGGAGTGTTCCGCTGCATCCGGTTCCGATGGCATAAAAAATCGCCATTGGAGACGAGCCTATAAATAGACTCCGCCAATGACGATTCTAATATCCTTAGCTTATTCTGTTTTACAATAATTATAATGCTCATATTGAGTATACTCATTACAGTACCGAACAAAAGTTCTGTAAGGCAAAATTTTAATTCATTTTTCTTGACAAAACGGAGAAAATTTCTTTTTGAGACGATATTTGTCAAGGTGTTTTTCCGCAAAAAAGTATTTGTTAACAAAAAGCAAAAATGAAAGCGAATTTTGGATTCACTTCCATTTTTTTGCTTTGTACTACTAACTGACGTTGCTTAATTTATCAATAAATGATTCTAATTCATCATAGCTGCCGTGAGGATAAACAGATATGTCAGTATTATTCTTGTTGATTAAGCAGTCCGTAAGAAGAAACACTTTCATTCCCAGCTGATTGGCAACCATATCATCACTTACATCGTTTCCAATCATCAAACAATCCTCAGGAACCTGATGTAACTGCTCAAGTAGTTCTTTGTAATAATTAAGATTTGGTTTGCAGTAGTGTGAATACTCAAATGTAGTGTACCGTTCAAAGTCACTTGCAGCAAGTCCTGCCCATTTGATTCGGCTCTCGGTTGCAACTGACGGAAACAGTGGGTTGGTTGCAAGTACGACACGGTATCCCTTCGTCTTGATTTTCTTGATCAGTTCTTTTGCTTTGGGTGTATAACCGCAAACGGATTGAATGTTTTGAAAATCCGTCCGATAAAACTCATCGAAGATGTGTACATCCTGTTTTACACTGTCTCCATAAATCTCTACAATGGTATCCCAGAACGCTTCCTCATTTGTCTTGCTCCCATCATTTTTTACCATAGCATATGTTCCGGCGATGACAGCTTTTGAAAATGCTTTCGGCTCATACCCGGCCGTCGCTGCGGTCATCGCCAATCCTTTTACATAGGCATTTGAAAAAACATCCTGATCCATTGGCAGAAGCGTACCATCCAAATCAAATAAAATCGTGGTAATGCTCATTATGTAGATTCCTTTCCACAATTGACTACTGTCTGTAAACTGCCTTATTAAGACAGCTTGCCACCTTTTGTGTCCTTTGAACGGTTAATTAGCCGTCTTTAAGATTGCATCAAGTTTCGGAAAATATTTTTTTAATGCAATTGGCTTTCCGTCTTGATTGATAAAGCAATGTACAGACGATGCGGTTGCCACCAACACATCAGTTGTCTTGTCCGTCATAGTATAAGAAAGCATCAACCGCACCCCTGTATATCCGGACACGCATACGTCAATTTCAATTTCGTCACTATAAGTAGTTGTGTGCTTGTATTCGCAGTTTACCGAAATAACCGGAGAGGTTATCCCTGCATTCTCCAGCATTGTCATTGGGAACCCTATTTCAGACAGATACTCCATCCTGGCTTCTTCCATAAATCGGATATAGTTTGAATGATGGGTTATTCCCATTTTGTCGGTCTCATAATAATTGACCTTATGTGTATACTTGCTCATAAAAAGGCTCATTTTGGGTTATTCACCAGCTCTCCCAAAGTCGTTTCGCCCCAACTGTAATTCGTTAAATAACTCCCTTTGAAAAGTGGTAAATATTCCACTTTCCCGGAAAGGTAATTGTACAGATCACACTCGACTTTATCCGGTACGATACGGCGTTTTCCATCTACGGACTCAACAATATCGGGAATTCCGTACTCCTCCAATGTGCTTTTCAAGCGGAGAGCGACCTTGCGGTATCTTGAAAGTGTCAAAGTGTTTACCGGTTCATCCTCCCACAAGAAGCTGATAGCTTCTTCAGAAGTAACATATCCTCCTTTACGATCAACAAGCAGAGCAAAAAGCTCCTTGGATTTTTTGTTGCGGAACGCAATCGGAGTATCTCCTACGAAAACGTCAAAATATCCAAAAGTACGAATAGATACCGTGCGTTTTTCGGGCAAGGTTTGCTTTGCCTCTTCCAAATCAGCCTCTACCGGATAAAGCATAATATAACGTGAAGAATTGGCACTCGGTTCTTTCTCGGAACAAATCGCTTTCATTTTACGCTCCGTCTCAGATTGAAAGTCAAAATAAGAAAATTCCGCTTCTCCCGTTCTCAATAATTCGGCAAAATTCTCATAAGCCACTTCACTATATGCAACGAAGTTTTCAAGTGGCGTAAACCGTTCGGTAAGCGGAAGCCACTCTTCTTCGGTATAGCCAAAGAATTCACAAACATTCTCGGTTGCATACAACGGCTTTACCAAACCGTCTGCAGTAACTTCAAAAGCAGCAATTCCGTCGGAAAATTGCGTGACTAAATTACGCATTTTTTCTTTCAGTTGTTTGTTTTCTTCCCTCAATGCCGCAGAATCTGCTGTCTCTTTTGTCTCCCGGCAACAATAGAGACTAACCGATTCATCAACCTTAATAAATACACCTGTATACTGCTTGATACTATCGTCGGCCGAACGAGCTTTATAGGTAATTTGCGGCGGTTTTCCGCCAGTTGCTTTCAATTTCTTCTGATAAAAATCATCGAAAAATTGCCGAACATTATCCTGCTGTTCTGCACTTACGGAATCAATCAGCCATTTGTCCAATGCATCTTCAATCTGCATTGCTATATTTTCAAAGCGCTTAAAATAGGATGTTTCCTCACAATGCAGACATTTCACAGTATTGGTATCCGGATTGAACTCGAAAATCTTATCGTAAACATCGGCAAGAGCGTGCAGATAGCGAGTGCTTTCTCTCGTTTTTTGCGTTTGATAACGTTCCGTGATATCCATACACACGCTTTGAAACTCTGCTTTGCCTTGTTCGTTGATGCATTTTGTAACCCATCCGAAAACACGCGCGCGGGTTCCATCACAGCGGAGCAAGGTCATATCTCCGGCAATAGGCGTATTCGCAGCGTAAACACGGTCAAGGT